>JAWVZO010000150.1:0-6462 GCA_033722135.1 Gammaproteobacteria bacterium | reverse complement strand
CGTGGGCGGCGAGGATGCCGATCATGTCCTTCTTGCGCGACGGCTTGCCGGCCGGGGTCGACGCGGTGCTCGCGTGGAGCGGCGTCGACGAGCTCTTCTGCGCGCCGGTGTTCATGTACCCCTCGTTGTCGAAGCAGACGTAGAGGATGTCCTCGTTGCGCTCGACGGCCGACGACAGCGCCTGGAAGCCGATGTCGTAGGTGCCGCCGTCGCCGGCGAAGCAGACCACCGTGGTGTCGTGCCGGCCGCGCTGGTTCAGCGCGCGGCGCAGCCCGCTGGCGGCGGCCGCCGCCGACTCCAGCGAGGTCTGGAACACCGGGATGTTCAGCGAGCTGTAGGGGTGCGGGCCGCAGATCACCGCCCCGCACGACGGCGGGAACACCGCCGCGGCGTCGTCGCCGAGGGTGTTCAGGATGGCGCGCAGCGCCAGCGACTCCTGGCAGCCGGGGCAGGCGGCGTGGCCGGGGTTGAAGAGGTCGCGGTCGACGAGTTCGATCTTCTGCATGGCTTCACTCCATCCACACGGACTGGGGGACGGCATCGCGCCGCCGGGACGCGGCGACCGCGTCGCCGATCATCTCCGGGGTGACGTTGACCCCGCCGACGCCGGCGAGCAGGCCGTGCACCTCGGGGACCGCGCCGTCGAGGCCGAACAGCGCCGCCTTGAGCTCCTGGTGCAGCACGCCGCCGAGGCCGGGCGAGTAGTTCCGGTCGAGCACGACGAGTCGCCCGATCCCGGCCAGCGCGGCGCGCACCTCGGCGACCGGGAACGGCCGGAACAGCCGGATCCGCAGCAGGCCCACACGCTCGCCCGCGTCGCGCAGCGCGTCGACGGCGACGCGCGCGGTGCCGGCCATGCTGCCCATGGTGACCACGACGGTGTCGGCGCCCTCCATCCGGTAGCGCTCGACGATGCCGTAGCCGCGGCCGGTGCGCCCGCTCCAGGCCGCGTCGGCGGCCTCGAGCGCGTCGGGCACCCGCGCCATCGCCTCGTCGAGGTCGCGGCGGGTGCGGTTGAACTTCGCCTGGTCGAGGACGTAGCCGAACGACTCGCCGCGCCCCGGGTCGATCATGTGCTCCGGCGCGTATGGCGGCAGGAAAGAGTCGACCAGCGCCGGGTCGGGCACCGCGACCGGCTCCATGGCGTGCGAGACGTAGAAGGCGTCGTGGCAGACCATCGCCGGCAGCGACACCGCCTCGGCGACGCGGAACGCCTGCAGGATGCTGTCGAGCGACTCCTGCGGCGTCTCCGAGTAGAGCTGGATCCAGCCGGTGTCGCGCTGCGCGAGGCTGTCGGTGGCGTCGGGCCAGAAGGCCCACGGCGAGGCGACCGTGCGGTTGACGTTGCACATCACGATCGGCGCGCGGCCGCCGGCGGCGTAGTGCAGCAGCTCGTGCATCAGCAGGATGCCCTGCGACGCCGTCGCGGTGAACACCCGCGCCCCGCCGAGCGAGGCGGCGATGCCGGCGGCCAGCGCCGAGTGCTCCGACTCCGGGGTGAGGATCTCCGCGTCGAGCTCGCCGGCGGCGTGGAAGTCGCCGAGCTTCTCCATGATCGGGCTCTGCGGCGTGATCGGGTAGACCGGGATCACCTGGGGGCGCGCCAGGCGGGCGGCCCAGGCGACGGCGTGGTTGCCGCTGAGCAGGCGCGGCTGGTCCATTCTCGCGGCGTTCATCGTCCCGCCCTCATCTGCACGGCCCCGGTGGGACACTCCTTCACGCAGAGCCCGCACCCCTTGCAGTACTCGGTGCGGATCGCGTAGCCGCCGTTCTCCTTGAGCACCGCCATGTCGGGGCAGTAGAGGTAGCAGTTGTCGCAGTGGATGCAGGTGCCGCAGCTGAAGCAGCGGCCCGCCTCGCGCAGCGCCGCGTCGGCGTCGAGCGCGAGCTGCACCTCGGCGAAGGAGGCGACCCGCTCGGCGGCCGGCCGGCGCGCGGCCGGGGCGCGGCCGTCGCGCGGGTGGTAGTGGGCGTTGATCGCCGCCAGCGGCGTCGCCCCGGCGGGCGGCGCGGGTTCGCCGGCCTCCCCGGCATTCCCGTCGAGCGCCCGGTCGATCGCCGCGGCAGCGGCCTTGCCCATGCCGACCGCGGCGGTGACGAAGCGGTCGAGGCTGGCCACGTCGCCCCCGGCCCAGACGTTGCCGAGCTCGGTGCGGAACGTTTCGTCGACGGCGAGCGGGGCGCCCGCGGCGTCGAGTCCCAGCGGGCCGAGGTCGATCTCCTGGCCGATCGCCGGGACCACGGCGTCGGTGACCAGGTCGAACTCGCCGTCGGCCACCGGCTGGACCGTGAAGCGGCCACGCTCGGGGCCGGGGCGGAAGTCGACGTGCACGCAGTGCAGGGTCAGCGCGCCGTCGTCGCGCGTCGTGACCGAGCGCAGCATCGCGCCGGTGCGCAGCGCGATGCCCTCCTCGAGCGCCTCGTCGAGCTCCTCGCGCTGGGCGGGGAGCTGGTTCTCCTTCTCCAGCGCCAGCACGGTCACCTCCCGGCCGTGGCGCAGCGCGGCGCGCGCGACGTCCATCGCCGCGCTGCCGCCGCCGATCACCGTCACCCGCCGGCCGAGGTCGGGGGTGTCGCCGGCGTTGGTCTCGGCGAGGTAGGCGCTGCTGTCGAGCACCCACGGCTGGTCGTAGTCGAGCGCCGGCAGGCGTTTCGGCCGCGCCGCGCCGGTGGCGACGTAGACCGCGTCGCAGCTCGCGCGCAGGGTGGCGAAGGTCTCGGCGTCGACCGGCATGCCGGTGCGCGCCTCGACGCCGATCTCGAGGATCCGGTCGATCTCGCCGTCGAGCACGTCGGCTGCCAGGCGGTAGCGCGGGATGCCGTAGCGCATCAGGCCGCCGAGCGCCGGCTGCGCCTCGTAGAGCGTCACCGCGTGGCCGCGCCGGCGCAGCTGGTAGGCGGCGGAGAGGCCGGCCGGGCCGCCGCCGATCACCGCCACCTTCGCCGACGACGCGCGCCCGGGACCCGGGAGCCTCCAGCCCGCCTCGAGGGCGCGGTCGCCGACCGCCCGTTCCAGGCGGCAGATCGACACCGCGCCGTCGAGCCCGGCACGGTTGCAGGACCCCTCGCAGGGATGGTGGCAGATGCGTCCCGCGATCGCGGGAAACGGGTTGTTGTCGACCAGCGTGCGCCAGGCGCCCTCGACGTCGCCGTCGCGCAGCTGGCCGATCCACTCGGCGATCCGGCCGCCGACCGGGCAGGCCTGGTGGCAGGGCGACGGGCGGTCGCGGTGGACCGGCGTGGCGCTGCGCCAGGTGCCGGTGTGGATGACGGCGGTCGAGCCGTCGGACCAGAGCGGGGAAGCGGGGGCGTTCATGCGGCGTCCTCCTGTCCGTCGAGGCGGGCGCGCATGGCCGCGAAGCCCTCGCGGCAGGCGCGCACGTTCTGTTCCGGCTTGACCGGCACCTGCTCGCGCAGCACCGTCTCGAGGGTGTCGGGGGCCGGGGCCTCGAGCACCGCGGCGACGGCGCCGAGCAGCGCCGAGTTGACGATCCGGCCCATGCCGGTGTCGCGGGCGATGCCGATCGCGTCGACCGGGAGCACGCGGTAGTCGCCGAGCGAGGCGAAGGCGCCCGGCGGCTGCTCGGAGTTGACCACCAGCGGCGTCTCCGGCCGGGCGAAGGCGAGCAGGCGGGCGTCGAGCAGGCTGTCGTCGAAGCAGAGGATCGCGTGCGGCCGCTCGATGTTGCAGCGCAGGCGGATCGGCGCGTCGTCGACGCGCAGGAAGGAGAAGACCGGCGTGCCGCGCCGCGCGCCGCCGTAGGTGGCGAAGGTCTGCACGAAGCGGCCCTCGGCGAAGAAGGCGTGGGCCAGCAGGTTGCCGGCGGTCTGGGCGCCCTGGCCCCCGCGTCCCTGGACGACGATCTCGAGCATGGCCGTTCTCCTCCTGTGCCGGGCGAACCGTCGATGCGGCGCGCTCCTCGACGGGGGTGGCGCGCGGCGCGGTTGCCGGGGTGGTTTGCGCGGGCGCCGGCAGGTGACCGGACGCTCCGTGGGACTCTCCTCGCTCCTGTCGTGGCCGGCGGCTCTGTCGGCCACCGTGCCCGCGGGCCGCCTCTGCGGGCCGCCTCGCATGATTGATGTGGATCATTATATTTACGTTGACGTAAACGTCAATATAAGATTCGGCGTCGCCGGACCCCGCCGTCCGCGCCCGGCACGGCCTGCGTCAATGCCGGGGGCGCCCGTTTCTGCCACCTTTACGGCAAGACCGCGCGATCCCGGCCCGGGTGAGGCCGGGCCCAAGAGGAGTTCCATGGCCGAGAGATCGTTCGCGAAGGAGGTCCAGGACCTGCGCATCGGCGCCGGCGAGACCTTCCGCGGCGAGGGCATCCTCGCCGTGACCAAGGCGCTGCTGCAGTCCGGCGTCGCCTACGTCGGCGGCTACCAGGGCGCGCCGATCTCGCACCTGATGGACGTGCTCGGCGACGCCCAGCAGCAGGGCATCCTCGACGAGTGGGGCGTCCACTTCGAGTCGAGCGCCTCGGAGGCCGCCGCGGCCGCGATGCTCGCCGCGTCGGTCAACTACCCGCTGCGCGGCGCGGTCACCTGGAAGTCGCCGGTAGGCACCAACGTCGCCTCCGACGCGCTGGCCAACCTTGCGTCGGGTGGCGTGACCGGCGGCGCGCTGATCGTCGTCGGCGAGGACTACGGCGAGGGCTCCAGCATCATGCAGGAGCGCACCCACGCCTTCGCGATGAAGTCGCAGCTCTGGCTGCTCGACCCGCGGCCGGACCTCGAGTCGATCGTCGCCGCGGTCGAGCACGGGTTCGCGCTCTCCGAGGCGAGCCGAACGCCGGTGATGCTCGAGCTGCGCATCCGCGCGTGCCACGTCTACGGCGAGTTCACCGCCCGGGACAACCGTCGGCCGTCACCGACGCTGGCCGAGGCGCTCGAGCGCCCGGTCCGGGACACCACGCGGATCACGCTGCCCCCGGTCGCGTTCCGGCACGAGCAGGAGAAGATCGCCTCGCGCTGGCCCGACGCGGTCGCCTACATCCGCGAACACGGGCTCAACGAGCACTTCCCCGGGGAGGGCGGCGACGTCGGCCTGGTACTGCAGGGCGGCCTCTACAACAGCGTGATCCGCGCGCTGCAGATGATCGGCCTGGCCGACCTCTACGGGCGCACGCCGCTGCCGCTCTACGTCATGAACGTCACCTACCCGCTGGTCGACGACGAGCTGGTCGCCTTCTGCCGCGACAAGCGGGCGGTGCTGATGATCGAGGAGGGACAGCCCGATTTCCTCGAGCAGGCGCTGAACGCCATCCTGCGCAAGGCCGGGGTCGCCACCCGGGTCGAGGGCAAGGGGCCGCTGCCGGCCGCGGGCGAGTACACGCCGCTGGTGCTCGAGGAGGGGCTGGCGCGTTTCCTCGAGGCCCACGCCGGCGGCGACCTGAAACCGGGCCCCGCCGGGCGGGACCGGCTGCACCCGGTCGCGGTCGAGCAGGGCGCGCGGCTCGAGGGGGTGGTGCCCGCGCGTCCCGCCGGGTTCTGCACCGGCTGCCCCGAGCGGCCGCTGTTCGGGGCGATCAAGCTGCTCCAGCAGGAGTTCGGCGAGTTCCACGTCAGCTGCGACATCGGCTGTCACCTCTTCTCGATCCTGCCGCCGTTCCACATCGGCAACACGACCATGGGCTACGGCCTCGGCGCGGCCGGCAGCGCGGCGTTCAACGTTCCCGGCGGACAGCGCAAGGTGCTCAGCATCATGGGCGACGGGGGGTTCTGGCACAACGGCCTGACCAGCGGCATCGGCAACGCCGTGTTCAACCGCAGCGACAACGTCGTGGTCATCGTCGACAACCGCTACTCGGCGGCGACCGGCGGCCAGGACGTGCTCTCGTCGAACGTCGACAACCCGGAGCGCAGCACCTCCAACCCGATCGAGAACGCGGTGCGCGGCGTCGGTGTCTCCTGGGTGCGCACGGTGCCCTGGACCTACGACGTCGGGCAGCTGCGCGACGTGCTGCGCGACGCGCTGACCAGCGAGGAGCGCGGCCCGAAGGTGGTCATCGCCCAGTCCGAGTGCATGCTCAACCGGCAGCGCCGCGAGCGGCCCCGGTTCCGCGCCCGGGTGCGCGAGGGCCGGCGCGCGGTGCGCCAGCGCTTCGGCGTCGATGCCGAGACCTGCACCGGCGACCACGCCTGCATGCGCCTGTCGGGCTGCCCGTCGCTGACCCTGGCCGACAACCCCGACCCGCTGCGCGACCAGCCGGTGACCCGGGTCGTCGACAGCTGCGTCGGCTGCGGCTACTGCGGCGAGGTGGCGCACGCGGCGGTGCTCTGTCCGTCGTTCTACCGCGCCGACGTGGTGCACAACCCCGGGCTGCTCGAGCGCCTGGTCGACCGCGTGCGCCGGCGCGCCGTCGCCTGGCTGGCCGGGCGCGAGGCGGCCTGAGGTGGCGGCCGTGGACCCGCGCCCGGTGTCGATCGCCATCACCGCCATGGGCGGCCAGGGTGGCG
>JAWVZO010000149.1:0-6493 GCA_033722135.1 Gammaproteobacteria bacterium | reverse complement strand
GTCGGACGTCATTCAGCCCGACATCGTCCCTGGCCGATCCCGGGCGCCGCTGGAGCCTCCGGCAGGCCGGGCTTCAGCCCGACGAACGGCCTCCGGTGTCCACGGTGCGGCGAACCCGCTCAGCGGAACAGCGCAGAGTCCATCGTCACGAGGTCGTCGGCGATCGCAGGGCGGAAGTCCATCTGGCCGAGCACGTCGCGCTCGAGGTCGACGCCCGGGGCGATCTCGACCAGTTCGAGGCCGGCGTCGGCGAGGCGGAAGACCGCGCGCTCGGTGACGAACCAGACCGACTGGCCACGCTCGCGCGCGTAGGCCCCGCTGAAGGTGAGGTGCTCTACGGCCTCGATGAACTTGCGCCCGCGCCCCTCCGCGAGGATGTCGAGGCGCCCCTCGCCGAGCCCCAGCTTCAGCCCCCCCGACGTGAAGGTGCCCATGAAGACCACCTCGCCGGCGTTCTGGCTGATGTTGATGAAGCCGCCGGCGCCGGCCATGCGCGTGCCGAAGCGGCTGACGTTGACGTTGCCCTCGGGGTCGGCCTGGGCCATGCCGAGGAACGCCTGGTCGAGGCCGCCGCCGTCGTAGAAGTCAAACTGCGACGGCTGCGGCACGACCGCCTCGACGCCTGCCGAGGCGCCGAAGCTGAGTCCGCCGGCCGGCACGCCGCCGATGCCGCCCGGCTCGACGGTCAGCGTCACCCGGTCGAGCGTGCCCTCCTCGTGGGCGACGGCGGCGACGCCCTCGGGCATGCCGATACCTAGGTTGACCACGGCGCCGTCTTTCAGCAGGCGCGCGGCACGCCGTGCGATCACCTTGCGCTCGGTCAGCGCGAGTACCGGCAGCTCGTCCTCGGCGTCGGCCTCGCTGCCGCCGCCGACGTAGAGCGGGTTGAACGCCTCGGCGAAGGTCTGCGCGTGGTGCTCGGGCGTCGACACGACGACGTGGTCGACCAGGATTCCCGGAATCTGCACCATCTGCGGGTGGAGGTCGTGCCGGTCGACCACGCGCTCGACCTGGACGATCACCGTGCCGCCGCTGTTGTGCACCGCCTGCGCGATCGCCAGCGCCTCGATGGTCAGCGCCTCGCGCTCCATGGTGACGTTGCCGCGGGTGTCGGCGGTGGTGCCGCGCAGGAACGCGACGTCGATCGGGAACGCCTTGTAGAAGAGGTGCTCGACGCCGTCGATCTCCAGCACTCGGACCAGCTCCTCGGTGGTGCGGTCGTTGAGCTTGCCGCCGCCGTGGCGCGGGTCGACGAAGGTGTGCAACCCGACGTGGGTCAGCGTGCCGGGGCGGCCGGCGGCGACGTCGCGGTAGAGGTGGCTGATCACCCCCTGCGGCAGGTTGTAGGCCTCGATCTTGTTCTCCAGCGCGAGCTGGCCGATCTTCGGGACGAGTCCCCAGTGGCCGCCGACCACGCGCCGGACCATCCCCTCGTGGCCGAAGGTGTTGAGGCCGCGCGTCTTGCCGTCGCCCTGCCCCGCCGCGTAGACCAGGGTCAGGTCGCGCGGTGCGCCGGTGTCGAGGAAGCGTTTCTCCAGCGCCAGCGTCAGCGCCTCGGGGATGCCGGTGCCGACGAACCCGCCCATGGCGATCGTCGCGCCGTCGGAGACCCTGGCCGCGGCCTCGGCGGCGCTCAACTCCTTCGAACCGCTCATGCGCCTCCTCCCTCGCCCGCGGTGGGTCGGCCATCCCGACCGCGACGGTCTATCGTGCCTCGGCGGACCGGCCGGTCAGGGGCGACGGCGAAGGGTCACTCGGGCGCCCTCGCCGCGCGGTCCACCAGTTCCAGGATCGAACGGTACGGGATGTCGCCGTGGCGCGACAGCCCGATCTCGCAGGTACGGCTGGTCGAGTAACCGACGCGCGCCCCGTCGAGGCCCGCGGGCAGGTGCCTGAGCGCGGCGGCGTTGAGTTCCGGCACCTCGAATCCGCGGTCGCCGGCGAACCCGCAGCAGCCGACGTGCTCGGGCACGACGACCTCCTCGGCGCACATCTCGGCAAGCGCGACGGTACGCTCGGCGAGGCCGAGCTTGCGGCCGCTGCAGGTGACGTGCACGGCGACGGTGCCGGTCACCGGCTCGAGGTCGACCGCCGGCAGCACGTAGCGCTCGACGAACTCGACCGGTTCGTACATCGCCACGCGGTCGGCAAACTGCTCCTGCATGTGGAGCAGGCACGGGCTGGTGTCGAACAGCACCGGGTCGTGGCCGCCGCGGGTCACCTCGAGCAGCGCCTCGAGCAACTCACGCCCCTTGCGCCGTGCCTCGGCGAACTGACCCTTGCTCTGGAACGCCATGCCGCAGCAGAGGCCGTCGAGCCCCTCGGGCAGCACCACGTCGTAGCCGGCCTTGCCGAGCAGGCTGTAGACCGTCTCCGGAAGCGACGGCGCGCCGCGGTCGGCGAGTGCTGCGCCCATGGTCCGGCTGCCGCAGCTCGGCAGGTAGATGACGCGCGGCCGGTCGCCGACCGGCTCGGGGCGAGGCCAAGGCCAGGTCGTCGCGCCGGGCATCCAGCGGTGCCACTCCGGGACGCGCCCGCCGCTGGCGCCGCGCAGGCCGCGGGTCACGGCCCCGAGCGCCGCGTCGCCGGTCACCGCGCGGGCCGCCGACGCCGCGCGGAGGCCGAGGCGGGCCAGGCCGGTCACGCCGGCGAAGTGCTCGCCGATCCAGCGTGCGCGGCCGGCATACTCGCGACCCTCGCGGTGACGCAGCGCACGGGTCAGGTCGCCGGTGTCGATGCCCACCGGGCAGGCGATCGAGCAGAGGCCGTCGGCGGCACAGGTGTCGGTGCCCTGGTAGCGGTAGGCCTCGGTCAGGATCTCGCGCAGCGGGTCTCCGGGCGCCTCGCGGCCGAGCCGGGCGATCTCGCGCCACGCGGTGATGCGCTGGCGCGGGGTCAGCGTCAGCTCGCGCGATGGGCAGTGCGGCTCGCAGAAGCCGCACTCGATGCACGTGTCGACGATCGGGTCGGCGGCCGGCAGCGGCTTGAGGTTCTCGAGGTGCACGTGGCGGTTGGCGTTGAGGATCACCCCGGGATTGAGCAGGCCCTCCGGGTCGAACAGCGCCTTGATTCGCTCCATCAGCGCGTAGGCGTCCCGGCCCCATTCCATCTCGACGAACGGCGCCATGTTTCGCCCGGTTCCGTGCTCGGCCTTCAGCGAGCCGTCGTACCTGCCGACCACCAGCTCGGCGACCTCGTCCATCAGGCCGGCATAGCGCGCCACCTCCGACCCGCTGCCGAAGTCCTGGGTGAACACGAAGTGCAGGTTGCCCTCGAGGGCGTGGCCGAACAGGATCGCCTCGTCGTAATGGTACTTGGCGAACAGCGTCTGCAGGTCGCGCACCGCGGCGCTGAGCTGCGCGATCGGGAACGCGACGTCCTCGATGATCACCGTGGTGCCGGTCTCGCGCACCGCGCCGACTGCGGGGAACATCCCCTTGCGGATGTCCCACAGCTCGGCGTACTCATCGGGCCGCGCGGTGAACGCGACGGGACGCACGGTGGCAAAGCCGGCGAGCACCTCCTCGACGGCGTCGCGGTGGGCGTCGCGCTCCGCGGCGTCGGTGCCGCGCACCTCGATCAGCAGCGCGGTTACCTCCGGGCCGAGCCCCTTGAGGTCGATGTGCAGTCCGGGCCGATCCTCGACCGAGTGCAGCCCGGCGCGGTCGATCAGTTCGACCGCCGAGACCGGGGTCGGCTTCAGCGCCGTGACCGCGTCGCAGGCGGTCTCGATGTCCGGGAAGAAGACCAGCGCGCTCGCCCTGTCCGGGTGGTCGGGCACGGTGCGGTAGGTGATCTCGGCGATGAAGCCGAGCGTCCCCTCCGAACCGATCATCAGGTGCTGCAGGATCTCGAACGGGTCGTCGAAGTCGACCAGCGCGTTAAGGCTGTAGCCGGTGGTGTTCTTGATCTTGAACTTGTGCCGGATGCGCTCGGCCAGCGTCGCGTCGTCGCGCACCTCCCGGGCCAGCCGGGCGAGCCCGTCGAGCAGCACGCCGTGGCTCGCCCGGAACGCCTCGCGGCTCGCCGCGTCACCGGTGTCGAGCCGCGTGCCGTCGGCGAGCACCACGCGCATCGAGACCAGCGTCTGGTAGCTGTTCTGCGCGGTGCCGCAGCACATCCCGCTGGCGTTGTTCGCGGCGATGCCGCCGATCATCGCCGCGTTGATCGACGCCGGGTCGGGGCCGATCTTGCGGTGGTACGGGGCGAGGATGCGGTTGGCGTGCGCGCCGATGATGCCGGGCTGCAGGCTGATGGTCTCGGCGCCGTAGCCGAGCCGGTGACCGCGCCAGCCGGAGCCGAGCTTGATCAGCACCGAGTCGGTAATCGACTGCCCCGACAGGCTGGTGCCGGCGGCGCGGAAGGTGAACGGGATACCGCGCCGGTGGCAGGCGCGCACCACCGTGGTCAGTTCGTTCTCGTCGTCGACGATCGCCACGAGCTGCGGCACCAGCCGGTAGAAGCTGGCGTCGGTGCCGTAGGCGAGTCGGCGCAGCGGGTCGACGACCAGCTTCTCCCCGGGGAGCGTACGGCGCAGTTCGTCGTAGAGCCTCTCGACGGCGATCGAACGCTCGGGGATGCTCATCGGGTGATCCTCAGTCGGTCAGCAGCACGATCAGCTGCTTCGGCCCGTGGACGCCGTAGACCAGGGTCTGCTCGATGTCGGCGGTCTTCGACGGCCCCGAGATCAGCAGCACGTTGGTCGGCAGCGTGTCGCCGAAGCCCTGCGCGCGCAGCACCTCGAGCAGCGTGTTCCCGATGCTCGCCCGGGACAGCACGGCGAAGTGGACCGGTGGCGCGAGCGACAGCAGACGCGGCTCCTGTGCGGTCGGGACCACGAACAGGCTGCCGGTCTCGGCGATGCCGCCGGCGACCGAGGTGAGCCCGGCGTCGATCTCGAAGAAGAGCTCCTCCTTCCACGCCTCGACGTCGCGATCGTAGGCGACCGTCGTCACCCCCGCCGCGGCCAGCGCCGGTCCGGCGGCGCGGCCGACCGGGGTGTCCGGCGCCAGGCAGAGCCGCTCGACGCCCTTGGCGACGCAGAGCTCGGCGAGCAGCCCGGGCCACGCCGCGTCGTCGCTCTCGTGCACCTCGGTGTTCACCTTGCGCATCAGCTCGGCGAGGCGGGCGACGCGCTCGTCGGCATTCCACTGTTTGGCCTCGATGACGGCGAAGTCGCGCGCCTCGGCCGCCTCCGGCGTGGGCACGGCGCGCAGCCGGCCGAGGATGGCGTCACGCGCGGTGCTCATCGGTTTTCCCCCCGCGCGGCGAGACGCTGGTGCAGCGTCTTCCCCGCAGCGCGCGGCGGCGTGCGCACGCTCGACCAGGTCTTGAGCGGCCCGAGCACCGGCAGGCGTTTGAGTGCGCCCGCGGTGCGCGTGACCAGCCCGTAGAGGCCCGGCGTGGCGTGGATGCGCGCCCACGCCTTCCACACTGTCGCCTCGCCGGCGCGGCGCTGCGCGCCGGTGGCGACGAACTTCGAGTTCGGGTCGGCGTTGACCGCCTCGCGGCGCATCCGCACCAGCATCTTCGGGATCGGGATGCGCACCGGGCAGACCTCGCCGCACGCCCCGCACAGCGTCGACGCGCCCGGCAGCGCGCCCGCCTCGTCGCAGCCGAGCAGCTGCGGGGAGAGGATCTCGCCGATCGGCCCCGGGTAGACGGTGCCGTAGGCGTGGCCGCCGATGCGCACGTACACCGGGCAGTGGTTCATGCAGGCGCCGCAGCGGATGCACTGCAGCGTCTGGCGGGTGTCGGCGTCGGCGTAGCTGCGGCTGCGTCCGTTGTCGAGCAGCACCAGGTGCACCTCGCGGGGCCCGTCGCGCTCGCCCTCCCGGCGCGGTCCGCTGATCATGTTCACGTAGGTCGTGACGTTCTGGCCGGTGGCCGAGCGCGGCAGCAGGCTCAGCAGCGGGGTCACCTCCTCGAGCCGCTCGATCACCTTCTCGATGCCGGTCACCGCGACGTGGACGTCGGGCGTGGTCGTGGTCAGGCGGCCGTTGCCCTCGTTCTCCACCAGCACCAGCGTGCCGGTCTCGGCGACCGCGAAGTTGACGCCGGAGACGCCGACGTCGGCATCGAAGAACTTGCGGCGAAGCAGATCGCGGGCGACCGCGGTCAGCTTCTCGGCATCCTCGGTGAACTCGATGCCGTCGAGCTTCTCGACGAACAGCTCGGCGATCTGCCGGGTGTTCTTGTGGATCGCCGGCATGATGATGTGCGACGGCGTCTCCCCGGCGAGCTGGACGATGTACTCGCCGAGATCGGACTCCAGCGCCTCGATGTCGTGGGCCTCGAGATGGTGGTTGAGCTCCATCTCCTCGGAGACCATCGACTTGCCCTTGATGACGCTCCGGCCCTCGTGGCGGCGGACGATGTCGAGGACGATGGCGTTGGCCTCCTCGACCGTCTCGGCCCAGTGCACCGTCATGCCGTTGCGGGTGCAGCTGGCCTCGAGCCGCTCGAGCAGCTCGGGGAGCTTCGCCAGCGCGTT
>JAWVZO010000148.1:0-6546 GCA_033722135.1 Gammaproteobacteria bacterium | reverse complement strand
GAGGCACGTCTCGGTCAGGCGCCGAAGTGCGGTCGCTGCCGGGCGCCCCTGTTCACGGGCCGGCCGCTCGATCTCGACGCCGCGCGGTTCGATCGCCACCGCGAGCGCGGCGACCTGCCGCTGCTGGTCGATTTCTGGGCAGCCTGGTGCGGTCCGTGCAAGGTCATGGCCCCGGCGTTCGCCGAGGCCGCGCGGAGGCTCGAACCGGGATTCCGGCTGGCCAAGGTCGACACCGGGCGCGAGCAGCAGCTCGCCACGCGTCTGGGCATCCGCAGCATCCCGACGCTGATCCTGTTCCGCGGCGGGCGCGAGGTGGCACGCCAGGCCGGGGCGATGGGCGTGGACGATCTCGTCCGCTGGGCCCGAGCCCGGAACTGAGCGCCGGGCGCCCGGGGACGGCTTACGGCGCGGGAATGTGCTTTAATCCGCCCCCATGTTCGCTCCCTACGAGGTGTTCGTCGGCCTGCGCTATACCCGCGCCAAGCGCCGCAACCATTTCATCTCCTTCATCTCGCTGACCTCGATGCTCGGCATCGCGCTCGGCGTGACCGCGCTGATCACCGTGCTGTCGGTGATGAACGGCTTCGAGAAGGAGCTGCGCGAGCGGATTCTCGGCATGGCCTCGCACGCCACCATCAGCGCGCTCGACGGACGGCTGACGGACTGGCGCGAGGCGATGACGCGCGCTCGGGAACACCGCGAGGTGATCGGCGCGGCCCCGTTCGTGCGCAGCGAGGTGATGCTGAGCCAGGGCGGGGTGGTCAGCGGGGCGCTGCTGCGCGGCGTGCTCCCGGAGCGCGAGTCGGAGGTCTCGGAGGTCGGGGCGAAGATGGTTGCCGGCCGTCTCGACGCGCTGCGTCCCGGGGCGTTCGGCATCGTCCTCGGCACGGAGCTCGCCCGCCACCTCGGCGTCGTCCCGGGCGACCGCGTGACCGTGGTCACACCCGAGGCGGCCACCACGCCGGCCGGAATCCTGCCGCGGCTCAAGCGTTTCACGGTCACCGGCCTGTTCGAGGTCGGCATGTACGAGTACGACCGCAACCTCGCGTTGGTCCACCTCGATGACGCCGGCCGTCTGCTGCGCCTCGACGGGGCGGTCAGCGGCGTGCGCCTGAAGCTCGAGGACCTGTTCCTCGCGCCGCGCGTGGTGCGCGAGGTCGCCGGCACGCTGGGCGGCGCGTTCACTGTGCGCGACTGGACGCGCGAGCACGCCAACTTCTTCCGCGCGGTGCAGACCGAGAAGCGGGTGATGTTCATCATCCTGCTGCTGATCGTCGCGGTGGCGGCGTTCAATATCGTCTCGACGCTGGTGATGACGGTCAACGACAAGCAGGCCGACATCGCGATCCTGCAGACGCTCGGCTCGACTCCGCGCAGCATCATGACGGTGTTCATCGTGCAGGGCGCGCTGATCGGCGTGATCGGCACGCTGCTCGGCCTCACCGGAGGCATTTCGCTGGCACTCAACGTCGAGACCCTGGTGCCGGCGATCGAGCGGCTGTTCGGCATCCGTTTCCTGTCGCCCGACATCTACTACATCAGCGACCTGCCCTCCGACCTGCACTGGGAAGACGTGGGGCGCATCGCGGTGATGTCGCTGCTGCTGTCGCTGCTCGCCACGCTCTACCCGGCGTGGCGGGCGTCGCGGACCCAGCCTGCCGAGGCGCTGCGTTATGAGTGACGCGGTCCTCGCCTGCCACGGCCTGTCGCGCACCTTCGCGGAAGGTGGCCTGCGCGTCGAGGTGCTGCGCGGCATCGACCTGGAGGTCGCACGCGGCGAACGGCTGGCCATCGTCGGCGCCTCCGGCTCGGGCAAGAGCACGCTGCTGCACCTGCTCGGCGGGCTGGACGTTCCGAGTGCCGGCCGCGTGCTCGCCGGTGGATGCGATTTCGCCGACCTCGGCGTCGCCGAGCGCGGCCGGCACCGCAACGCGGTGCTCGGCTTCGTCTACCAGTTCCACCACCTGCTGCCGGAATTCACCGCGCTGGAGAACGTCGCCATGCCGCTGCTTGTCGGGGGGGCGACGCCGGGCGAGGCGGCCCCGCGGGCGGCGAAGATGCTCGAGCGGGTCGGTCTCGGCGAGCGGTTGCGCCACAAGCCCGGCGAACTCTCTGGGGGCGAGCGACAGCGCTGCGCGATCGCCCGCGCCCTGGTCACCGAACCGGCCTGCGTGCTCGCCGACGAGCCCACCGGCAACCTCGATCGCCAGACCGCGGAGCGGGTCTTCGCGCTGCTGCTCGAGCTCAACGTGGACCTCGGCATCAGCCTGGTCGTGGTGACCCACGACCTGCAGATCGCCGGGCAGATGGCGCGCGTGCTGAGGCTCGAGGATGGCCGGCTGTTGCCGGCGGCCTAGGCGTCCCGGTCCCTGCGGCGCAGGGCCTCGCGCCGTTCGCGCCGGGCGTTCAGGCGGCGCACGAGATGGAGCCTCCAGCTCAGGCGGATGCCGACGAAGCCGAGCAGGGCGCTGACCGCGCCGCACAGCAGCGAGCCGAGCAGCAGCGGTTTCCAGATCACCTGCAGTTCGCGCCAGGCCCATTCGAGGCCACGGGTCTCGGCGGCGCCCGGGTGGATCGGCGTGCCCAGGATCGCGGTGCCGACCTTGTAGGCGAAGAAGAAGATCGGCCCCATGGTCAGCGGGTTGGTGACCCAGACCACGACGACGGAGATCGGCAGGTTGACGCGGGCCAGGATGCTGATCAACGCGGCGAGGATCATCTGGAACGGGATCGGGACGAAGGCGCAGAACAGGCCGACCGCGACGGCGCCCGAGACCGAGCGCCGGTTGAGGTGCCACAGGTTCGGGTCGTGGAGGAGGCTCCCCAGCCAGCTCAGGTGGCGATGTTCACGGAAGGTCTCGTGGTGCGGGAGGTAGCGCCTGATCAGCTTGCGATGCATGGCGCAGACGGCTAGTCCTCGAGCGGGACGGCGCCCGTCACCGGATCAGTAGCTGCCGGAGATGTAGCTTACGAGCTGGTCGATTTCGTGCTGGCGGTCCTCGACGAGCCATCCGATCAGGTCGTTGATCGAGACCATCCCGGAGAGCTTGCCGCCCTGGCCGGTGACCACCAGGTGGCGGAAGCGCCGGTTGCGCATCACCGCCATCGCCTCCTCGAGGGTGGCCTGGTCGTCGATCGACACCGGTTCGGTGGTCATCACCTCGCCCACGTTGGTGCTGCTCGGGTCGCGGCCAGGCTCGATGACCCGGGTCAGGACGTCCCGCTCGGTGAAGATGCCGACCGTGCGCCCGTCGTCGATGACCAGCAGGCAACCGATGCCGTGGCTGTTCATGCTGCGCACCGCGTCGGTGACGCTGGTGTCCGAGGTGACGTTGTGGATGTCGGTGCCCTTCTTCTCGAGAATCTGGCTCAGCGGGGTCTGCATGGGACTCCTCTCCTCGGGTTTTTCGTTGTGGTCGACGTCGCAACCGCCTGCAAGGAAATATACACGCTGCCGACGACGGCGTGAATGAATGCGAGCCTGTCGGTAATCCGACGACAGTGAATCCGGTCCGCCTCGGGTAGACTGATCTAGCGGAACGGGAGGCGGCGAGCAGGCATGCGCGACCAAGACACTTTCCAAGACGCCCTGGAACGGGTCCGGGAGATCGGCGAGGACGCCGGCGTCGACCCGCAGGTGATCGCCGCGCTGATGCACCCGGAAGCGATGCTGAGCGCGTCGTTGCCGGTGCGCATGGACGACGGTTCGACCCGCTATTTCGTCGGCTACCGCTGCCACTACAACACCGTGCTCGGTCCCACCAAGGGCGGGGTGCGCTACCACCCGGACGTGAACTCGGCCGAGGTGCAGGCGCTGGCGCTCTGGATGACCGTCAAGTGCGCGCTGGCGGGGCTGCCGTTCGGCGGTGCCAAGGGCGGCGTGGTGGTGCAGCCGAAGGAACTCTCGCCGCTCGAACTCGAGCGTCTCTCGCGTGCCTACGTGCGGGCCATGGCCGACTTCATCGGGCCCGACATCGACATCCCCGCACCCGACGTCTACACCAACGCGCGCATCATGGGCTGGATGATGGACGAGTACGAGGCGATCCATCGTCGGCGCGCTCCGGGGGTGATAACCGGAAAGCCGATCGCCCTCGGCGGCAGCGAGGGCCGCGTGGAGGCGACCGGGCGCGGTGCCTTCCACGTCACCATGGAGATGATCCGGCGCCGCGGACTCGACCCGAAGGGGCTGACCGTCGCCGTGCAGGGGCTCGGCAACGCGGGTTACCACGTCGCCCGCCTGCTCGACGAGGCTGGGCTGCGCGTCGTCGCGGTCAGCGACTCCAGCGGCGGCATCCACTCCGACGGCGGACTCCACGTCGACAGCATCTGGAAAGAGAAGCAGGCGACACGGAAGATGCGGGCCATCTACTGCGAGGAGTCGATCTGCGAGCTGGTCGATCACCAGACGATCAGCAACGAGGAGCTGCTTGCCCTCGACGTGGACATCCTGATCCCGGCGGCACTCGAGGGGGTCGTCACCTGCGACAACGTCGACCGCGTGCGCGCCCGGCACATCGTCGAGGTGGCCAACGGGCCGATCCGCAGCGACGCCGAACAGGCCCTGCGCGACAAGGGCATCGTGGTCGTGCCCGACGTGCTGGCCAACGCCGGCGGCGTGACGGCGAGCTACTTCGAGTGGGTCCAGAACCGCTCGGGGTACGCCTGGTCGCTGGAGACGGTTCGCGAGCGGCTCGAGGAGAAGATGCACGGGGCCTTCTGCGCGGTCTGGGATCTCGCCGAGGCCGAGGAGCGCAGCCTGCGCTGCGCTGCCTACGCCCTGGCGTTCCGGCGGATCGGCGACGCGGTCGGCGCGCACGGCACGCGCGAGTACTTCCAGAACAGGCGCGAACGGGACAGCTAGCAAGACGCCCCGAGCGGCGCGAACGGGCACCGAGGGAACGGTGCCGGGAGAACGGGAATGGCGCAGGACGCGCCGGGGAGATCGGCCGCTCGGTGGCTCGCCACGCCGTACCTGCTGGCGTTCGCCGCCGGCGTTGTCGTGCCCCAGCGCCTCGCCGAGCTGCCTTCGGCCGGGACGCTCGTCGCGCTGCTTTTCGTCGCCGGGCTCACCTGGCGCCGCTGCCGCTGGCCTCTCGCCTTCGTCGTCGGCCTCGCCTGGAGCACCGTCCACGCCCAGGCGCGCCTGAACGAGGCGCTGCCCGAGGTGTGGGTCGGCCGCGACGTCGAGGTCTCCGGCACCATCGCCACGCTGCCCCGGAGGCGCGGTCGCGCGACCCGTTTCGAGTTCCTCGTCGCTCCCGGCGGGTCGCGGGACATCGTCCCGCGCCGGGTCCGGGTCGCCTGGTACGGCGCGCACCCGCCGCTGCATGCCGGCGACCGCTGGCATCTGCGCCTGCGCCTGAAGCCGCCCCGCGGGTTCCGCAACCCGGGAGGTTTCGACTACGAGGGGTGGCTGTTCCGGCGCGGTATCCGCGCCACCGGCTACGTCCGTGCGCACCCGGAGAACCGGCGGCTCGGCCCGGCACCCGGTCCAGGGGCGGCGCTGCAGCGTCTCCGCCAGCGGCTGGCCGGGGCGTTCGACGGGCACCTCGACGGCTCGCCCCGGCGCGGTCTGGTCAAGGCACTCGCGCTGGGCGACCGGGAGGGTATCGGCGAGGCGCAGTGGAAGGTGCTGCGCGAAACCGGCACCAGCCACCTGGTCGCGATTTCCGGTCTCCATCTCGGCCTGGTGGCCGGTCTGGTCTTCGCGGCGGTGAGGCGCGTCTGGGCCTGGGTCGGACTGGCGGGGTGGTGGCCCGCGCCGTGGGCCGCCGCGTGGCTGACGCTGCCTGCCGTGGCGCTCTACGCCGGCCTCGCCGGGTTCACGGTGCCGACCCGGCGCGCGCTGCTGATGGTGGCGATCGTGCTCACGGCGCTGCTGTTGCGCCGCGGTCTTGGCCCGGGCCGCGCGCTGGCCCTGGCGCTCGCCGGCGTGCTGCTGCTCGACCCGATGGCGCCGGGCGAGGCGGGATTCTGGCTCTCGTTCGGCGCGGTCGCGCTGATCCTCTACACCGTCGCCTGGCGCCGCCCGGGCGGGTGGCGATTCGCGCGCGTGGCCTGGCTGCAGGTGGTGCTGGGACTCGGCCTGGCGCCGCTGCTGGTCGCGGCGTTCCAGCAGGTGCCGCTGGCCGGCCCGCTGGCGAACCTGGTCGCGGTGCCGGCGGTCGGCATCGGCGTGGTGCCGCTGGTGCTGCTCGGGACCCTGCTGGTGCTGCCGCTTCCCGGGCTCGGCGCGCCGCTGCTGGAGCTCGCCGACCGGGTGCTCGCCGTCGTCTGGTCCTGGCTGGAGGCGTGCGCGGCACTGCCTTACGCGGGATGGAACCTCGCCGCGCCGCCGCTCGTGGTGGTGGGGTTTTGCGCGCTCGGTACGCTGCTGTTGCTTCTGCCGCGCGGCGTGCCGCTGCGCTTTCCGGGCCTGATCCTGATGTTGCCGCTGCTGGGGTTCAGGCCGGCGGCGCCGGAGCACGGGGCGGCGTGGCTGACGTTGCTCGACGTGGGGCAGGGGCTCGCGGCGGTGGTGCGCACCGAGACGCGGGCGCTGGT
>JAWVZO010000147.1:0-6562 GCA_033722135.1 Gammaproteobacteria bacterium | reverse complement strand
CGCGCCGCGACGGGGCTGCCGCTCGGCGTCGGCTTCGGCATCAGCGATGCCGAACGGGCCGCGGCGGTGGCACGCATCGCCGACGCGGTCATCGTCGGCAGTGTGCTGGTCCGGCAGATCGAGGCGCATCCCGGTGACGTAGAGGCCGCCACCTCGGCCATGGCCGGCCTGCTCGGCGAGATGCGCGCGG
Organism: Gammaproteobacteria bacterium; assembly: GCA_033722135.1. Classification (GTDB taxonomy): domain Bacteria; phylum Pseudomonadota; class Gammaproteobacteria; order QNFN01; family QNFN01; genus QNFN01. The sequence continues at coordinate 6,372 of JAWVZO010000147.1, read as the reverse complement.
CAATCGACGCGGTGGCACCGCAGGCGGCGGAGGCGTGACATGAGCTGGTTCGAGAAGATCATGCCCTCGCGCATACGCACCGAGGGCAGGAGCAAGAAGGGCGTCCCCGAAGGGCTGTGGACCAAGTGCCACGATTGCGGGGGCGTGCTCTATCGTCCCGAACTCGAGCGCAACTTCGGGGTCTGTCCGAAGTGCGGCAAGCACATGCGCCTGGCCGCGCGCGAACGGCTCGAGCTGTTCCTCGACGAGGGCAGCGGGGTGGAGATCGGCGGCGAGCTCGAGCCGCGCGACATCCTGAAATTCCGCGACAGCCGCAAGTACAAGGACCGTCTTTCCCAGGCCCAGAAGCAGACCGGCGAGCGCGAGGCGCTGGTGGTGATGCGCGGCGAGCTCATGGGACGGCCGCTGGTGGCCAGCGCCTTCGAGTTCCAGTTCCTCGGCGGGTCGATGGGCAGCATCGTCGGGGAGCGCTTCGTGCGCGGCGTCGAGACCTGCCTGACCGAGTCGCTGCCGCTGGTCTGCGTCTCTGCCAGCGGCGGGGCACGGATGCAGGAGGCGCTGATCTCGCTGATGCAGATGGCCAAGACCAGCGCCGCGCTGGCCCGCATGCGCGCGCGCGGCCTGCCGTTCATCTCGGTGCTCACCGACCCGACCATGGGTGGCGTCTCGGCGAGCCTCGCCATGCTCGGCGATGTGATCGTCGCCGAGCCGGGCGCACTGATCGGCTTCGCGGGGCCACGGGTGATCGAACAGACCGTGCGCGAGACCCTGCCCGAGGGGTTCCAGCGCAGCGAGTTCCTGCTCGAACACGGCGCGATCGACCTGATCGTCACCCGCCCGGAGATGCGCGACCGTATCGCTCGGCTGCTGGGGATGCTCCATGCCGTCCCGCCGGGTCCGCCCGTGCCGGTGAAACAGGTCGGAAACGATCCGGCCGACGCCTGACCCGAGGGGACCCGTGCGCCCCACCACGCTGGCGCAGTGGCTCAACCGCATCGAGAGCTGCCATCCCGAGGAGATCGAGCTCGGCCTCGAGCGGGTGGGCGAGGTGGCCGGGCGCCTGGACCTCCCCGGGACTTGCACCGTTACCGTCGCCGGGACCAACGGCAAGGGCTCGGTGGTCGCCTTCCTCGAGGCGATGCTCGGCGCGGCGGGCTACCGCGTCGCGGCCTACACTTCCCCGCACCTGCTCGCGTTCAACGAGCGCGTCCGCCTCGGCGGGGTGCCGGTCGATGACGCCGCGCTCTGCGCCGCCTTCGCGCGGGTGGAGGCGGCGCGCGGCGCGGTGCCACTGACCTACTTCGAGTACGCGACGCTGGCGGCGCTGTGCGTCTTCGCCGACGACGCCCCGGACGTGCGCCTGCTCGAGGTCGGTCTCGGGGGGCGCCTCGACGCGGTCAACATCGTCGACGCCGACCTCGCGGTGGTCACCCCGGTCGACCTCGATCACGCCGCGTGGCTCGGCGACGACCGCGAGACGATCGGCCGCGAGAAGGCCGGCATCCTGCGCCCGGGGCGGCCGGCGATCAGCGCCGACCCGGATCCGCCGGCGAGCCTGGTCGGGGTGGCCGCGGCGCTCGGCGCACCGCTTCACGTCGCCGGCCGCGACTACGACTTCCGCGTCGACGCCCACGGCTGGCGCTGGTCGGCGCCGGGCCGGGTGCGCACCTCGCTGCCGCGCCCCGCGCTGTTCGGCCGCCACCAGTTCGCCAACGCCGCGGCCGCGCTGATGGCGCTGCACCTGCTCGCCGAGCGCTTCCCGGTCGGCCAGGACGCGGTCCGCCGCGGCCTGCTCGAGGCCCGTCTGCCCGGTCGCTTCGAGGTGCACCCCGGCCCGGTGGAGACCATTCTCGACGTGGCCCACAACCCCCACGGGACCCGCGCCCTGGCCGAGTCGCTGGCGGCGCGCCCGACCCGGGGCAGAACCCTGGCGGTGGTGGCGATGCGCGACGACAAGGCCGTGGAAGCGGCCCTCGCGCCGCTCGTTGACGGGGTCACCGCCTGGTACCTGGCGCCCCTGCCGGCGCCGGGCGGGGCCGATCCGGTACGCCTGGCCGGTGCGCTCGAGGCGTACGGCGCGACGCCCGCCAGGCTGGCCAGCGTCGCCGAGGCGCTGCGGAGCGCGCACGCAGACGCGGCCGAGGGCGACCGCGTGGTGGTCTTCGGCTCGTTCCACACCGTCGCCGCGGCGCTGCGCGCCGGCTGGGCCTGAACTATAATCGCGCCTTCGCCCGGGGGAGCCCGATGGACCTGCGACTCAAACATCGTCTGGTGGGTGCCGTGGTGCTCATCGCGATCGGCGTGATCTTCATCCCGATGCTGCTCGACGGACCGCCGCCGGCCCCCGAGCCGGTCACGCTCGAGCGCCTTCCGCCGAGTCCCGGGGAGGACTACGTCCCGCGCCGCGTCGATCTCGCGTTGCCCAAGCCCGGGGCTTCCGCCCCGCCGGACGAGCCGCCAGCGCCTCCGCCGGCCGGGGTGCCGGCCGCGCCGGAACCCGAAAGGTCGGCCGAGGGCGGTGGGCCCGCCGAGGGCTGGGTGATCCAGATCGGCAGCTTCAGCCGGGCCGACAACGCCCGCGCGCTGCGCGACGAGCTGCGCGCGGCGGGCTACGCCGCGTTCGACGAGCCGGTCACCGGGCCGGACGGCGAGTCGCTGACCCGTGTGCGCATCGGCCCCGAGCTCGACCGGGCGGCCCTCGAGCGCCGGCTGGCGAAGCTCAAGCAGGATCCGCGCTTCTCCGGGGCCATCATCCTGCAGCATCCCTGAGCCGCCATGGCGAGCCGTGGCCCGAACCGATCGTATGCGCTTCCGCGACCCGTCTCCTGTGCCGCGGCATGAACTGGGCCGACGTCGTCATCCTGGTGCTGGTCGGGCTGTCGATGCTGATCAGCCTGTGGCGGGGCTTCACCCGCGAGGCGCTGTCGCTGGTCGCCTGGATCGCCGCGTTCTGGGTCGGCTTCACGTTCGCGTGGTACCCGGCCGCGCTGCTCGAACCGCACGTCGGCGTGCCGTCGGCGCGCCTCGCGCTCGGTTTCCTCGGCCTGTTCATCGTCACGCTGCTCCTCGGGGGTATCGTCAACTACCTGATCGGCAAGGCCGTGGACAAGACCGGCATGACCGGTACCGACCGGATGCTCGGGTTGATCTTCGGCCTCGCACGCGGCATCGTGCTGGTCGCGATCCTGGTGCTGCTGGCGGGCCTGACCCCGCTGCCCCGGGATCCGTGGTGGCAGGAGGCGATGCTGGTCGGCCACTTCCAGCTTCTCGCGGAACGGCTGCGCGACCTGCTGCCCGCCGACATCGCGGCCTATTTCGTTTACGATGCAACCTGACCAGAGACGCCTGAACCAACCATGTGCGGCATCGTCGGACTCCTGACCAACGGCCCGGTCAACCAATCGCTCTACGACGCGCTCTCGGTGCTCCAGCACCGCGGCCAGGACGCGGCGGGGATCGTCACGGTCGAGGGCAACCGCCTCAACCTGCGCAAGGACAACGGCCTCGTCCGCGACGTCTTCCAGACCCGTCACATGCTCAAGCTGCGCGGCCGGATGGGCATCGGCCACGTGCGTTACCCGACCGCCGGCTGCGCCTCGTCGGCCGAGTCGCAACCCTTCTTCGTCAACTCCCCCTACGGCATCTCGCTGGCGCACAACGGCAACCTGACCAACGTCGAGCAACTCACCCGCGACCTGTTCGTCGAGGATCTGCGCCACATCAACACCGGTTCCGACTCCGAGGTGCTGCTCAACGTCTTCGCCCACGAACTCGAGAAGACACGCAAGCTGCGTCTCGACGAGCAGGACGTCTTCGAGGCGGTGCGCCGCGTGCACCGGCGCTGCCGTGGCGCCTACGCCGCCGTGGCCCTGATCACCGGCTACGGCATCGTCGGCTTCCGCGACCCGCACGGCATCCGGCCGGTGGTGTTCGGCACGCGCGAGACGGAGGAGGGGACCGAGGTGATGATCGCCTCGGAGAGCGTCGCCCTCGACGTGCTCGGCTTCGACCTGGTGCGTGATCTCGAGCCCGGCGAGGCAGTGTTCGTCGACAACACCGGCAAGATCACGACCGCGCAATGCGCCGACGACCCGAAGCTGAAACCCTGCCTGTTCGAGTTCGTCTACCTGGCGCGTCCCGACTCGATCATCGACAACATCTCGGTCTACAAGGCGCGGCTGCGCATGGGCGAACGCCTCGCCGAGAAGGTGCGCCGCGAGCGGCCCGACCACGACATCGACGTGATCATCCCGATTCCCGACACCAGCCGGACGTCCGCGCTGCAGATGGCCAACCTGCTCGGCGTGAAGTACCGCGAGGGGTTCATCAAGAACCGTTACGTCGGGCGCACCTTCATCATGCCGGGACAGAAGCTCCGCCAGCGTTCGGTCAAGCAGAAGCTCAACGCCATCGACCTCGAGTTCCGCGGCAAGAACGTGATGCTCGTCGACGACTCGATCGTGCGCGGCACCACCTCGCAGCAGATCATCCAGATGGCGCGCGAGGCCGGCGCGCGCAAGGTCTACTTCGCCTCGGCGGCGCCGCCGGTGCGCTACCCGAACGTCTACGGCATCGACATGCCGGCGGCCGACGAACTGATCGGCCACGGCCGCGACGAGCAACAGATCGGCGAGGCGATCGGCGCCGACTGGCTGGTCTACCAGGAGATCGGCGACCTGGTCGAGGCGGTGCGCTACGGCAACCGCCGCATCAGCGAGTTCGACGACTCGGTGTTTACCGGACACTATGTCACCGGCGACATCGACCAGCCCTACCTCGACCGGGTCGCCGCGAAGCGCAACGACCAGGCCAAGGCCGCAGTCGACCGGGACGACGATGACGAGACGGCCGGCGGCAGCGATCTCGGGCTGCACAATTCCGCCTGACCGTTTCCCTTGACAGTCACCCGGGGTCCAACTTAGGGTGATGGCTCGGCGCCGATTTGAAGCTCAGCTTGCGGGCGCCTTACAAATGCAGCTAAAGCGGCCCACAGGACCTGCTTTAGCCCCGTTGCTGAGCGGGTTTTTTTCTGCCCGCTCGCGGCCCACGCAAGATGCCGTGGAGGGCACGACATGGACCACGACGATCTCGGTTTCGGCACCCGCGCGGTACGCACCGGCCACCGGCGCAGCCCCGAGGGAGAGCAGAGCGAACCGATCTACCTCACCTCGAGCTTCGTCTTCGCCAACGCCGCCGAGGCGGCGGCCCGCTTCGCCGAGGAGGTGCCGGGCAACATCTACTCGCGCTTCACCAATCCGACGGTGCGCGCATTCGAGGAGCGCATCGCCTCCCTCGAGGGGGGCGAGCGCGCCGTCGGCACGGCCTCCGGCATGGCAGCGATCCTTGCCACCTGCATGGCGCTGCTCGAGGCGGGCGATCACATCGTCTCCTCGCGCAGCCTGTTCGGCAGCACCGTCGGCCTGTTCGAGAACTACCTGACCCGGTTCGGTATCGCCACGACGTTCGTCGACCCGTGCGACACCGCGGCCTGGCGCGCGGCGCTGCGGCCCGAGACCCGCCTGGTCTACCTCGAGACGCCGTCGAACCCGCTGACCGAGGTGGCCGACATCGCCGCGCTGGCCGAGCTGGCGCACGCCCACGGCGCCCTGCTCGTGGTCGACAACTGCTTCTGCACCCCGGCGCTGCAACGGCCGATCGAGCACGGCGCCGACCTGGTGATCCACTCGGCGACCAAGTACCTCGACGGCCAGGGGCGCTGCGTCGGCGGGGCCGTGGTGGGCGCCGAGGAGCAGCTCGCCGCCGTGCACGGCGTGATCCGCACCGCCGGGCCGGCGATGAGCCCGTTCAACGCCTGGGTGTTCCTCAAGGGGCTCGAGACGCTGCAGCTGCGCATGCGCGCCCACTGCACGGCCGCCGAGGCGCTGGCCCACTGGCTCGAGGCCCAACCCGGCGTCGAGCGGGTCCACTACCCGGGCCTGGCAACCCATCCGCAGCACGACCTCGCGGCCCGCCAGCAGAGCGGTTTCGGCGGCCTGCTCTCGTTCGAGGTGGCCGGCGGACGCGAGGCCGCGTGGCGCGTGATCGATGCCGTCGAACTGATCTCGATCACCGCCAACCTCGGCGACGCCAAGAGCACCATCACCCACCCGGCGAGCACCACCCACGGCCGCCTGGACCAGGCCCAGCGCGACGCGATGGGCATCCGCGAGGGACTGGTGCGGGTCTCGGTCGGCCTGGAGGAGGTGGACGATCTGAAGGCCGACCTGGCCCGCGGCCTGGCCCGGGTCTGACCACGGGGCGGGCCCGCGCCGCGTGTTAGAGGCGCGGCACGAGGGGAGCCGGTCCGGCCTGTTGAAGAAGACGAAACCAGATCGCGCCTTGCGTCGCCGCCTGGTGCCGATGGCGGGTGGG
>JAWVZO010000146.1:0-6606 GCA_033722135.1 Gammaproteobacteria bacterium | reverse complement strand
CAACTGGCTCGACGGCACCTTCCCAGCGGCGCAGCCGATCGCCCGCCCAGGGGCACGCCTGCGCCTGTTCCAGTGGCTCGACCCGGCCGCCTCGCCGTTGCGGGAGATGCAGGGCGACCAGCGCCTGGTCTCCGCGGCCACCGACGACCTCGCCCGGCGGCTCGCCGAGGCGCGCGACAACGGCGAGACGACGCTGCTGGCGACCACGCTGCCGCTGGAACGCGCGCGGGCCGAGCTGCCGCTCGACGACGTGGCCATCCTGCTGATCGCCGCCTCGACGGAACGGCCGGGCAAGGCCCGCGTGGTCGACGGCATGCTCGTCCTCAGCCCGGGCACGCGGGGCATGCGGCTGGGACGCGTCGACCTCGACCTCGGCGACGACGGCCGCGTCGCCTCGTGGGAGGCGTCGGTGGTCGAGTTGACCGACACGGTGCCCGACGCACCGCGCATGGCCGACTGGTACGCGGCCTACAACGACGCGCTGCGCGAGGACTACCTGCGCCAGGTCGAGGCGCGCAAGGCGCGACTCTCGGGCCAGGGCCCCTACGTCGGGGCGGAGGCCTGCACCGCCTGCCACCGAGACGCAACCGAGGCCTGGCACGCCTCGGCCCACGCCGGTGCGCTGGGAGTGCTGGAGCGGGTCGGCAAGGCGTTCGATCCGAACTGCGTGGTCTGCCACAGCGTCGGCTTCGGCAAGGAGGGCGGCTTTCTCGCCCTCGACGAGACGCCCGGCCTGGCCAACGTGCAGTGCGAGTCGTGCCACGGCCCAGGCAGGGCGCACGTGGCGAGCGGCGGGCAGGCGTACCCCGGCGCCAGGGTGGCCGCCGAGGCCTGCGCGGGCTGCCACCACCCCCACCACAGCCCGTCGTTCGATTTCGCTGCCTACTGGCCGCGAATCGCCCACGGACGGGATTGAAGACGCCTCAGGGCGTCACAGCTCCAGGCGGCCCATATCGCCGAGCGCCCGGGCGATTTCGTCGCGGGTCGGGTAGTCGGTGATGCCCCCGGGTTCGCCCCACTGGGCGCAGTTCAGCGCCCGTATGTCGCCGGTTCCGCCCTCGATCGCTTCTAGGAAGAACCGGGTCTGGTAGTTGATCGTGGGGCTGCCCCCGTCGATCGACGGGATGCCGAGGGCGGCCACCCGCAGTTCGACGCGCCCGGCGAGCGGGGCATGGCGCCGCTCCGTGCGGGTCACCCGGTAGACGCCGGGCGGCACCTCGCGCGCCGCCTCGCTCAGCGAGTTCAGCTCCAGGTCGCAGTTCGGGTAGTGCGGGTTGACCTCCCCGCGCGCCACCTGGCGCCCCTCCTGGAAGAAGGCGCGCAGCTCGCGTGGCGCCAGGCGGACCGTCTCGAGCATCACCACGCGGGCGTTCGGACCGGGTTCGAAGTAGGGCGAGTCCGACGCGTCGCGTGGCACGCCACCGGCACAGCCGATCGCGAGTCCCGCCGCGAGGGCCAGGGCCGAGGTCGTCGCAAGGTTCATGGCCGCCTCCATTCGATGGGATGACGATCCCTTGGATCGGCAATCCGGGTCCCGCGTTCCCCGGCCCGGTTCAGTCGGCGATGCGCACGACCGTCCGCCCGGTGACCGCGCCGTCGACGTAGGCGTCGAAGACCGACGGGAGCTCGTCGAAGCTCACCTCGCGGCTGACGATGGTATCGAGGTGACGGGGGCGATGGTCGCCCGCCAGCCGCGACCACGCCTTCTCCCGGACGTGCTGGGGGCACTCGACCGAGTTGATGCCGAGGAGGCTGACGCCGCGCAGGATGAAGGGCATGACCGTCGTCTCGAGCTTGATCCCGCCGGCGAGCCCGACCGAGGCGATGTTGCCCCAGACCTTCGTGGTACGCGTCAGCCAGGCGAGCGTCTCGCCGCCGACGCTGTCGACCGCCCCGCCCCACTGCATGCTCTCGAGCGGCTTGCCGCCCATCTCGATCTCGTTGCGGTTCAGCAACCCGCTGGCACCGAGCTCCCGGAGGTACGGCTCCTGGTCGCTCTTGCCGGTGAAGGCGAGCACCTCGTAGCCGAGCCCGGAGAGCAGGTCGATCGCGAAGCTGCCGACCCCCCCGGTCGCCCCGGTCACGACGATCGGCCCGGTTTCGGGGACCTGGCCGTTGTCCTCCATGCGCTGCACGGCGATCGCGGCGGTGAACCCGGCGGTGCCGATCGCCATGGCGTCGCGCAGCGAGAGCCCATCGGGCAGCGGCACCACGGTCCAGGCCGGGACGCGGACCATCTCGCTGTAGCCCCCGTCGATCGTCTCCGAGAGTCCACAGCCACAGACCAGCACCTCGTCTCCCTCCTTGAAACGCGGATCGCTCGACCGGGCGACGTGTCCGGCGACATCGATGCCGCCGTTCAGCGGCGAGCTGCGCAGGATCCGTCCCTTGCCGGTCGCCGCCAGGGCATCCTTGTAGTTGACGTCCGACCAGGCGGCCCGGATGACCACTTCGCCGGGGGTCAGGTCGTCGACGCCCAGCTCCTCGAAACCGGCACGGGTGCCATCCTTGTCGGCGTGAATACGAAAGGCGCGGAACGTGTCCATGACATCCTCCTCGGGTGGGGTGGGTACGGCTCGACCGTCTTAACGCGGTCCCGGTCATCGACTATCATGGCACCCTCTCCGCTGGCGGCAAGGAAGCCCGGCCATGAGTCCCGCCCCGATATGAAGCTCCTCACCCGCGATCGCCTCGACGAACTCCTCCTTCTGCTCCGCGAGGAGGGCTACCGGGTGCTCGGCCCGACGGTCCGCGACGGGGCCGTCGTCCACCGCGAGATCGCCGGGTCCGCGGAGCTGCCGGCCGGCTGGCGGGACGACCAGGCGCCCGGACGCTACCGGCTGCACCATGACGGGGGCCGGGAGCTCTTCGGCTACGTGATCGCCGCGCAGGGCTGGAAGGCGGAACTGTTCCCCCCGGAGCGGACGCTGTTCACCGCCGTTCACGAGAGGGGCCGGCTGCGCTTCGTCCCGGCCCCGTTGGACGACGACAGGCGGGCCCTGCTCGGCGTGCGTCCCTGCGAACTGCGCGCGATCGAGGTCCAGGACGCGGTGCTGCGCGACGGGCCGTATCCCGACGAGGCGTACGCATCGCGGCGCGGGAACCTGTTCACGATCGTGGTCAACTGCACCCGCGCGGCGGGCACCTGCTTCTGCACATCGCAGAGGAGCGGACCACGCGCCACCGGGGGATTCGACCTCGCGCTCACCGAGCTGGTCGACGACGGGCCGCACCGCTTCGCCGTCGAGGCCGGAAGCCCGGCCGGCGAGGCGGTGCTGGAGCGTCTCGGTCTCGCCGATGCGACCGGCGCCGATCACCGTTCGGTCGACGACGGCTGTGCCCGCGCCGCGGCCCAGATCAAGCGCCGCCTCACGTCCGCCGGCCTGCCGGAAGCGCTGATGGCGAACCTCGAGCACCCCCGCTGGGACGAGGTCGCCGGGCGCTGTCTCAACTGCGGCAACTGCACCCAGGTCTGTCCGACCTGCTTCTGCACGGCGGTCGAGGACCGCCCCGACCTCTCCGCCGACCGCGCGACCCGGACACGACGCTGGGACTCCTGCTTCAACCCGGCCCACTCCTACGTTGCCGGCGGGGTGATCCGCAACAACACGCGAAGCCGCTACCGCCAGTGGCTGACCCACAAGCTCGCCACCTGGCACGACCAGTTCGGCCACTCGGGATGCGTCGGCTGCGGGCGCTGCATCACCTGGTGCCCGGTCGGCATCGACATCACCGAAGAGGCCAACGCCGTCCGGCAGGGGGCGTGAGGAGGACGATCATGGAACCGCTCAAACCCCTCGACGAGCTGCTGCTGGAGCACCCGTTCTTCGCCGACATGGCCGAGGGACCGCGCAAGTTCATCGCCGGCTGCGGCCGCAACGAGGTGTTCCACGCCGGGGACTACCTGTTCCGCGAGGGCGAGGCGGCCGACCGCTTCTTCCTGATCCGCCACGGGTCGGTGGCCATCCAGCTGCACGTGCCCGGCCAGGAGCCGCTGGTCGTCGACACGCTGCAGGGCGGAGACATCGCCGGCTGGTCGTGGCTGGTGCCGCCGCACAGGTGGGCCAACGACGCGCGCGCGACCACGCTGGTGCGCGCCATCAGCCTCGACGGCACCTGCCTGCGCGGCAAGTGCGAGGAGGACCACTCGGTCGGCTACGAGGTCTTCAAGCGTTTCATCCCGGTCATCGCCGGGCGTCTAAGCGCGGTCCGCATGCAGCTGATGGACGTCTACGGCAACCCGGCGAAACGGGGCTGACATGAACGCCCCAGCGCGCGGTATCCCGTCCGCCATGCTGCCACGCCCGTTCCGCATCGCCCGCGTGCGCCGCGAGATCCGCGACGTCTTCACCTGGGAGCTCGAGCCGGGCGACGGCGGGGAGCCGATCGCGTTCGGCCCCGGCCAGTTCAACATGCTCTACCTGCCCGGCATCGGCGAGGTGCCGATCAGCATCAGCGGCGATCCGTACGCAACCACGCTGGTGCACACCGTGCGCGCGGTGGGCGCGGTCACCGACCTGATGCGCAAGCTGCGCAAGGGCGACGAGATCGGCGTGCGCGGCCCGTTCGGGGTGGGCTGGCCGGTGGTCGAGGCCGAGGGCTGCGACGTGCTGATCGTCGCCGGCGGTCTCGGCCTCGCCCCGCTGCGCCCGGCGATCTACCACGTGCTCGCCAACCGGGCGCGCTACGGCAGCGTGGCCATCTACTACGGCGCGCGGACCCCGGCCGACCTGCTGTTCCGCAAGGAACTGGAGCGCTGGCGCGGGCGCTTCGACCTGTTCGTCGAGGCGACGGTCGACGCCGCCGACACGCGCTGGGCGGGCCGCGTCGGCGTGGTCCCCAACCTGATCGATCCACGCGTCCACCGCTTCGACCCGGACCACACCGTCGCGATGATCTGCGGACCGGAGGTAATGATGCGCTTCACCGTCGCCGCGCTGCAGCGGCACGGCGTCCCCGACGCCCGGCTCTACGTCTCGATGGAGCGCAACATGCACTGCGCCGTCGGCCTGTGCGGCCACTGCCAGCTCGGCCCGGAGTTCATCTGCAAGGACGGCCCGGTCTTCCCGTTCGACCGCATCGCGCCGGTGTTCCACGCCCGGGAGCTGTGACCATGGCCAAGCGGAAGCCGAAACTCGCCGTCTGGAAGTTCGCCTCCTGCGACGGCTGCCAGCTCAGCCTGCTCGACTGCGAGGACGAACTGCTCGCGGTCGCAGACGCCGTCGACATTGCCTACTTCCCAGAGGCGACCCGAGCGGTTCTCCCGGGGCCGTACGACGTCTCGCTGGTCGAGGGCTCGGTGACCAGCGCCCACGATGCCAAGCGCATCCGGGCGGTGCGCGGGCAGTCGAAGCTGCTGGTCACCATCGGCGCCTGCGCGACCAGCGGCGGCATCCAGGCGCTGCGCAACGTCGCCGACGTCGCCGACTACGCGCGCGCCGTTTACGCCCATCCCGAGTTCCTCGATGCCCTGGCCACCTCGACGCCGATCGCCGACCACGTGAAGGTCGACCTCGAGCTGCGCGGCTGCCCGATCGACAAGCATCAGCTCCTCCACGCCCTCGCGTCGCTGCTCCGCGGTCGCCTGCCGGTGCTGCCCGACCACAGCGTCTGCGAGGAGTGCAAGCGCCACGGCACCACCTGCGTCACCGTCGCTCACGGCACGCCGTGCCTCGGACCGGTCACGGTGGCCGGCTGCGGCGCGCTCTGCCCGGCCCACGACCGCGGCTGCTACGGCTGTTTCGGGCCGGCGCCTACCGCCCACCCGGAAGTGCTCAGCCGGCGCCTCGCCGAGCTCGGCCAGGATCCGGGCCAGATCGTGCGCCTCTACCGCGGCTTCAACGCCAACGCGCCGGCGTTCCGCGACGAGAGCGCACGCCTCGCGGGCGGGTCGTCGTGAGCCGGCGCAAGATCAACGTCGACACCCTGGCCCGCGTCGAGGGCGAGGGCGCGCTCGACCTGGTGATCCGCGACGGCCAGGTGGAGAAGGCCGATTTCCGCATCTTCGAGCCGCCGCGCTTCTTCGAGGCGTTCCTGCGCGGCCGCGACTTCCGCGAGGCGCCGGACATCACCGCGCGCATCTGCGGTATCTGCCCGGTCGCCTACCTGATGGGCGCCTGCAACGCGATGGAGTCGATCTGCGGCGTCACCGTCGACGGCGGCCTGCGCGAACTGCGCCGCCTGCTCTACTGCGGCGAGTGGATCGAGTCGCACGTGCTGCACATGTTCATGCTCCACCTCCCGGACTTCCTCGGCTACGAGGATTCCATCGCCATGGCGAGGGACCACGGCGAGCTGGTCCGGCGCGGTCTGCGCATGAAGAAGATCGGCAACGCGCTGATGACGCTCGCCGGTGGCCGCGAGATCCACCCGGTCAACGTCCGGGTCGGCGGCTTCTACCGCCTGCCCGAGAAATCCGAGCTCGCGGCGTTCGTCGACGACCTCGCGTGGGGCTTGGAAGCGGCCGAGCAGACCGTGGCCGACCTCGCGAAGCTCGACTTCCCCGAATTCGAGCACGACTACCACTTCCTCGCCCTGCGCCATCCCGACGAGTACGCGATCACCGAGGGACGGCTGGTCTCGAACAAGGGCATCGATGTCTCGATT
>JAWVZO010000145.1:0-6687 GCA_033722135.1 Gammaproteobacteria bacterium | reverse complement strand
CGGGTCGCGCTCGGCGCAGAGCAGCGCGACCCGGGCGGATCGCGCCAGAGCCTCGAGCTGCCCGAGGGCTCCGGCGAACTCCGGCCCGTCAGCGTGGTCGGCGAAACCGCGCAGCCCGTCGGGCAGTGCGACGTGCCGGGATCCGGGACGGGCGCGGCGCAGCCCGCCGAGCACCCGCCCCTCCCAGCGATAGGCGATGCCGGAGGCCACGCACGCCGCGCGCAGCGCCGCCTCGTCGAATTGCGGGTGGCGTCGTGAGCGCGGCAGGGTGCGGATGTCGACCAGCACGGCGACGCCCGCTCCGGCCAGGAGCCGCTGCAGCGCCTCCGCGTCGCGGTCGCCATGGCCGACGGTGCAGAACGCCGGCGCGTCGTCCGCGGGAGCGGTCATGCGCCGAGTCTAGCAAGCGAGTTGTCGCCGCCCGGGCTCGGGGGTAGGCTCCGGGCATCCCCGCCGCCGGATCTCCCGATGTCCCGCCGCCGCCCGCCGTTGCCCGCCCTGCTCGTCGCCTGCCTCGCGGTCGGCGGTTGCCAGCGCGCGGTCAGCGACGTCGCGCCGACGCCGGCACCGTTCGCCGCGCCGGTGGAGGTCGCCCGGACCGGGCAGGTCGACGACCCGGCGCTGCCCGAGATCAGCGGGCTGGCCGTGTCGCGCCGCCACCCGGGCCGCCTCTGGGCGGTCAACGACAGCGGCAACCGCCCGCGTCTCCACCTGCTCGGCACCGACGGCGGACGTCTCGCGAGCCTCGACGTCGCGGGGGTCGAGAACATCGACTGGGAGGACCTCGCGGCGTTCGAGCTCGACGGCACGCCCTACCTGCTGATCGCCGACATCGGCGACAACCCCGGGCGGCGCAGCCACGTCCACCTCCACGTGGTCGAGGAGCCGGTGGTGCCGCGTGACGGTGAGGTGCTGCGGCCCGTCGCGAGCCTCGCCTTCCGCTACCCGGACGGGCCGCGCGACGCCGAGGGGGTGGCCGTCGACGCGGCACGCGGCGCGATCCTGGTGCTGACCAAACGCGAGGCGCAGCCCGGCTTCTACCGCCTGCCGCTGCGCCTCGACACGCCCGGCGAGACCCTCGTCGCCGAGCCGGTCGGCCGCTTCGACAACCCCGAGCCGCGCTTCGACCCGCCGGGCGGCCCGGCGACCCGCAGCCTGTTCGGCGCGAGCCCGACCGCGATCGACCTCGACGCCGCGGGCCGGAACCTGCTGCTGCTGACCTACACCGCGATCTACCGGCTCGAGATCGCCTCCGGCGCCAGCTGGGAGGAGGCGCTGGCGCGCCCGTTCGCGTGGCTCGCCGATCACCCGCTGCCGCAGGCCGAGGCGCTCGCCGTGGCGCCGTCGGGCGACGGGCTCTACTTCACCAGCGAGCGGCTGCCCGCGCCGGTGTGGCGGATCGGGCTCGCCCCGGACCGCTGAGCTAGCCGCCCTCGACCCGGGCGACGAGCCGCGCCCAGAGCGTGGCCGGGTCGTCCGCGAACAGCGTGTCGGCGTCGGCCTCGACCAGGTACCACGCGCCGCGGGCGATCTCGCTCTCGAGCTCGCCCTGCGCCCAGAGGGCGTGACCGCGGAACACGCGCAGCCCGCGCAGCGGCACCGGGTGGCGCAGGATGTCGGCGAGCATCTGCGGGTCGTAGGCGAGGAAGACGTTGTCGAAGACCGGCAGCGCGTTGCTCGGCGTGAGCGAGTGGGTGCGCACCAGGAAGACCACCTGGTCCGGATCGCGCGGGCCTCCCGCGTAGAGTCGCGATGCGTGGCCCTCGGGCACCGTGGTCCAGGGGAAGAGCGCCTCGAGCGGCGTGTCGGTCGGCCGGTTGAGCACCACGCCGACGGTGCCGCCTCGGGCGTGCCTTTTGAGCAGCAGCACCGTCTTCTCGAAGACCGGCCCGCCGTGGCCCGGGGCCGCGACGAGCAGCACGCCGGGATCCTCCGTGGCGCGGGCCGGGGCCGCGAGCACGGCGGTGAGGCCGAGCAGCAACAGCGGCAGGATCACGGAGAGACGGGGGAATCGACGGGGCATGCGGGTGGGCCGTGACGCACGGAGGGGCCGCGGACAACATACCATCACGTTTCGGCGGGTGCGACAGGGAACGCCGCCGCGGTCGGGTCAGAAGTTGCCCGCGAGCCGCACGTCCGGAAGGTCGATCGACGGCCGCCGCCGCTCGCGCCGCTCCATGCCGAAACGCGCCGGGCACCGCGCGTAGTGGCGGAGCAACCAGAGCTTGTCGTCCCGGCTCAACGACCGCAGGTAGCAGAACGTCGTCACGTGGTCGATCTGGCGCATCGTGTAGAGCGGACAGGAGCCATCGCAGGCGCGCGGGCAGTCGTAGAGCAGCCCGAACAGGTAGCCGGTCAGCGACGGCGGATGCCGCCCGTTGAAACGGGTCGCATGCATCACGCTCATCCTCCTCGCCTTCGAACCTAGAAGGCCTGATGTCCCGTCGCAATACGTAATCCCACGTAAATCGCGCCGACACCCCGGGCCGCGGGGAGTCAGAGGTGGATCAGCGTCGCGCGGAGCAGGGCCCGGGAACGGCGCCGGGCCGGCACGAGCTGCCCGAGGCCGCGCGCAAGCCGGGCGCTCCAGACGCGCAGGGGGTGGCGTCTGCCGAGGCGGCGCAGCCACGCGTGCCGCTCAGCCCGTCCGAGATCTTCGGCCATCGTTTCGGTCCCATGTGTGCCCGGGACCAGCATGCCCGGGCACGGGCTCAGGACGTGAGCCCTGGAGCACTCCAGGGCGACTTCAGGACTGGGCGGCCGCGGGCGGCGCGACCCGGTGCACCGCGACCGGCTCCAGCGCGTGGACCCTGCCGTGCAGCGAGGTGGCGACCCCGGAACGGCTGCGCTGCATGGTCAACTCGACCTCCAGCTTCACCTCGGCCCGGTCGCCGTGCGCGACGAACTCCCCACGCCAGTGGCCGTGGTCGCGCAGGTGCATCTCCAGGTCGAGATAGCGGGTGTCGGTGAGGTCGATCGGCAGAAGTTCGTGGAAGGAGCACCCAACGAGGGAACCGAAATGGGGTTCGAGTAGCTCGCGGCATCGCATGTTCTCGGCGACGACGGTGCGCTCGCCGTCCATGACGAAGGCGGCCACGGGGTCGTTGACGAACCCCTCGTAGGCCAGGGATTCGATCTGCTGGCGATGCCCAAGGGCCCGCAGCTGGCGCAGGCCGAGGAGCAGCATCAGGCCGACGGCCATGGTGACCATGACCGTGGCGACGATCACGAACTCCCAGCGTTCGGCGCTGCTCTCGAGGATGTGGTCACCGGGAAGGAAGGGATCGATCAGGTCCTCGAGCCAGAAGCTCCAGCCGACGGCCAGCGAGAACGTCAGCGCGACGACCAGAAGCGCGAACAGCAGGAGCTGCCGGATACCCATGGTCGCGATCTCCCTTTCCCGCGCACGGACGCGGCCCCCCTGCACAGGACCATAGCGCATGCGGCGCGGCGGGACAGCGACGTTCGCTTCACTCCCGGCCGGCGAGTGCCTCGCGCGGGGCTACCTCGGGGGATTCGGCCTCGTCCCCGGCCGCATCGCCGGAGTCATCATCGTCGTCGACCGCGTCGGCATCGGCGTCGGCCTCCTCGAGGAGGGTGCGCGGCAGCGGCTTGCGCACACTGACGCCGAGCTTGCGGAAGCTCTCGACCTGCTTCAGCAGATTGCCGCGCCCGTCGGTGAGCTTGTTACGCGCGCCGTCGTAGCTGTTCTGCACCGTGGCGAGCTGGGTGCCGATCCGCTCGAAGTCCTCGAGGAAGCCGCGCAGCTTGTCGTAGATCCGCCCGGCCTGGTCGGCGATGCGCCGGGCGTTGTCGTTCTGCCGCTCGTTGCGCCACAGGCTCTCGACCGTGCGCATGGTGGCCAGCAGCGTGGTCGGCGTGACCACGGCGATGCGCTTCTCGAATGCCTCGCCGAACAGCTTCTCGTCGTGCTGGAAGGCCGCCATGAAGGCCGCCTCGATGGGCATGAACATCAGCACGAAGTCGAGCGAACGCACCCCCTTGAGGTGGGCGTAGTCCTTCTCGCTGAGACTCCTGATGTGGTTGCGCACCGCGAGCACGTGGTCGCGCAGCGCGCTTTCGCGGGCGGCGTCGTCCTCGGCGGCGACGTACCGGGTCCACGCCACCAGGGAGACCTTGGAGTCGATGACGATCTCCTTCTCCTCCGGCAGGTGCACGACGACGTCGGGGCGCAACAGGCGATTGTCCTCGTCGCGGTAGCTGCCCTGGACCTCGTACTCCTGCCCAACACGCAGTCCGCACTGCTCGAGGACGCGCTCGAGCACCAGCTCGCCCCAGTTGCCCTGGGACTTCTTGTCGCCCTTCAGCGCGCGGGTCAGGTTGCGCGCCTCGTCGTTCATCTGCTGGTTGAGCTGCTTGAGCATCTCCAGCTGCTCGCGCAGCGAGGCGCGCTCGCGGGTGTCGCTGAGGTGCACCTCCTCGACCTTGCGGCGGAAGCCGTCGAGCTGCTCGCGGACCGGTCTGAGCAGGGCGTCGAGGCTGTTCTGGCTCCGCTCCGAGAACGCCTTGCCCTTCTCCTCGAGGATCCGGTTGGCGAGGTTCTGGAACTCCTCGGTCATCCGCTTGCGCGCGTTCTCGAGTTCCGCGAAGCGCTCGCGGTCGTGGCGCTGCTGCGCCTCGGCGCGCTCCTCGAGCCGCGCCTTGGACTCGCGCAGCCCGGCGGCCTGCTCGCCCAGCGCGCGCAGCTCCTCGCGCAGCCGGTCGCGCTCTGCGGCGAGCGTGGCGAGCTCCGCGCGGGCGTGCTCCAGCCGCTCCTCCTGCAGCGCCGCCTCGGACCGCGCCTCTGCCTCGAGGCGGGCGCGCATCGCCTCGACCGCCCCCGCCTCGCGCCCCATGCCGCGCAGCAGGACCACCGCGGCGCCGAGGGCCGCGCCGGAGGCAAGCAGGAGGAGGACGTGGGTCGCGGTCAGTTCCATCTTCGGGTCACCGGGTCGCCGCGCTCGGGGTGGCGGCCGTGCGGATACGATACCACCCGGGCGGGCTCACCATGCGAGCCCGCGGGGAACGATCACGCGTAGTTGTGCAGCGCCGCCTCGAGCAGCAGGCGGACGCGTCGGCGCAGCGCGTCGGGGCCCTCGACCTCGACGCCGGGCCCGTGCTTGAGCACGTCCATTACTAGCTCGCGGTCGTCGCTGTAGGGCACCTCCAGCCGGTAGCTGCCATCGCCGAGCCAGGTGGCCTGCTGCTCCGGGTGCCACAGCTCGGCGGCGACCCAGCGGGCGCGCTCCGGGGTGAAGCGGAGCCTCGCGACCTCGGTCGGCTCGCCGGTGAAGATCCCGTAGCCGCCGGCGAAATGGGCGTCGAGCTCGGAGTCGGGCACCTCGCGCGCAGGCTCGTCGAGCGCCTCGGCCTCCTCGACGGCATCGACCGCGAAGCTGCGCAGGCCGTCGCGCAGGTGGCACCAGGCGTCGAGGTACCAGTTCTCGCGGTAGTGGACCAGGCGCTGCGGCGAGACGGTGCGCTCGGTGTGCCGGTCCTCGGCGCGGTTGTAGTGGCGCAGGCGCAGCCGACGCCGGCCGAACAGCGCGCCGGAGAGCACCTCGAAGTGGGCCGGCTCGACGCGCCGCTGGCCGAGGCCGATAAGCCGTACCCGGTGCGCGACCGTCTCCGCGTCGGCGGCGCTCGCGCCGAGCATCGCCTGAAGGCGCTGCTTCAGCGGCTCGATGTGCGGTGCAAGCAGGCCGGGCTGCAACCCCTCGATGAGCTGCTCGAGGGTGGCCAGCGCGTGCAGTTCGCCGGCGCTGAACCAGAGCCCGGGCAGCTCGAAGCGGGCCGCGCCGTCCGCCTCGTCGTAGCGGTAGCCGCCGGCCTCGCGGTCGAAGACGATCGGCGCGCTGAAGCGGTCGCGCAGGTACTCTAGGTCGCGCTTGAAGGTGGCCCGGGAGACCTCGAGTCGCTCCAGGAACAGGGCAAGCGGCACCGCGCGGCGCTCGCGAAGGAGCCGGTCGATGCGGTAGAAACGCTCGGTTCTTTCCATTTTATTACAGTTATTTGATATGTATTTCTAATTCTATTTCTAGCTACGCTCCAGGCGCGTCCCGCCGATGCAGTACCACCGCGGCCCGCAGCGAGCGCCGGCCGAAGACCGCGAACCGCTCGAACTCGGCGCGCGCGACCGGCACGTAGCTGTTGTCGAGCGCGCTCTTGTCCTCGTCGGTGTCGACGTCGGGGTCGTGAAGGTAGATGTAGTCGTCGTCGACCGCGGTCAGCAGCACCCAGTGCGGGCTCTTGTTGCGCGTGAAGCGGTAGGCACTGATCAGCACCAGAGGCATCGCCCCGTCGCGGATCCGCGCGGCGAGCTCGGCGGTGGTCACGGCGCGCTCCTCGACGACCACGTCGGTCGCCGCCAGCTGTTCGACGAAGTCGTGGTGGACCAGTTCCATGACCGCCTTCTTCTCGGGGTTACGCACCCCCTCGGTGAACAGCGGGCGCGGGTCGTTCAGGAACAGCTCGACCCGGAAGCCGCGCCGCCAGGCGGCCAGTGCCAGGCCATGCGGTCCGCAGCCGCCGTGGCCGGCGGTCATGAAGATCGTGGTCGCCTCGCGCCAGAGCTGCAGCTCCAGGCGGCGCGTGCACTCGGCGTCCGGCTCGAGGGCGCGCATCGCCATCATCAGCGAGGCCGGGCCGCAGGTGAAGTCGGTGGTCTGCACGTAGAGCGGGATGCGT
>JAWVZO010000144.1:0-6743 GCA_033722135.1 Gammaproteobacteria bacterium | reverse complement strand
GTTGACTCACCCGGACCGGGGACCGCGCACGTTGTCGACGTCGGGCGTTAGAATCGGGGGAGATTCACCAGAGCGGAGCCGTCGTATGGCCACCGAACCATGGCTCGAAGACCTCGCCCGTTCCGGCCGGGACCCCCACCAGGGCGCCACGTGCCTGGAAGACGGCCTGCCTGACCGCGGGTTCTGCCTGATGGACGACACGGCCCTGCTCTCCGTCGCCGGCCCGGAGGCCGAGTCGTTCCTGCAGGGGCAGTTGACCTGCGACGTGCGCGACCTGCCCGGCGGCGCGCTGCGGCCGGCGGCCCATCTCAACCCCAAGGGGCGGGCCATCGCGAGCTTCCTTGCATGGCACGTGGACGGCGCCTACCTGCTGGCGTTCCCCGCCGCGCTGCAGGAGACCGTGACGCGCCGCCTGCGCATGTTCCTGCTGCGCAGCAAGGCGACGATCGGCCCGCCCGAGCCACCCCTGGTGGGCCTCGGGGCGTGGGGCGACGCCGCCGAGGCCGTGGTGCGCGAAACGTTCGCTGAACCGCCCGTGGGTCCGTGGCGGGCAACCCGGGGGGACGGGATCTCCCTGCTCAGCCTGCCCGGGCAGGGACCGCGGTTCGCGTTCCTCGTTCCGGAAGCCCGGGCGGCGGAACTCGCCGGACGCCTCGATCGCGCCGGTTGCGCCTACCGGCCATCCGCGGCCTGGAGGCTGCTCGACATCCGCGCCGGTCTCGGCTGGGTCCGCGCCGAGACCGGCGAGGCGTTCCTGCCCCAGATGCTCAATTACGACGCACTGGACGGCATCGGCTTCACCAAGGGCTGCTACGTCGGGCAGGAGGTGGTCGCCCGCCTGCACCACCTCGGCCAGGTGAAACGCCGCGCCTATCCCGCTTCCGTGGCCACCGCCTCGCCGCCCGAGCCGGGCACCCCCCTCCACGAACCGGGCGGCTCGGGGCGCCAGGGCGTGGGCACGGTGGTCGATGCCGTCGCCGTCGGCGACGGTGCCTGCGAGCTGCTCGCGGTGGTCGAGAAACGGGCCCGGGAGACCGGAGGCCTGCGCCTCGGCAGCGCCGACGGCCCCCACGTCACCCTGCGCGATCCCCCGTATCCCCTGCCCGCCCCACGCGAAGCGGCGAGGCGGGCGTGACGCGTCCCGGGGCACGCCGGCGGTGAAACCCTCGCCCAGGTCGCTCGCCCTGGTCCTGCTGCTGGGGGCCGGGGTGATCATGTGGCAGGCGATCGTGTGGTCGAGAGGAAACGCCCTGGGCGCGCTGCACGAGACCGCGCGCCAGAACCTCGACCTCTACGCCGCCCACCTCGAGGGCGAGCTGGCCAAGTTCGAATACCTGCCGGCGCTGCTGTCGACCCAGTACGAGCTGGTGCGTCTGCTGCGCGAACCGCGCAACCCCTACCTGATCCAGCGGGTCAACAGGTTCCTGGCGCTGGCCAACGGGGTCGCCGGCGCTTCGGACACCTACCTGATGGACGCCGACGGCCTGACCCTGGCGGCCAGCAACTGGGAGGACCCGCTGACCTTCGTCGGCAAGAACTTCAGCTTCAGGCCCTACTTCGCCGAGGCGATCGCCGGTGACCCCGGCCGCTACTACGCCCTCGGCACCACCTCCCAGCAGAGGGGCTACTACTTCTCCTACCCGGTCCGCGAGGATGGCGAGGTGCTCGGGGTCATCGCGGTCAAGCTGAGCGTGGCGCCGGTCGAGTTCGAGTGGGCCAACGCGCTCGGCGAGTTCCTGGTCACCGATCCCGACGGCGTGATCTTCATCACCACCCGCCCCGAGTGGCGGTTCCGCAGCCTGGCGCCGCTCGATCCGGGCGTCGTCGAGCGCATCCGCCGGAGCCGTCGCTACGCGAACGTGCAGCCGACCCCGCTGCAGGTCGTCGACAGCGAGCCCCACGCCGACCGGACGCGCCTGCTGACGGTCCACCAGGCTGCGTACTACGACCCGTTCGGCGACCCGGGCGAGGGGATCGAAGAGGCGCGCTACCTGATGCATTCGATGCCGATGCCCTCCGCGGGCTGGACCGTCCACGCCCTGACCTCGCTCGCACCGGTCACCGCGCAGATGCGGCGCACCGCGCTATTCACCGCGGTGATCCTCGCCGCCCTGCTCTCGGTCGGGCTGTTCCTCGCGCAGCGCCAGGCCACGCACCGCCAGCGGCGCCGCTACGAGCGGCAGGCCAAGCTGGCCCTCGAGGGCAACGAGGCGCGCATCCGCGCGATCATCGACGGGACGCGCGCCGGGCTGGTCACGGTCGACGTGCAGGGACGCATCGACTCGTTCAACCCTACCGCGGAGAGCCTCTTTGGCCGCCGGGCCGGGCACTTCACCGGTCGTCCGTTCCTCGACCTGATCGGGCCGGACGACCGCCCCGGCTGCGCCGAGATGCTCGAGACGCCCGTGCCGTCCGGAGCGGACGCCCGGGAGGTGAGCGGACTCCGGGCCGACGGCAGCCGCTTCCCGATGGAGCTGACGCTCGACCCGTTGCCCGTCGCCGGGGGCAAGCTGATCGCGACGATCCACGACCTCACCGAGCGCAAGGAGCAGGAGGCCGCGCTCCAGCGGGCCCACGACGAACTGGAGCGGCGCGTGCTCGAGCGTACCGCCGACCTGGTCGAGACCAACGAGCGGCTGGTGCAGGAGATCGGCGAGCACCGGGAGACCGAACTGGCGCTGCGCCGCACCCAGGAGGAGCTGATCCAGGCCGCCAAGCTCGCCGCGCTGGGCCAGATGTCGGCAGGGATCAACCACGAGCTCAACCAGCCGCTGGCGGCGATCCGCACCTATGCCGACAACGCCCGCCTGCTGCTCGAGAAATCGCGCACGGAGGAGGCGCGCTGGAACCTCGAGCAGATCGGCCAACTCACCGGGCGGATGGCTCAGATCGTCACCCAGCTCAAGGCGTTCGCGCGCAAGAGTACCGGCCAGTCGGTCGCGGTCTCGCTGCCGGCCGCCGTCGACGGGGCCCTGGCGGTGCTCCGCGTCGACCGGGGCGATTTCGACCTGGTGCGCGAGTTCCCCGACGAGGAGCTGTTCGTGCTCGCCGACATGGTGCGCCTCGAACAGGTGCTGGTGAACCTCATCGGCAACGCCCAGCAGGCGATCGAGGGGCGGGCCACGCGACGCATCGAGCTGCACGCCACCGCCGACCACGAGGCCGTGATCCTGACGGTCCGCGACACCGGGCCCGGCATCGCCAGCGAGCATCTGGACAAGGTCTTCGACCCCTTCTTCAGCACCAAGGAGGTGGGCCAAGGCCTGGGCCTGGGCCTGTCGATCAGCTACCGCATCATCGACGGTTTCGGCGGCACCATCCGGGCGCGCAACCACCCTGACGGGGGGGCGGAGTTCATCGTCCGCCTGCCCCGTGCGCACGACCTGCAGGAGAAGAGCGCATGAGCGGAACCGGCCCCGTGTTCCTGGTCGACGACGAGAAGCACATCCGCGTCGCGGGTGCGCAGATGCTCGAGCTCGCGGGCTACGACGTGCGCGCCTTCCAGTCGCCGACCCAGGTGCTGCCGCTGCTCGATCCGGACTGGTCGGGCGTGGTGATCAGCGACATCAAGATGCCCGACATGGACGGCCTCGAGTTCCTCACCAGGGCCCTGGAGGTCGATCCGGACCTGCCGGTGATCCTGGTCACGGGTCACGGTGACATCAACATGGCCGTCAACGCCATCCGCGACGGGGCCTACGACTTCCTGGAGAAACCCTTCGCCTCGGAGCACCTGAGCGACGTGGTCAGGCGGGCGATGGAGAAGCGTGCGCTGACGCTGGAGAACCGGTCGCTGCGCAGGGAACTCCAGACCCAGGGGGCCGAGGCCACGCGACTGGTCGGCGACGCGCCACGCATGCTCCGCCTGCGCAACCTGATCGGGCAGATCGCCGACACCGACGCCGACGTGCTGGTGCTCGGCGAGACCGGCACCGGCAAGGAGCTCGTGGCGCGGAGCCTCCACGAGCAGAGCAGCCGGCGCGCCCACAACTTCGTCGCCGTGAACTGCGGCGCGCTGCCGGAGTCGATGATCGAGAGCGAGCTGTTCGG
The DNA here is from genome assembly GCA_033722135.1 of Gammaproteobacteria bacterium. Classification (GTDB taxonomy): domain Bacteria; phylum Pseudomonadota; class Gammaproteobacteria; order QNFN01; family QNFN01; genus QNFN01. The sequence goes on along the minus strand of JAWVZO010000144.1, from coordinate 2,693 downwards.
CCACGAGGCCGGGGCCTTCACCGGGGCCCAGAAGCGGCGTATCGGCAAGTTCGAGCACGCCAACGGCGGCACGCTCTTCCTCGACGAGATCGAGAACATGCCCATGCCCCTGCAGACGCGCCTGCTCCGCGCGCTGCAGGAGCGCGCCATCGAACGGCTCGGCTCCAACGAGCTGATCCCGCTCGACCTGCGCGTGATCGCAGCGACCAAGGTCGATCTGCAGGAGGCGAGCGCGGTAGGCGGGTTCCGCGAGGACCTCTACTACCGGCTCAATGTGGTCACCCTGGAGATTCCCCCGTTGCGCGAGCGCAGTGACGACATCCCGCTGCTCTTCCAGCATTTCGTCCAGCTCGCCGCCCTGCGTTACCGCCGCGAACCGCGCCTGCCGACACCCGCCCGGATGCAGCAGCTCAGGTGCCATGCCTGGCCGGGCAACGTGCGCGAGCTGCGCAACTGCGCCGAGCGCTACCTGCTGCTCGGGGACTGCGCCCCGCAACAGATCGGCGAGGACACCGAGACGTGGGACACGGACGGGGTGAGCCTGCCGGAGCAGGTGGAACGCTTCGAGAGGTCCCTGATCGACCAGGCGCTGGCGCGTCACAAGGGCCGGATCAAGGAGACCCTCGAGACCCTCGGCCTGCCGCGCAAGACGCTGTACGACAAGATGCGCAAGCACGGCCTGGATCGCCACGACTATCTCTGAGCCGGCGAGGAGGCAAAAAAAACCCCGCAGGGGATGCGGGGTAAATATTGGGGACAGGAGGATAGCTCTTACTTGAGCTCAACAGTAGGATATTATACCCGACCTGCACTGTCAAGTATTTTTGAGGCCTGACCACCCTGCCCGGCCCCGCCGGGCTGGCGCCAGCAACCGACCAGGAGCGACCCATGAGCGACCACGACACCCCGTTCTCGATCCATTCCCGGGAACTCGGCAGCATGGAGAACTTCATCTACCTGGTCCGCGACCACGCCACCGGCCGCGCGGCGGTGGTCGACCCGGCTTGGGACGTCCCGGCGATTCTCGAGATGGCACGCCAGGCGGACGCGCGGATCACCGACGTGCTCCTCACGCACAGCCATCCCGACCACATCAACGGCGTCGAGGCGCTGGTCGACAGGACCGATGCGCAGGTCCACCTGCTCAAGAAGGAGGCCGACTTCTGGGGTGGCTGCCCGGTCACGCCGACCCTCCACCACGGCGGCGACGTGGTGGAGGTCGGTGCGACGCCGATCGAGCTCTGGCACACCCCAGGGCACACCCCGGGCTCGGCGTGCCTGCACCTTCCGGGTCACCTGATCGCCGGGGACACGCTGTTCGTCTTCGGCTGCGGCCGCTGCGACCTGCGCGGCGGCGACCCGGAGCAGATGTACGACACGTTGCGCCGGATCAGCGAATCGTTGCCCGACGAGACGGTGGTGCATCCCGGGCACAACTACGCCGTCAAGCCGACATCCACCCTCGCCGAACAACGCGAGGGCAACCCGTTCATGCTGTTCGACAACCGCGACGATTTCGTCCACTACCGCATGCACGAACACGACCGTGTCCGGCAGTCGCCCTATGCCGCGGTCGATCGGGACGCGCTGCCGCGCGCGGGCGACTGACGCAAGGGGCCGCTATTGACCCCCATCGGGGGTGCCATTACCATTCCGCGTCCCATTCCCCGGTAGCTCAGTCGGTAGAGCAAGTGGCTGTTAACCACTGGGTCGGCGGTTCGAGCCCGTCCCGGGGAGCCAAACACGAACCAGACGTCATCCGAAGCCCGCGCCATGCGGGCTTCCTGTTTCCGGGTTCCCCCGGCCCGCGACGCCAGCCGCCTGCCAGCAACTTCCCCCAGCACCACCAGCACAGTCCTCCCGCCGCGGCGCGGTTTGCAGGAGACCAGCGTTGATGCGGCACGGCATCCCCCCGCGCCCCGGGATGCCGCACGAATCGGTTAATCTAGCGATACCCGGCTGCCGAGGAGGCCACGCCCGTCGTGCGACCCGCCCGATCGTTCCGCGCACCGTCGCGTTCATGCCAAGCGCCCCGCCTGGTGGCCGCGCTCCTGGCCGTCCAGGTACTCGTCTCCTGCGGCGGTGGAGGCGGCGGTGGCGCCACCCAGCCCCCGCCGGTCTGCGTCACGCCGTGCGGTGTCACGATCTCGTGGAGCGCCAACCCCGAGCTGGCCGTCGCCCAGGCAGGCGGCGGATACCGGGTCTACGTCGCGGCGTCGCCCGGCGTCATCCTCGCCGCGGCGACCCGGATCGATGTGCCGTTCGACCCGCTGTCGGGATCCACACCGACTTCCGCCACGCTCCAGCTGACCGCCGGCGACTGGTACGTCCGCGTGGCCGCCTTCTCCGCACTCAACCCCGCCGGCAGCGCACCGTCGGCCGAGCTGGTCGTGGCGGTCCCGTGACCGGGCGCACAGCGACCTGCCTTTTCGTGCTCGCCCTGCTCGGCGGGACGATCCCGTCCGGCGCGTCGGCGTCTCCCGACCGTGTCGCGGGCGAACTTCTCGTCCGTTTCTCCGGACCGCAGGAAGCGGAGCGTGCCGGCCTGCTGCTGAACACCCTCGGGGAGTGGTCTCCGGGTCGCGCCGGCGGAATCGGACGGCTTCGACTCGACCCGGCGATTCCGGCCGGCGGAGTGCTGGAGCAGCTGCGTGACCTCGAAGGCGTCGAAATCGCCCAGCCGAACTACCGCT
>JAWVZO010000143.1:0-6751 GCA_033722135.1 Gammaproteobacteria bacterium | reverse complement strand
GGCCGGGAGGCCGTGTCGTATCGTCGTCACGGCCCCCCGCCGCTCGGCCGCGGACGCGGTGTTCCGCCACGCCGCGCGGCGCCTCGGCCTCGCCCCGGCACGTGGCGACCTGCGCCTCGGCGCGGGCCGTGAACTGCGCTTCGTCGCCCCGGACCGGCTGCTCAGGGAGCCCCCGGCCGCGGACCTCGTGCTGGTCGACGAGGCGGCGGCGATCCCGGCGCCGCTGCTCGAGGCGCTGCTGCGCCGCGATCCCCGGATCGTCTACGCGACCACGGTCCACGGCTACGAGGGCACCGGGCGCGGCTTCGCGCTACGCTTCCGCGCCTCGCTCGACCGTCTCGCCCCCGGCTGGCGCGAGGTCGAGCTGGAGGTGCCCGTGCGCTGGGCCGCGGAGGATCCGCTCGAGGCCTGGCTCAACCGCTCGCTGCTGCTCGATGCGGCGCCCGCGAGCCCGGCCGCCTCCGGGAACGCGCCGCGCTGCCGCCGGCTCGACCGGGACGCGCTGCTCGACGACGAGCCGCGCCTGCGCCACCTGTTCGGTCTGCTCGTCCAGGCACACTACAGGACGACGCCGTCCGACCTCAGGCAACTGCTCGACGCGCCCGGCGTCGGGCTCCACGTCGCGGAGGTCGACGACGTGCCCGTCGGCGTGGCGGTGACCGTCGCCGAGGGCCGCATCGACGCGGCGACCTCGCTCGCCGTCTGGGCCGGACTGCGCCGGCTGCGCGGCCACCTCGTCGCCCAGTCCCTTGCCGGCCATGCCGGGCTCGAGGCGGCGCCGCAGCTGGCGATCCGCAGGGTCCAGCGGATCGCGGTCGACCCCGGTTGGCGGCGCCGGGGCGTCGGCCGCGCGCTGCTCGCGTCGCTCGCGCGCGAGTCCCGCGAGGCCGGGGACGATCTCGTCGCGACCAGCTTCGGCATGACGCCCGGACTGCTGGCGTTCTGGACGGCGTGCGGATTCCGTCCCGCGCGCGTGGGCCTCCGCCGCGAGGCGTCGAGCGGCGCGCACGCGCTGATGATGCTCCACCCCCTCTCGGACGACGGCGAGGCCCTGGCCGACGAGGCGGCGCGCCGGCTGGGCGGCGCCCTGCCCATACTCCTGCGGGACGTGCTGGCCGACCTCGAGAGCGAACTGGCCGATCCGCTCCGTGCGTGCCTGCCACCGCCCCCGACCGGCTGCACCGAAGCCGACTGGCTCGAGGCCGTTGCCTTCGCCTTCGGGGCGCGCGGTCCCGACGCCTGCGCGGCCTCGCTGCAACGCGTCGTCGGCACCCTGCGCCTACGCTCCGCCCTGCCCGGCCCGCCGCAAGGCGCCGCGCTGACCGCCCGGTTCCTCGACCACGCGCCCTGGGCCCGGGTCGCCTCGCAGCTCGGTTGCCGCGGACGGGGCCAGGCCATCCGGCAGCTCCGGGCGGCGTTGCGCCCGGCGCTTCGCGCCCGGCACGCCACCGGGCTGGCGGAGCGCATCGCGCGACTCGAGGGATTGCGCCATGACCCGGCGCGCGGTTCCTCCGGAGACGACCCGTCCCGGGAGTGACCCTTCCGCCCCGACCCAACCGATCCGACCTCCCACCATGACGCGCTGCCACGGCGTCTGCCGGAACGCTCGCGTGGTGCCTGCCCGCCCAAGCGCCGCGCCCGGCCGACCCCGACCTGGCCGAGACCGGATCACCTTGCGCTCGCTTTGTACAGTTTTTGTTTAATTATTTATTGCGCGCTAATTGTATTTCTGTACAATGGTGCCATGGACAGCGCCCCCGCCTACCCGATCCGCGTCGTCGCCGAACTCACCGGCGTGACACCGTCGACGCTGCGCGCCTGGGAGCGCCGCTACGGGCAGCCCGCCCCGTCGCGCACCGCGTCGGGACACCGCCTCTACAGCCAGCGGGACATCCTCGCCATCCGCGAGATGCACCGGAGGGTCGCCTCGGGAGAATCCCCCGCGGTCGCCGCCCGGCAACCGGCCGCCGCGGCCACCGGGATCGAGGAGGCGTGGACCCTCCATCGTCGCCGCCTGCTCCAGGCGATCGAGCGGTTCGACCCCGCCGAGCTCGACCGGGTCTACGGCGAGCTGCTGGCGCTGTTCCGCATCGACCTGGTCACCGACCGCCTGCTGCGCCCGACCATCGAGACCCTCGGCGAGCGGTGGCAAGAGAGCGACACGGGGATCGCCGAGGAGCACTTCTTCACCGCGTTCCTGCGCAACAAGCTCGGCGCGCGCCTGCACCACGTGTCGCCGCACGCCGGCGGCGCCCGCCTGGTCACCGCGTGCCTGCCCGGCGAGCGGCACGAGCTCGGGCTGCTCCTGTTCGGCCTCGCCGCCAACGGACTCGGCTACCGTCCGCTGCACCTCGGGGCCGACCTGCCGGTCGAGCAGGCGGCGCGGGTCGTCGCCCGGACCCGTGCCGACGGCCTGCTGCTCTCCGGCACCACCCGCGACCTCGACGCCCCCCTGCTCGAGGCGCTCGCCGCCCTGCCCGGGTCGCTCGGCGTGCCGGTCGCGATCGGCGGACCGCTCGCGGACCGCGAGCGGGTGCGGCTGGCCGGGCACGGCCTCGTCCCGATCGGCGGTGACCAGGGCACGGCACTCGACGAACTGCTGCGGGCGGTCCCGCCCCGGGGGAGGACTCCATGAACCCGACACTCGTCTGGTACCGACGCGACCTGCGGGTCGCCGACCACCCGGCCCTGGACTGGGCCTGCGGCGAGGGCCGCAGCGCCGTCCCGGTCTACGTCCACGCTCCCGCGGAGGAGGCGCCCGCCGCGCCCGGTGGTGCCAGCCGCTGGTGGCTGCACCACAGCCTCGGGGCCCTGTCCCGGGATCTCGAGGCACGGGGCCTGGCGCTGACGTTCCTGGCCGGCGCCTCCCACGAGCAGCTGGCCCGCGCGGCGCGCGCGGCCAACGCGACGAGCGTGGCGTGGAACCGCGCGCTCGAGCCCCGGCTGGCCGAGCGCGACGAGGCGGTCGCGGCCCGGCTGCGCGACGCGGGCCTCGAGGTGGTGCTGTTCGACAGCGGGCTGCTGCACGCCCCGGACCGTCTCCTCAAGGACGACGGGACCGGGTACCGCGTCTACACGCCGTTCGCCAAGCGGCTGCGCCGCGAGCTGGACGTCCCGGCGCCGCTTCCTGCACCGGAGCGCGTACACCAGCGGCACGAGCCCCTCGCCATCGACGTCGGCATCGACGCCCTCGGCCTGCTCGACAAGCACCCATGGCAAGTCAAGCTGGCGCGCCACTGGCAGCCCGGGGAACGGTCGGCCTGGGACCGGCTGGAGACCTTCGTCGCGCAGACCATCGTCGACTACGACCGCCAGCGTGACCTCCCCGGCGTCGAAGGGACCAGCCGCATCTCGCCGCATCTCCACTTCGGCGAGATCACCCCGGCCCAGGTCCATGCCCGGCTCGCCCCGCACCTCGCCGGAGAGACCGGCACCGCAAAGGGCGCCGAGCGGTTTTTGTCGGAACTGCTGTGGCGCGAATTCGCCCACCACGTCCTCTGGCACTTCCCTGAGAGCCCCATGCGCTCGCTCGACGCGCGCTTCGACGGCGGCTTCTGGCGCAACGACAAGCGCCTGCTGAAGCTGTGGCAGCAGGGGCGGACCGGCATCGCCCTGGTCGACGCGGGCATGCGCGAGCTCTGGGAGACCGGCTGGATGCACAACCGGGTGCGCATGGTCGTCGCCTCGTTCCTGACCAAGCAGCTCGGTCTGGACTGGCGGCACGGCGCGGCGTGGTTCTGGGATACCCTGGTCGATGCGGACCTCGCCAACAACACCCTAGGCTGGCAGTGGGTCGCCGGCTGCGGGGTCGATGCCGCGCCGTTCTACCGGATCTTCAATCCCGACCTCCAGGCCGAGAAGTTCGACGCCGCCGACCGCTACCGCGCGAGCTGGCTGCCCGACGCCTACCGCCGGAACCCGCCCCGCCCCCTGGTCGACCTGCGCCTGGCGCGTGCCGCCGCGCTGGACCGTTACCAGGAATGGGTCAAGCAAGGAGCCTGAGATGCGCGCCCTACTCCTCGTCGCCCACGGCAGCCGTGACGATGCCTCGAACCGGATCGTCGTCGACCTCGCGGCCGACCTCGCGGAACGGCTTCGCGACCGCTACGCGTGCGTCAAGCCGGTGTTCCTCGAGTTCGCCGAGCCGGGCCCGACCCGCGGGATCGCCGACTGCGTCGCGGCCGACGTCGACCACGTCGTCGTGCTCCCCTATTTCCTGGCCCCGGGCCGGCACGTGACGCGCGACGTCCCGGCGCTGCTGCGCGCCGCGCGCGAGGCGCATCCGGAGGTGGAGTTCACGCTGCTGCCGTACGCCGGCAGCGCGCCGAAGCTGGTCGACGCCATCGCCTCGCTCGCCATCCTCGACCCGGCACCCGGGCCGGGGCTGGTCGCGGTCGGCTGACCCGGCGCCACGGCAAGGCGGGGCACCGGCGGGACCGAGCGTGGTGGCGAGCGAGCGGCAGCCGGCCGCGACCTACGCCCCTTCCGGACTCACCGTCCGTTCGACCGCCCGCCGGGGGGGCGCCGTCTCCCCGGGGAGGGCGGCGGGTCGGCCGGAGCGCCCGGGTCGAGCAACGGCTCGTTCCCGAGCAGCGGCGCCGTTTCGAGCACCTCGGCGTCCATCAACCCGGCCAGCTGCAGCAGCGCGTCGTGGAGTCGGCGCTGTTCACGGGACGGCAGGCGGGAGAAGCGTTCGACGAAGGCCGCCTGCAGCGGCGGCGGCGCCTCTTCGAGCTTGCGCCGGCCCGCGGTGGCCAGGCCGTTCAGCACGCATCGCCGGTCCGCGGATGAGCGGTTGCGGGCCACCAGGCCCCGGCCGTGGAGCCGGCCCAGGATGTCGGCCACGGTCGCCTGGCTGAGGCGCATCCGGCGCGCCAGTTCGCCCACCGTGCACTCGCCGTCGGCCAGCGCCCTGAGCACCAGCCACTGGGGCCCGGAGAGCCCGTGGCTGCGCATCAGCCGCTTCGAGTGCAGGTCGACGGCCCGCATCAGCCGCCGCAGCGCGACGAGGACTTCGACCCCGGGGTCGGCATCGGGCACGGGATCGGCCGATCCCCCAAAGGGATCGGAACCGGTCGTTCTCTTGCAGGCCATCGGCTGATTCAGATCAAGATTAACAAGGCGTTAGGATCAGGGCGGCGTTGAAAATTATATCGTACACGTTATAATTTCGCACCCCGAAACGCCAACCAATCCAAAAGGCCTCGATGCAGCCCCCGATCCGTTCCACCGAAGACGGCTTTCATCTCTTCCATCGCGAAAAACGACACCTGCGCGGCACACTCGTGCTGCTCTCCACGCTGCTGACCCTGGCACTCGTCGCGCTCTCGCTGCCCCGCATCGAGGTCGCGCTCGATTGGGCCTCCGGGCTGGTGGACGCGGTCCTCACCTGACCATCCCCCGACGGAGATCCATCGATGTGCGGTTTCTACGGTGAATTCCGACGCGACGGGCGCCTGCCCGATCTCGCCGCGCTGGAGCGCGCCAGCGCACGGCTCGCGCCCCGCGGCCCGGACGCCGCCGGCAGCTTCCAGCAGAGCGGTCTGGCCGTCGCCCACCGCCGCCTGAAGATCATCGACCTCAGCGAACACGGCCAGCAGCCGATGGTCGACAACGAGCTGGGGCTCGGCCTGGTCTTCAACGGCATGATCTACAACTACCGGGAGCTGCGCGAGACGCTGCGCGAGAAGGGTTACCGTTTCTTCTCCACCAGCGACACCGAGGTGCTCCTCAAGGCCTACCACGCCTGGGGGCCGCGCTGCGTGGAGCGCATGCACGGCATGTTCGCCTTCGCGCTCTGGGAACGCGACCGGCCGGGCGTGCTGCTCGGCCGCGATCGGCTCGGCATCAAGCCGCTCTACTACGCGCCGGTCGACGGCGGCATCCGCTTCGCGTCGACGCTGCCCGCCCTGGTCGCGGCGGGCGGCTTCCCGACCGCCGTGGACCCGGTCGCGCTGCACCACTACCTCTCGTTCCATGCGGTGGTCCCGGCCCCGCACACCATCCTCTCCGGCGTGCGCAAGGTTCCCCCCGGCTGCCTGCTGCGCCTCGGCCCCGACGGCACCGGAGAGCCGGAGCCCTACTGGGAACTGAACTACGGCCCGGCCGAAGGCGACGAGGACAAGGAACTCGTGGACTGGCAGCAGGAGGTGGGCGCGGCCCTGCGCACCGCGGTGCGCCGACGCCAGATCGCCGACGTCCCCGTCGGCGTGTTGCTCTCGGGCGGCCTCGACTCGAGCCTGATCGTCGGCCTGCTGGCCGAGATGGGCCAGCGCGACCTGCAGACCTTCTCGGTCGGCTTCGAGGCCGTGGGCGGGGAGTCTGGCGACGAGTTCGAGTACTCGGACATCGTCGCCGGCGAGTTCGGCACCGACCACCACCGCATCCGCGTGCCGACCTCGGAGCTGCTCGGCACGCTCGGCGAGTGCGTCGACGCGATGTCCGAGCCGATGGTCAGCCACGACGTCATCGGGTTCTACCTGCTCTCCAGGGAGGTCGCCAGGCACGTCAAGGTGGTCCAGTCGGGCCAGGGCGCGGACGAGGTCTTCGGCGGTTACCACTGGTATCCCCCGCTGGTCGGCAGCGAACGGCCGGTGCGCGACTACCGCCGCGCGTTCCTCGATCGCGGGCAGCGAGAGTTACGCGCGCTGGTCCATCCCCGCTTCCACGGCCGGAACCACAGCGGGCGCCTGGTCACCCGCCACTTCGCCCAACCCGGCGCGGATGACCCGGTCGACAAGGCGCTGCGCCT
>JAWVZO010000142.1:0-6770 GCA_033722135.1 Gammaproteobacteria bacterium | reverse complement strand
GCCCTCCACCCGGTTGTGCATGTGCAGCAGCGGGTCCTCGAAGTCGTGGGCGACATGCTGGTAGAAGCGGTTGTACTCCTCGTCGCTGATCTCGCTCTTGGGGCGCATCCACAGCGCCGAGGCGCGGTTGACCGTCTCCCACTCGCCGGGCTTGGCGTCGTCACCCTCGCCCTGTGCCTCGCCGAGCATCTCGATCGGCAGCGGGATGTGATCGGAGTAGCGGGTGACGATCGACCTCAGGCGGTACGGCTCGAGGAACTCGTCCTCGCCGTCGCGCAGGTGCAGCGTCACCGTGGTGCCGCGCGCGGCGCGCTCGATGGTCTCGAGCGTGTACTCGCCCTGTCCCTCCGAGACCCAGCGCACGCCGTGCTCGGCGCCGAGGCCGGCGCGGCGCGTCTCGACCGTGACCCGGTCCGCGACGATGAACGCCGAGTAGAAGCCGACACCGAACTGGCCGATCAGGTGGCTGTCCTTGGCCTGGTCACCGGTCAGCCGGCCGACGAACTCGCGGGTGCCGGAGCGGGCGATGGTGCCGAGGTGTTCCTGCACCTCCTGGCGCGACATGCCGATGCCGTTGTCCGACACGCTGACGGTGCGCGCGGCCTTGTCGACGACGATGCGGATGCGCAGCTCGGCGTCGCCCTCGTAGAGCGCGTCGTCGCCGAGCGCCTCGAAGCGCAGCTTGTCCGCCGCATCGGCCCCGTTGGAGACCAGCTCCCGGAGGAAGATCTCCTTGTTCGAGTAGAGCGAGTGGATCATCAGGTCCAGCAGCTGCCGGACCTCGGTCTGGAATCCCAGGGTCTCTTTGTGGGCCTCGACGGTCATCGGGTTCGGTTCCTCTGCAACGGTTCGGATCGTCCCGTCATGGGGGCGGCACGGGTCCATTTCAAGTCCGCCGCGAGGCTGCGCCGCGGCGGCCGGGAGGGTATCATGGCGCCCCCGGCGGAACGCCGCCGACGGCCCATCCAGCGGGGGATCGCCACGCCATGCGCTACATCAAACGCTTCTCCGAACTCGGCATGGGCGACGTGCCCCTGGTCGGCGGCAAGAACGCGTCGCTCGGCGAGATGTACTGCGCCCTGCAGGCGCAGGGGGTCCGGGTCCCGAACGGCTTCGCGACCACCACCGAAGCCTACCGCCACTTCTACGACCACAACGACCTGACCCGGCGCATCGAGGAGGCCCTCGCCGCGCTCGACGTCGAGGACGTCGTCGCCCTGGCCGAGACCGGCAGACGGATCCGCGACTGGATCCTGGCCGGCGAGGTGCCCGGCGACCTCGCCGACGAGATCCGGGCCGCCTACGGCGAACTGGCCGAGGAGTACGGCGCCGACCCCGACGTCGCGGTGCGCAGCTCTGCCACCGCCGAGGACCTGCCCAACGCCTCGTTCGCGGGCCAGCAGGACACCTACCTGAACATCCGCGGCGAGGGCGACCTCGTCGCCACGGTGAAGCGCGTCTTCGCCTCGCTGTTCACCGACCGCGCCATCTCCTACCGCGTCCACCAGGGCTTCGACCACATGGACGTGCTGCTGTCGGTGGGCGTGCAGAAGATGGTGCGCTCCGACAAGGCGACCTCCGGGGTGATGTTCACCCTCGACACCGAGTCCGGCTTCCGCGACGCGGTGTTCATCACCGCCGCGTACGGCCTCGGCGAGAACGTCGTGCAGGGAGCGGTCAATCCCGACGAGTACTACGTCTTCAAGCCGACGCTGGCCACCGGCCACCGGCCGATCATCCGCCGCCATCTCGGCGAGAAGGCGCTACGCATGGTCTACAGCGAGGGCGCCGGCGCCGCCGACCCGGTCGTCAACCTCGAGGTGCCGCGCGCCGAGCGCGACGCCTTCTGCCTCGCCGACGACGAGATCCTGGAGTTGGCCCGCCACGCGGTCGCCATCGAGCGTCACTACAGCGCGCAGGCGGGCCGTGACCAGCCGATGGACATCGAGTGGGCGAAGGACGGCCTGTCGGGCGACCTGTTCATCGTCCAGGCCCGGCCCGAGACGGTGCAGGCCACCGCCGACGTCAATGTCAAGGAGGTGTTCCGGCTCCGCGAGCGCGGCGAGATAGTCGCCGAGGGCAAGAGCGTCGGGCAGCGGATCGCCTGCGGCAAGGCCCGCGTCATCGAGAACGCCTCGCAGATGCACGAGGTCCAGCCGGGCGACATCCTGGTCTCCGACATCACCGACCCGGACTGGGAACCGGTGATGAAGATCGCCGCGGCGATCGTCACCAACCGCGGGGGCCGGACCTGCCACGCGGCGATCATCGCCCGCGAGCTCGGCATCCCGGCGGTGGTCGGCTGCGGCAACGCCACCGAGACCGTCCCCCACGACGCCGAGGTGACCGTCTCCTGCGCCGAGGGCAACAACGGCTACGTCTACCGGGGCCACATGCCGTTCGAGATCGAGCGCGTCCCGCTCACCGGCCAGGAGAACCTCCACACCAAGATCATGCTCAACCTCGCCAACCCCGAGGTGGCCTTCGAGACCTGCCGCCTGCCGGTCGAGGGGGTCGGGCTGGCGCGGCTCGAGTTCATCATCAACAACACCATCCGCGTCCACCCGCGCGCGCTGCTCGAATACGACGCGCTGGATGCGGGGCTCAAGGCGGAGATCGACCTGATCACGCGGGGCTACCCGGACCGCCGCGACTACTTCCGCAAGACGCTCGCCGAGGGCGTGGCGACCATCGCCGCGGCCTTCTACCCGCGCCAGGTCATCGTGCGGCTCAGCGACTTCAAGTCGAACGAGTACGCGTCGATGATCGGCGGCCGCGGCTTCGAGCCCGACGAGGAGAACCCGATGCTCGGCTTCCGCGGCGCCGCGCGCTACCCGGCCCCCGAGTTCGCCGAGGCGTTCGCCCTCGAGTGCCAGGCGCTGCGCGAGGTGCGCGACGACATGGGCCTGACCAACGTCACGCTGATGGTGCCGTTCGTGCGCACGCCCGAGGAGGGGCGCCGGGTCATCGACCTGCTGGCGAAACATGGACTCGTCCGCGGCGAGAACGGCCTGCAGATCGTCATGATGTGCGAGATCCCGGCCAACGCCCTGCTCGCCGACCGGTTCCTCGCCGACTTCGACGGCTTCTCGATCGGCTCCAACGACCTGACCCAGCTCACCCTCGGCGTCGACCGCGACTCCGGGCTGCTGACCGGCTACGACGAGCGCAACGAGGCGGTCGGCATCCTGATGGAGATGGCGATCAACGCCTGCAACCGGCAGGGCAAGTACGTCGGCATCTGCGGCCAGGCGCCCTCCGACTTCCCGGAGATCACCGCCTGGCTGGTCGAGAAGGGCATCAGCTCGATCTCGCTCAATCCCGACAGCGTCTTCGACATGCGCGAGATCGTCTCCGCCGAGGAGGCGAAGCGGCGCGAGGCGAGCTGACGTGGAGCAGGCGACCCTCCGGGCCCCGCGCCGCCCGACCCTGCTGGTGATCCTCGACGGTTTCGGCCTCAATCCCGAAACGCGCGACAACGCCATCGCCGAGGCCGGCACGCCGCACCTCGACCACTACTTCGCGCGCTACCCGAACGTGCCGCTGCGCACGTCGGGACGCGCCGTCGGTCTGCCCGAGGGGCAGATGGGCAACTCCGAGGTCGGCCACATCACCCTCGGCTCCGGGGCGATCGTGCGCCAGTACCTGGTCCGCATCGACGACGCCATCGCCGACGGCAGCTTCCGCGACAACGCCGTCCTGCGGGGCGCCGCCGAGCGTGCCGCGGCCGCGGGTCGGCCGCTGCACCTGGTCGGCCTGGTCTCCGACGGCGGCGTGCACAGCCACGTGCGCCACGTCCTCGCGCTGATCGAGCTGGCGAAGCGCGCCGGGGCCGTGCCGCAACTCCACTTCCTCGGCGACGGCCGCGACACCCCGCCGCGCTCGGCGGCCACGTGGCTCCCCGAGCTCGAGGCCGCGCTGGCCGACGCCGGGGGACGCATCGCCACCGTCACCGGGCGCTACTACGGCATGGACCGCGACCAGCGCTGGGAGCGCACCGAGCGTGCCTGGCGCGCCATGGTCGGCCTCGGCGGCGAGCGCACCGCGCCGGATGCCGCGGCCGCCATCGAGGCGGCCTACGCCGCGGACGAGGGCGACGAGTTCATCAAGCCGACCGTCATCAACGGCGCCGAGCCGGTCGCCGGCGGCGACGAGGTGATCTTCTTCAACTTCCGCAACGACCGCCCGCGCCAGCTCGCCGCCGCGCTCAGCGATCCGGCGTTCGACCGCTTCGCGCGTCCCGGATTCGCCCCTGCCTCGGTCACCACCCTGACCGACTACGGCGCGCAGTTCGACCTGCCGGTGGCCTTCGGGCAGGAGGCGCCGGACATGACCCTCGGCCAGTGGGTCAGCGACGCCGGCATCGCCCAGTTCCGCACCGCCGAGACCGAGAAGTACGCCCACGTGACGTTCTTCTTCAACGGCGGCCGCGAACCGCCCTACCCCGGCGAGGAGCGGCTGCTGGTTCCGTCGCCGAAGGTCGCGAGCTACGACCTGCAGCCGGAGATGAGCGCGCCTGCCGTCGCCGACGCCGTGATCGGCGCGATGGAGAGCGGCAAGTACGGGCTGGTGATCGTCAACTTCGCCAACGGCGACATGGTCGGCCACACCGCCGTGCGTCCGGCGATCCTGGAAGCGGTCAGGACGCTCGACCGCGAGGTCGGCCGCGTGCTCGACGCGGCGGTGGAGGCCGGGTTCTCGGTGGTGCTGACCGCCGACCACGGCAACTGCGAGCAGATGATCGACCCCGAATCCGGCGAGCCGCACACCCAGCACACCACGTTCCCGGTGCCGTGCCTGGTGATCGACGATGCCATCGGCGAGCTCGACCCCGACGCCGGCCTGGCCGACATCGCCCCGACCGTGCTGCAGCTCATGGGCCTGGAGATCCCGCCCGGCATGAGCGGCCACTCGCTGCTGCGCCGCGTCGCGGCCTGAGGACTCCCTGTCGCGCCTCGAGTGGCGCGCCCACATAGGTTGCCATTCAGTGCGCCCGCCCGTGGGAGCGGTCCCCAGGCCGCGATTCCGCGGCCCCTAGGAACTACTTCCCCGCCCGCACCAGCCCGCCCAGCCCGGCGCGCTCGAGGGCGCCGTTGACGAAACGGCGCACCTCGGCCGCGGTGTCGAAGGCGAGCGCCTCCTCGAGCAACCGCCGGGCCTGTTCGTGGCTGAAGGTGCGAATCACCCACTTGACGCGCGGCAGGCTGGCCGCGTTCATGCTCAGGCTGTCGATGCCCATGCCGAGCAGCAGCACGGCGGCGGCCGGCTGGCCGGCCATCTCGCCGCAGATGCTGACCTGGCACCCGTGCACGTGGGCGGTCGTGATCACCTGGTACACGGCGCGCAGCACCGCGGGGTGCATGGTGTCGTAGAGATCGGCGACGCGCGGGTTGTTGCGATCCACGGCGAGCAGGTACTGCGCCAGGTCGTTTGAACCGATCGACAGGAAATCGGCGCGCCGGGCGAGCGCATCGAGCTGGTAGAGCGCCGCCGGCACCTCGATCATCGCGCCGACCAGGGGCCGCTGCACCGGCTCGCCGGCCTCGACGAGCTCGTTGATCGCCCGCTCGAGGAGTTCGGTCGCCTCCTCGAACTCCTCGACCGTGGTCACCATCGGGAACAGCACCTGCAGGTTGTTCTGGCCGCGGCTGGCGCGCAGCATGGCGCGCATCTGGGTGACGAAGATCTCCGGGTGGTCGAGGGTCATGCGGATGCCCCGCCAGCCGAGGAAGGGGTTCTCCTCCTCGATCGGGAAGTAGGTCAGCGGCTTGTCGCCGCCGACGTCGAGCGTGCGCAGCGTGACCGGGCGCGGCGCGAAGGAGGCGAGCACACGCCGGTAGAGCTCGGTCTGCTCGTCCTCCGACGGGAAGCGCTCGCGCACCAGGAACGGCACCTCGGTGCGATAGAGCCCGATGCCCTCGGCGCCGCTCTGCAGCGAGGGCAGCAGGTCCGAGGCAAGGCCGGTGTTGGCGAGCAGCGGGACCCGCCGGCCGTCGACCGTCTCGGCCGGCAGGTTGCGCAGCTCGCTGAGCCCCTCCGAGAGCTCCGCCTCCTCGTCGGCGAGACGCTTGAACTCGTTCTTCACGCTGGCCGAGGGGCGGACGTAGACCCGGCCCTGGTACCCGTCGACGACGACCTCCTCGCCGTCGATCCGGCCGACGGGCAGGTCCTTGGCCCCCATCACGGCCGGGATCCCCATCGCCTGGGCGAGGATGGCCACGTGCGACGAGCTCGACCCGCGCGTCGAGACGACACCGACGAGGTGCCCGGCGGGGGCCTGGGCAAGGTGCGAGGCGGTCAGGTCATCGCCCGCGAGCACGGTGTCGGGACCGAACGGTTCCTGCTCCGCCGGCGCGTTGCCCTGGAGCTGCATCAACAGCCGGCGACCGATGTCGCGCAGGTCCGCGCCGCGCTCCCGAAGGTACGGATCCTCCATCGCGTCGAACACCTTGACATGGCTCTGCACCGTGCTGCGCAGCGCCCCGGGCGCCCAGTTGCCGGCCTCGATGCCCGCCAGCGTGTCGGTGACCAGGCTGTCGCCGGAGAGGATCATCTGGTAGGCGTCGAACAGGCCGCGCTCCTCGGCCGGGAGGTTGCTGCCGAGCCGTTCCCCGAGTTCGCGAAGCTCCTCGCGTACCGCCTCGACCGCGGCCTCGAACGCGGCGCGCTCGCCGGCGATGTCGTCGGTGTGGCGGTCGGGGATCGCGTCGAGGTTGGCCGGCGGGAAAACCACCCGCACCGAGCCGACCCCGACGCCGGGCGCGCCGGCG
>JAWVZO010000141.1:0-6795 GCA_033722135.1 Gammaproteobacteria bacterium | reverse complement strand
GGGGGCGCCTATCGTTGAACATCTATTATTTAACATAATATACATTATGCGCAGTATAGAGTGCCCAAAATCCGAACGGTGGATGTCGCGCGAAATGCGCTCCTCTCTTATCCTTGTAACTGGGATCACGCTTATTTTCATCAGCTGACATACGGGCGCAGGAAGCACCGGAGAATCGCCGCAATGGACGCGAAACGCACAGTGGATTCCCCCGAAAAGAAATCGCGTTGGCACGCCGAGCCGATCGAGGAAACCCTGCGGGCGTTCGACGCGAACCGGGACGGCCTGAGCGAAAAGGAAGCGCGAGCCCGCTTCGAGCGCGACGGGCCGAACGCGCTGCCCCCGCCGACGCGCCGCAGCGCGCTGCGCCGCTTCGCCGAGCAGTTCCACAACGTCCTGATCTACGTCCTGATGGTTGCCGCGCTGGTCACGGCGCTGCTCGGGCACTGGATCGACACCGGGGTGATCGTCGCGGTGGTCGTGGTCAACGCGGTCATCGGCTTCCTGCAGGAAGGCAAGGCGGAGCGGGCCCTAGACGCGGTGCGCGGGATGCTCTCCCCGCAGGCGCTGGTGCTGCGCGACGGGGCGCGCAGGACGATCCCCGCCGAAGAGCTGGTCGCGGGCGACGTGGTGGTCCTGACCCCGGGCGACCGGGTGCCGGCCGACCTGCGGCTGCTGCGGTCGCGCGAGCTGCGTATCGACGAGTCCCTGCTGACCGGGGAGTCGGTGCCGGTGGCGAAGCACCCCGAGCCGGTCGCCGATGACGCGGTGATCGGCGACCGCACGAGCATCGCCTTCTCCGGGACCCTGGTCACCTACGGCCAGGGGCTGGGCCTCGTCGTGGCCACCGGCACGGGGACCGAGCTCGGCCGCATCAGCGCCCTCCTCGCCAGCGTCCAGACATTGACCACCCCCCTGCTCCGCGCGCTCGCGGTTTTCGGCCGGCGGCTCACCGGAGCGATCCTGGCGATCGCGACGGCCACGTTCGCCTACGGCGTGCTCGCACGCGGCTACGGCGCCGACGAGATGTTGCTGGCCGCGGTCGGGCTGTCGGTCGCGGCGATCCCGGAGGGGCTGCCGGCGATCATCACCATCACGCTGGCGATCGGCGTGCAGCGGATGTCCAGGCGCAACGCGATCATCCGGCGCCTGCCGGCGGTCGAGGCGCTCGGCTCGGTCTCGGTGGTCTGCTCGGACAAGACCGGGACACTGACCCGCAACGAGATGACGGTGGTCAACGTGCTGACCGCCGGCGACGAGGTGGAGGTCTCCGGGGTCGGCTACGACCCGCACGGAGATTTCGAGCTCGCCGGGCGTTCGCTGCAGGCCGACGAGCACGCGGTGCTGCGCGAGGCGTGCAAGGTGGCGATCCTCTGCAACGACGCCGACGCCCGTCTCGAGGAAGGCAGTTGGCGCTTCGTGGGCGACCCGACGGAGCTCGCGCTGCTGGTGGTCGCGATCAAGGGCGGCCTCGACCCGCGGCATCTCGGCGAGGCGTACCCGCGCAGCGACGTGATCCCGTTCGAGTCCGAGCACCGACTGATGGCGACGCTGCACCACGACCACGCCGGGCACGGCTTCGTGTTCGTCAAGGGCGCGCCCGAGGCGGTGCTCGGTCGCTGCAGCCACCAGCTCGCGGCGGGCCGCGCGACGCCGCTCGACACGAGGGCGTGGCACGCGCGCGCCGAGCGCATCGCGGCGCGCGGCCGGCGCATGCTGGCGCTGGCGATCGGTGACGCCCCGGCCGACCGGCGCGAGCTGCGCTTCGAGGACATCGACGAGGGGCTGACGATGGTGGCGCTGGTGGGCATCATCGACCCGCCGCGCGACGAGGCGATGGCGTCGGTGCGCCAGTGCCATGACGCCGGCATCCGCGTCAAGATGATCACCGGCGACCATGCCGTCACCGCCAGCGCGATCGCCGCGCAGATGGCGATCGGCGACGGCTCCCCGGCCCTGACCGGTGCCGAGCTCGAGCAGGCGAGCGACGTGGAGCTGCGCCGGCTCGCCGAGGGCACCGACGTCTTCGCCCGCGCCAGCCCGGAACACAAGTTGCGCCTGGTCGAGGCGCTGCAAGCGAACGGCGAGGTGGTGTCGATGACCGGCGACGGGGTCAACGACGCCCCGGCACTGAAGCGCGCCGACATCGGCGTCGCGATGGGCGTCAAGGGGACCGAGGCGGCCAAGGAGGCGGCCGAGATGGTGCTCGCCGACGACAACTTTGCCTCCATCGCGAGCGCCATCGAGGAAGGGCGCACGGTCTACGACAACATCCGCAAATCGATCCTGTTCATCCTGCCGACCAACGGCGGCCAGGCGCTGACGCTGATCGCGGCGATCCTCGCCGGGACCCAGCTGCCGGTGACGCCGGCGCAGATCCTCTGGGTCAACATGATCACCGCGGTCACCCTCGCGCTGGCGCTCGCCTTCGAGCCGTCCGAGCCGTCGGTGATGCAGCGCCCGCCGCGCGAGCCCGACGAGCCGATCCTGTCACTGTACATGCTCTGGCGCATCGTGCTGGTCGCGGTGGTGATGGTGGCCGGCACGTTCGGGCTCTACGTCTGGGAGCGCGATTCCGGCGCCTCGGTGGAGCTCGCGCGCACCGTCGCGGTCAACACACTGGTGATGTTCGAGATCTTCTACCTGCTGAACAGCCGCTTCATGCACGCGCCGGTGCTGAACCGCGCGGGCCTGCTCGGCAACCGCTACGTGCTCTGGGCGATCGGCCTGGTGCTGGTCTTCCAGATGCTGTTCACCTACGCGCCGTGGATGCAGTTCCTGTTCCGCACCGCGTCGCTCGACGGCGCGGCCTGGCTGCGCATCGTGCTCGTCGGGGCGACGGTGCTGCTGATCGTCGAGGCCGAGAAGTGGCTGGCACGCCGGCTCGCGACGGACGGCTGAAGCGGCAAGCGGAGCGCGGAACGGGCTGATTCCGGACCCGGTCCCGCGACTTCCAGTACCATAGGGTTCCCCGACGCGGCCGTCCGCCGTTCCCAAGCGCGCCCCCGCGCCCATCCACGGCCGTGCGGGTAAGGAACGCCGCGAACCTATCCGACAACGCAGGAACGCCCACCGATGACCGAGTCCTCCCGGGACCAGCTGCTGACCACGCGGACGCTGGAGGCGACGCTGCGCATCGCCGCCCTCCTCCTCCTGGTCGCCTGGTGCCTGCAGATCCTCCGCCCGTTCCTGTTGCCGATCGTCTGGGGGGGCATCATCGCGCTGGCGCTCTATCCCGCGTACCTCCGCCTCCACGCCTGGCTCGGTGGCCGGGACCTGCTGGCGAGCCTGCTGGTGACCCTGCTGCTGCTGGTGCTGCTGATCCTACCGATGGTGCTGCTCGGCGAGACCCTGGTCGACACTTCGCTCGAACTGGCCAGGCGGATGCGCGAGGGGAATCTCGGGCTCCCTCCCCCGCCGGACAACGTCGCGGACTGGCCGCTGATCGGCGCCCCGCTGTTCGATTTCTGGTCCCTCGCCTCGAGCAACGTCCAGGCGGCGCTCGGCAGCCTCGTTCCCTACCTCAAGCCGGCGGCCGGTTGGCTGGTCAGCGCCGGCACCGGGGCCGGCATCGGCCTGCTGCAGAGCTTCGCCGCGATCCTGATCGCCGGGGTGATGCTGGCCCGTGCCGACCTCGGCACGGAGATCGGCCAGGCCCTGGTCGACAAGCTGGCCGGTACGCGCGGCAGGGAACTGGTGGCGCTGGTCAAGCAGACCGTGCGCAGCGTCGCCACCGGCATCCTCGGCGTGGCGATCATCCAGGCGGTGCTCGCCGGGCTCGGCATGCTCGTCGCCGGGGTGCCCGGCGCGGGGCTCTGGACGCTGGTCACGTTGCTGCTCTGCGTCATCCAGCTGGGTCCCGTGCTGGTGCTGATACCCGCGGTGATCTACCTCTTCTCGTTCGGCGAGCCGTACACCGCGGTGGCCTTCCTGGTCTGGAGCATCCTGGTCACGCTGAGCGACAATCTGCTCAAGCCGCTGCTGATGGGCCGCGGCGTCAAGGCGCCGATCGTGGTCCTCTTCGCCGGTGCCATCGGCGGACTGATGACCATGGGCATCGTCGGGCTGTTCGTCGGCGCGGTGGTGCTGGTGATCGGCTACACGTTGCTGATGGCCTGGCTCGGCCTGATCGAGGGCGTGCCCGACGAGTCCTCCGCCGACTCCGCCTGATTCCACTCACTCGACACGATGACAGGGTCCATGCCAACCATGCCGATTTCATCCCGCCATCCCGTCCCCCGTCTCGGGTGGCTGCTCCTCGCGCTGCTACTCCCGCTGGCGAGCCTCGCCCAGGAGACCGACCCCGGCGAACTGTTCCGCGACGCGTTGCGCAATCGGGTCGGCCTGCCTGAGAACCCGGATACCCTGGTCGTCGACGGGCTCGTCCTGGCGAGCCGCGACGCGGTCATCCGGCTCTACCTGACCCGCGAGTTCACCCCGGTCTGGATCGACGCGAACGGCCGCCCGATCGCGGCGGCCGGCCGCTTCGTCGAGCGGGCGCGCGGCATCGCGACCGAGGGTCTCGATCCGGCCGCGTACCGCGTCGACGAGCTCGCGCGGAGACTGCGGTCCCTGGAGGCCGACGCCGGGACGCTCGATGAGCTTGTCGCGGTCGACCTGCTGCTCAGCGACGCCTGGCTGACCCTCGCCAGGCACCTCCTGCGTGGCCGGGTCGACCCCGAGCGGCTGTTCGGGCAGTGGCTCGCCACGCCCAGGGAGTTCGACCTGGTCTCGCTGCTCGACACCGCGCTCGCCAGCGGCGACCCGGTCGACGCCCTCGACGAACTCGAGCCTGCCTACCCCGGGTACGCGCGACTGCGCGAGGCTCTCGCCCGGCTGCGCGCCATCGACCCGGCCAGCGAGCCGCCCCGCGTCGCCTCCGGCTTCGCCCTGCGCCTTGGCAACGAGGACGAGCGGCTGCCGGCGATCCGCCGTCGCCTGCGCTTCCACGGCGACCTGCCCGAGGGCGCGAGCCTGGACGACACCCGCTTCGACGGCCAGGTGGACGCCGCCCTGCTCAGTTTCCAGGCCCGTCACGGCCTGGAGGCCGACGGCATCTTCGGGCGCGGCACGCGCGACGCCCTCAACGCCCCGGTGGCCGAGCGGATCGCCCAGGTGGAGCTCAACATGGAGCGTTACCGCTGGCTGCCGAAGACGCCCGAGCCGCGTTACCTGCGGGTCAACATCGCCGACTTCCGCCTTGACCTCGTCGAGGAGCAGGTGCCGGTGATGAGCATGGACGTCATCGTCGGCCGCAGCTACCGCCAGACGCCGGTCTTCAGCGAGAAGATGACCTACCTGGTGTTCAGCCCGGCCTGGCACATCCCGCCGACCATCGCCCGCAAGGACATCCTGCCGCGCCTGCGGAAGGATCCGGCCGGCGTCGCAGCGGACCGCATCCGGGTCCTGTCGGGATGGGGCGAGAACGAGCGCGAGATCGACCCCATGACGGTCGACTGGAGCCGGGTCTCGGAGCGCAACCTGCCCTACCACTTCCGCCAGGATCCGGGGCCGCAGAATGCCCTCGGCCGGGTGAAGTTCATGTTCCCCAACCGCTTCAGCGTCTACATGCACGACACCCCGGCGCGGCAGCTCTTCGACCGCGCCCAGCGCGACTTCAGCAGCGGCTGCATCCGTGTCGAGCGCCCGAGGGACCTGGCCGTCCACCTGCTGCTCGAGGACCCGGCCTGGACGCCCGAGAAGATCGACGAGGCGATGGCCGCCGGCAGGGAGCGGACGGTCACCCTGCCCCGGACGATCCCGGTTCACATCCGCTACCAGACCGCCTGGGTCGACGACGACGGGCAATTGCAGTTCCGCCAGGACATCTACGATCGGGACGCGCGCCTGCGCGAGGCCCTCGAAGAGATCGGCCGATGAGTGCCGACCGGGCATCCCCGGGCAGGGTCGGCGCCGGGCCCCGGACCGGACGGGCCGGGCGCTGAGGGCGGGACGGTGAAACGCCACCCGGAGTTCGACCAGGCGCCGGGCCTGGTCTACCTCAACCACGCCGCCGTGGCGCCGTGGCCGGAGCGCACGCGCGCCGCGGTGGCCCGCTTCGCCGCCGAGAACCAGCTCCGCGGCGCGCAGCACTACCGCGATTGGCTGGGGGTCGAGCGGCGGCTCCGCGGCCAGCTCCGGCGCCTGGTGAACGCCGACCACGACGACGAGATCGCACTTCTAAAGAGCACCTCCGAGGGTCTCTCGGTGATCGCCCACGGCCTCGACTGGCAGCCCGGGGAGAACGTGGTCACAGCGCGCGAGGAGTTCCCGTCGAACCGCGTCGCGTGGCAGTCGCTGGCGCCGCGCGGCGTCACCACGCGGCTGGTGCCGCTCGCCGGCAGCGGTGATCCCGAGGCGGCGCTGTTCGCCAGCGTCGACGACGCGACCCGGCTGATCTCGATCAGCGCCGTGCAGTACGCCGACGGGCTGCGCATGGACCTGCCGCGCATCGGCGAATTCTGCCGCGACCGCGGCATCCTGTTCTGCGTCGACGCCATCCAGCAGCTCGGCGCCCTGCCCTTCGACGTGGCCGGGATCGGCGCCGATTTCGTCGTTGCCGACGGCCACAAGTGGCTGCTGGCTCCCGAGGGGCTGGCGCTGTTCTACTGTCGACGCGAGCACCTCGAGCGACTGGCCCTGCACCAGTTCGGCTGGCACATGGTCGCCGAGCGCGGCGACTACGAGCGCCTCGACTGGCAACCGGCCGCCGACGCGCAGCGATTCGAGTGCGGCAGCCCGAACATGCTCGGCATCCACGCCCTGTCGGCGAGCCTGTCGCTGCTCGAGGAGGTG
>JAWVZO010000140.1:0-6826 GCA_033722135.1 Gammaproteobacteria bacterium | reverse complement strand
CGGCCCGGTCGATAGGGAAGGCCCAGTCGTTGCCGGTGACGTTCCAGTAGAGCTCGTCGTGGGTGTCGAAGTAGCGCAGCTGGCGGTCGCTGCGGTAGACCAGCGTGTAGCTGTGCTCGCCACGCGCCACCGTGCGGTCCTTCCGCCCGATGTAGACGCGCGTACCGCCGTCGATCGCCTGGGTGTGCCACGCCTCCGGCTGCCCATCACGCCGCACGTCGAGGACCTCGAACGTGACGCGGTGACGGTCGCCGCGCCGGTCGGTCATATCGGTCGGGAAGTCGCGGTAGATGCCGCGCCTGATCGCCCGACCCTCGGCGCGCACCGTGATCCGTTCGGTCACCCGAAGCGAGGCGTCGGGATAGACGTCGATCGTGCTGGTGAACTCGAGGATCCGCTCGGCGGCCGAGGCGTGACCGGCGAGAAGGAGTGCAGCCAGGAGCAGGAGGATGGGGCGTTTGGGGATCGGGCTAGGCATCGTCGGCGTCCCTGCAGATGTGCTGGTGTCCGGGCGGGCGTGGAGACGGTCCCGGTCCGGGTTCCGGCACGGCGTCGGCCCGGGGTCCGGCCCGCGGCGCTTCGCTGCGGCGGCGACACCATGGACCGGGCTTCAGGCTGACGTGGAAGGCGGACTCACCCATGCCGCTCGGCCGCATCGTCGAGCTCGAAGTACTCGGCGTGACGGTAACCGAACAGCCGCGCGACCAGCAGGTCGGGGAAGCTGTCGATGCGGATGTTGAGGTTGCGTACCGCACCGTTGTAGTAGCGACGGGCGTGCTGCAGTTCGCTCTCGACCTCGCTGACGTTGCTCTGCAGGTCCAGGAACGCCTGGCTGGCCTGGAGGTCGGGATAGGCCTCGGCGAGGACGAACAGCCGTTGCAACTGCAGGCCCAACAGCCCCTCCAGGCGCCCGCGCTCGGCGGCGGTTTCGATGGACCGGCCCCGCTCGCGCAACTCGGTCACCCGGGCCAGGGTCGCCTGCTCATAACCGGCGTAGGCGCGCACGCTGTCGACCAGCTTCGGGATCAGGTCGTGCCGGCGCTTGAGCTGGACGTCGATATCGCTCCACGCCGCGGCGACCCGGTTGCGGTCGCGGACCAGGAGATTGTAGACGACCACGGCCCAGGTCAGCAGCGCGACGAGGATCAGGGTCGAGGTCGTGGCGAGCATGCGCGGCGACTCGGGCGGAGGGGCAGGCCCCATTCTCGCCGGTGCCCGTCCGGACGTCGAGGTGCCGCTTCAGCGGCCGTAGAACTGCAGCAAGTGGATGATGTCGTGCACCGGCCCCGCGTCGCGGGCCGCCCGCGGCACGTCGGGCGGCGGGTGGCCGCGGCTCGGGCAGCCCTCGGGGATCAGCAGCAGGGCGAGCTTGTCCACCCGCGGCATCGCGACCAGCGCGTCGAACGTGGCGCTCAGGGTCCACCTCGGCAGGTCGGCGAGCGGACAGTCGGCCTCCGGGCAGCCGGGCACGCAGTCGTAGACGATACCGAAAAGGTAGGCGTTGAGACCGTCGTCGTTGAGCCGGGTGGGATCGAAATCGTCCATCGGGAACCTTTCACTGGCCAACCTAGTCCCCCGTACATGGCGTGACAATACGCATAATTACGCAGCACCGGCCCGGTTTCCCGGTTTCGCCCCTGGCCGCGTCGTCGTCGATAATGGGACCACGGGAAACGAGCGACCGAACGCCTACACCAACCGGGACCCCAGCCAGCCCCATGTCGATCACCAGAACGCGCGGAGGCGCGCACGTCGTTTCCGCGGTCTGCGCCGCACTGTTGCTCCTGGCCCCGATCTGCCGGGCGGACGCGCCGTTGGTGGTGGTCGTCGACGGGGTCGAGGGCGAGGTGCGCGACAACGTCCTCGGCTACCTCGCCATCGTCCAGAACCGGGATCAGGATCTCAGCGACGCCGAGATCGCCGCACTGCACCGGCGGGCGCCCGGGGAGATCCGCGCGGCGCTCGAGCCGTTCGGCTACTACCGGCCCGAGATCGACGCCAGCCTCGAGGACATCGACGGCGACGGCTGGCGGGCGCGCTACCGGATCGATCCCGGGACGCCGGTCCCGGTCGGCACCGTGGACATCGAGCTCCTCGACGACGCGTCCGACGACCCGGCCTTCGCCAGGCTCCTCGACCAGCTTCCCCTGCGTGAAGGGGTCCCCCTGCGGCATGCCGACTACGACCGGTCGCGGGACGCCCTCAGGCGCCTGGCCGCGGAGCGCGGCTACTTCGACGCGCGCTTCACCCGCCGCGAGCTGCGCATCGACCTCGATGAGTACGTCGCCGAGGCGCGGCTCACGCTCGACGCCGGCCGGCGTTACCGGTTCGGCCGAATCCGCTTCGACCAGGAGGTGCTCGACGAGGCGCTGCTGCGTCGCTACCTGCCGTTCCGGGAGGGCGATCCGTACCTCGCCGGACGGCTGCTGGAACTGCAGACCGCGCTGACCGCGAGCAACTACTATGAGCTCGTCAGCGTGGCGCCGCGCACCGCCGAGGCCGAAGATGGCGAGGTGCCCATCGACGTCGTCCTGACCACCCGGCCATCGCAGCACTACACCCTCAGCGGCGGCTACGGCACCGACACCGGCGTGCGCACCCGCGCCGGCTGGGAGTGGCGTCCGGTGAACCGGCTCGGGCACGCCCTGTCGGCCAGCCTCGAACTCGCCGAGTTCCGGCAGGGCGCGAAGGTGCGCTATTCGCTGCCGATGGACGATCCGCGCGACGAGCGGCTCGACTTCACGGGTTCGCTCTCCGAGGAGCAGAGCGACACCACTTTCTCCCGCATCGCCCAGGTCGGCAGCGCCATGCACCTGGGCGACGAGCGCTTCCGCTACATCCTGTCGCTGGACTACAAGCGCGAGGAGTCCCGGACCGGCGGTGAGCGCCAGCAGGCGGACCTGGTCATCCCCGGCATCAGCACGAGCTTCGTGCGGGCGGAGAACGTCCTGCGCGTCGAGAGCGGCTACCGCCTCGACGCCAGCGTCCACGGCGGCAGCGAGCTGCTCGGTTCAGACGTCTCCTTCGGCCAGTTCCGGGCGTTCGGCAAGCACATCCTGACCCCGTTGGCGCGGCTCCGGCTGCTGGCGCGCTGGGAGGTCGGCACCACCTGGACCGACGACTTCGAGAGGCTGCCGGTCTCCGAGCGGTTCTACGCCGGCGGCGATCAGAGCATCCGCGGTTACGCGTGGCGATCGCTCGGACCGAAGAACGACGCGGGGAAGGTCGTCGGCGGTCCGCACCTCGTGGTCGCCTCCATCGAGGTGGAGCGCTATTTCGACGAGAACTGGGGCGGCGCGCTGTTCCTCGACGGCGGCAACGCCTTCGACGACGCGCCCGACGACCTCGTCGCCGGGGCCGGGATCGGCCTGCGCTGGCGTACCCCGATCGGCGCGGTGCGCGTCGACCTCGCCAAGGCACTCGACTCCGACGACAACGACTGGCGGCTGCACCTGCAGCTCGGGCCCGACCTGTGAGGCGCCGCCTGGCCCTGTGGGTCGGTGTCCCGGCCGTCGTGCTGGCGCTCCTCGTCGTCGCGGCCGGAGTGGCGCTGCACGCCCCGGGTGGCCTGCGCTGGGCCTTCGACCGGCTCGCACCGGCGGTGCCCGGCGAACTCTCTGCGACCACGGTCGACGGGCCGCTCGCCGGGCCCTGGCGAATCACCGGGTTGCATTACCGCGACGGACAGGGGCTCGAGATCGGGCTCGACAGCCTGACACTCTCGTGGCGGCCGCTGGCCCTGCTCACGGGCCAGGTGCGGCTCGGGCACCTCCACGGCAGCACCCTCGAGGTGCGCCTGCCCGAGGCCGGGGACGACGCGACGGCGACGGAGGCCGGGGCGTCCCTGCCGCGGCTGCCGCTGCGGGTGGCGATCGACCGGCTGCGGTTCGAGGACCTGACGCTACGGTCCGGGACGTCGTCCCCCGTGCGCATCGCCAGCGTCACCCTGGCGGGGGGCAGCGCCAGCCCCGTGGGCGGCGTACGGGCCCGTAGCCTCGAGGTGGTCGCGCCGGAGGGCCGCCTGCGTCTCGGCGGACGGGTGGACCCGTGGCGCGGCTTCGCGCACGTGATCGAGGGCGACGCACGGGCCGAGCTTCCCGGGCGTCCCGAGGTGACGGCCACTTTCACTCTCGAGGGCGATCGCGATACGACCCGGGTTTCAGTAGAGGCCGACGGTCCGGCCCGAGCCCAGCTGCAGGGGACCGTCACCTCGCTGCTCGGCGACCTCGCCTGGCAGGGGCGGCTGCAGGCGCATGCCGGGGATCTCTCCCGGCTCGACTCCGCGCTTCCCGCCTGGCCCACGGAGCTGACCTTCGACGGCCAGGGGACCCCGAGCCGCTTCTCGGGCAGCGTCGCCGCCGCGCTGGAGCACCCCGAGTACGGTCGCCTGGCCGCAGACGGCACCGTCGAGGGCGGCGCGTCGCGTGTCGACGTCGCCCAGCTCACCGTTCGGGCGGGGGATCCCGCGATGCGCCTGCGACTCGCTTCCGGTTCGGTGGAACTCGGTGACGGCCCGCCCCGCATCACGGCCAGCGGGAGCTGGCAGGGGCTGCGCTGGCCGCTCGCCGGCCCGGCGCAGGCGACCAGCCCGTCGGGCCAATTCGAGCTCGACGGCACGGCCTCGAGCTACCGATTCGACCTGGCCGCGCGTCTCGAGTCGCCGGGCCTGCCCCCCGTCGACCTCAACGCCGCCGGCGAGGGCGGGACCACGCGCGCCCGGTTCGACACCCTGGCGCTGGTCGTCGCCGGCGGCGGCGGGCGGGTCGACGGGACAGGCGAGGTGGCCTGGCAGCCGGAAATGCGCGTGGACCTGCGCGGCGGGTTCGAGGGTGTCGACCCGGGACGTTTCGCCGAGGACTGGCCGGGACGGCTGGACGGCCGCTTCTCCGTCGCGGGGCGCCTCGCCGACGACGGGCCCCGCTGGGAGGCCGCGTTGACGAACCTCGGCGGCCGCCTGCGCGGGCACCCGGTCGCGGCCAGCGGCGAGTTCTCCGGGCGGGGCGAACGCATCGACCTCCGGCAGGTCGAGGTCTCCGCCGGTTCCCTCGACGCCTCGCTCGAGGGCACGGCCGGTACACGACTCGACCTGCGCTGGCGCCTGGCGAGCGAGGCGCTCGACGGCCTGCTGGGGCTCGCCCCCGGCCTGGAAGGGGCGTTCGCCGCGCAGGGCAGCCTCGAGGGGCCGCGCGACGCCCCGACGGTGCGTTTCGAGGCCGAGGCCGAGTCGCTGCAGCAGGACCGCAACGCGATCCGGCGCGTGACCGCCAGCGGCCGGGTGGGCGTCGGAGCGGGGGCGCCGATCGAATTCACCGTCGCGGCCCGTGGGCTCTCCGTGGCGGGTCGGGAGATCGCCCGGCTCGATCTCGATGGCGAGGGGAAGCGCGCCGAACACCGGTTGCGGCTCGGGATCGAGGCGGAGTCGCAATCGGTCGACCTCGCCGTCGCCGGGGGCCTCGCCGACGATGCGTGGCAGGGGGCGCTGACCGAGGGCCGCGTCGGGCTGCGCGAATGGGGGGCTCTCGTGCTCGAAACCCCGGCTTCCCTGCGCATCGCGAGCGACCGTATGGAACTGGCCGAGCACTGCTGGCGGCGACTGGAGGACGGCACGCGACAGCCCGGCGAACTCTGCGGGAGCGGGCGGTGGCAGGCGGACGGCGACTGGCGCGCCGACCTGCGGCTGGCGGACCTCTCGCTCGCGCTGTTCGCGCTGGCGCTGCCCGAGGGCGTAGCCCTCGACGGCGAATTGGGTGGCGAGGCCCGGTTCAGCGGTGGCGCGAAAGGGGTCGAGGGACGTGGCCGGCTGCAGCTTGGCCCGGGACGGGTCGATGTCACCCGCCTCGTCGGGGGCGGCACGCCGATCGCTTTCACCGGCGGCGAGGCCGAGCTGGTCACCGGCCTGGAGGGCACGTCGGGGTCGTTCCTGCTGGGGCTCGGCGAGGCGGACCGCGTCGCGGGCGAGATCGCCCTGCCCGGCGTCGTTGCGGGCCGGGCCGCCGACGCCTCCTCGGCGGTGGAGGGCGAGGTCCGCCTGACGCTGGAGCGGACCGACCTGCTCGCCGCGCTGGTGCCGACCCTCGACTTCGGGCCGGGGCGGGTCGCGGCACGTCTCGAGCTGGACGGCACGGTCGACGCGCCCCGGTTCGGGGGGACGGCGACGGTGGACCTGGAGACGATCGATCTGCCGCAGTACGGCGTGGTCCTGAGCGATCTCGAACTGCGGGCGCGCGACGAGGCGGGCCGCGCGCTGCGCGTCACGGGTGGCGTGACCTCCGGCGAGGGCCGGCTCGACCTGGACGGGCGCATGGCGCCGGACACCGAGAAGGGTTGGGAGATCACGCTGGCGGTCGCCGGCGAGCGGTTCACGGCCGCGGACCTCCACGAGCTGCGGCTGCTGGTCTCGCCCGACCTGGAGATGACCCTGCGCGGCCGGGACCTGGCGCTCTCGGGCCGCGTCGAGGTGCCGGAAGCCCTCGTCCGGCCGAAGTTCGGCGGGACCTCGGTGCGCGGGACCTCGGCGGATGCCGTCGTGGTCGGTGAGGCCGCCACGCGGGAGCCGGCCGATCCCCTGAGCCTCGACGCCAGCCTGCGCCTGGTGCTAGGCGAGCAGGTCCGCTTCGAGGGGTTCGGCCTGGCCGGCAGGGTGACCGGGGCGCTCGACATCGAGCAGCGGCCGGACGACCTGCCGCTCGCGCAGGGCGAGCTGCGCCTGGTCGACGGCAGCTTCAACCGCTACGGCCAGGACCTGAGGATCGACTCGGGACGCGTCCTGTACGCCAACAGCCCGCTCGACAACCCGGGCATCGACGCCCGGGCGGTGCGCGAGGTG
>JAWVZO010000139.1:0-6996 GCA_033722135.1 Gammaproteobacteria bacterium | reverse complement strand
CAACCCGATCCAGAGCGGTGTCGAGATCCAGATCGAGGGGAGTGCCGAGGCCGGGTTCGGCCCGATGAGCTTCCGCAGCGGCGGGCACGAGATCCCCGTCGACGTGGCACCGCGGTTGGGTGGGACCGACGACGGACCGACTCCGCTCGCCCACGCCCTGATCGCCCTCGGGTCCTGCCAGCTCGCCACCTACCGGTGGTGGGCGGCGCGACTCGAGCTGGCCGTCGACGACCTCGACGTAGTGGTGACCGCCGACCTCGACCTCCGCGGGCTGCTGGGCACGGACGACCACGTCGGCGCGGGTCCCGCCTCGGGTCCGCGCCGCCGAGCGCCGGGAGCACGACGGCCGATCGCACGCCGCCCGGCTCGCGCGGTATCTCCGGCGCAAAGTCGAAGATTGTCGCATCCGTCCTAAGACTCGTCTTCGCCGGGCAAGCGGCCGCGGCCCGCGCGTGGCCTTTCCCGCCCCGATGGGCCGACCGGGCCCATCCGGGGGGCGCGGGCTCAAGGCGCGGGCGGGGAGGGGGACATGTTCGATCCTGCCGGGCGGATCGAGGGCTTCGACGACGAGCTTCTGGTGGCGATGCGGGCGGAGGCGCGCCGCCAGGAGGAGCACATCGAGCTGATCGCCTCGGAGAACTACGCGAGCCCGCGGGTGCTCGAAGCGCAGGGCTCGGTGCTGACCAACAAGTACGCCGAGGGCTACCCGGCCAAGCGGTACTACGGCGGCTGCGAGCACGTCGACGTCGCGGAGCGCCTCGCGATCGAGCGCGCCAAGGCGCTGTTCGGCGCCGACTACGCCAACGTCCAGCCGCACTCCGGCTCCCAGGCCAACGCCGCCGTTTACATGGCGCTGCTCGCGCCGGGCGACACGGTGCTCGGCATGAGCCTCGCCCACGGCGGCCACCTGACGCACGGCGCCAAGCCGAGCTTCTCCGGCAAGCTGTACAACGCCGTGCAGTACGGGCTCGACACGGCCACCGGCGAGATCGACTACGCGCAGGTCGAGGCGCTCGCCCGCGAGCACCGTCCGAAGATGATCGTCGCCGGCTTCTCAGCCTACTCGCGGGTCGTGGACTGGGCGCGCTTCCGCGCCATCGCCGACGAGGTCGGCGCGTACCTGCTCGTCGACATGGCCCACGTCGCGGGCCTGGTCGCGACCGGCCACTACCCGAGCCCGGTCGCCATCGCCGACGTCACCACGTCGACCACGCACAAGACGCTGCGTGGCCCGCGCGGCGGCGTGATCCTCGCTCGATCCAACCCCGAGATCGAGAAGAAGCTCAACTCGCTGGTCTTTCCGGGCACCCAGGGCGGGCCGCTCATGCACGTGATCGCGGCCAAGGCGGTTGCGTTCAAGGAGGCGATGACCGACGAGTTCAAAACCTATCAGGGACAGGTCGTCGCCAACGCGCGGGCCATGGCGAAGGTGTTCATCGAGCGCGGTTACGACGTCGTCTCGGGCGGCACGGACAACCACCTGTTCCTGGTCAGCTTCATCGAGGCCGGGCTGACCGGCAAGGACGTCGATGCCTGGCTCGGCGCGGCGAACATCACCGTGAACATGAATGCCGTGCCCAACGACCCCCAGTCGCCGTTCGTCACCAGCGGCATCCGCGTCGGCACGCCCGCGATCACCACGCGCGGCTTCGACGAGGCCATCGCCCGCGACCTCGCCGGGTGGATGTGCGACGTCATCGACGGTCGCGGGGAGCAGGCGGTGATCGACCGCGTGCGCGACCAGGTCCTGGCCCTCTGCCGGGATCACCCCGTCTATGGCTGACGGAACGACCGGCCGATGCACTGCCCCTTCTGCGGCGCCGCCGACACCAAGGTGATCGACTCGCGGCTGGCGGGCGAGGGCACCCACGTCCGCCGCCGGCGCGAATGCCTCGGCTGCGGCGAGCGGTTCACCACGTTCGAGACCGCCGAGCTGGTGATGCCCCGCGTGGTCAAGCGCGACGGCAGCCGGGTGCCCTTCGACGAGGAGAAGCTGCGCGGCGGCATCCTGCGCGCGCTCGAGAAGCGGCCGGTCGACACCGAGGCGGTCGAGCAGGCGATCGGCCGGATCCTGCGCGCCCTGCGTGCGAGCGGCGAGCGGGAACTGCCCTCGCTCGACATCGGCGAGCGGGTCATGGACGAGCTGCGCGAGCTCGACGAGGTGGCCTACGTCCGCTTCGCGTCGGTCTACCGCAGCTTCCAGGACGTCAACGCCTTCCGCGAGGAGATCGACCGCCTCGAGCAGGCGCCGAGCGCCGAGATGCGTCGCCAGCAGCTGGCCCTGCTGCCGGAAGCGAAGCGCGACGGCGGACGCCGGCGTGGCTGACGGGGACGCCGGGACGCGCTTCGACGCCGCCGACCACCGCTGGATGGCGCGTGCCATTCGCCTCGCGCACGCCGGCCTGTTCAGTACCCGCCCCAATCCGCGCGTGGGCTGCGTGCTGGTCCGCCACGGGGAATGCGTCGGCGAGGGGGCTCACCTGCGACCCGGGGAACCGCACGCGGAGGTCCACGCCCTCGATGCCGCGGGGGAGGCCGCGCGCGGCGCGACCGCCTACGTCACCCTCGAGCCCTGTGCTCACCAGGGGCGCACGCCCCCCTGCGCCGACGCGCTGGTCGCCGCGCGGGTGGCGCGCGTCGTCGCCGCCGGCACCGATCCCGATCCGCGGGTCGCCGGCCGGGGCCTGGCGCGGCTCGAGGCGGCCGGCATCGCCACCGCGAGCGGCCTGCTCGAGGCCGAGGCCGAGGCGCTCAACCCCGGCTTCTTCAAGCGCATGCGCGACGGGCGGCCCTGGGTGACGGTCAAGCTGGCGCAGAGCCTCGACGGGCGCACCGCGCTCGCGTCGGGCGAGAGCCGCTGGATCACCTCGGCCGACGCGCGCCGTGACGTGCACCGCCTGCGTGCGCGCAGCTGCGCGATCCTGACCGGCGTCGGCACGCTGCTCGCCGACGACCCGGAGCTCACCGTGCGCCTGCAGCCGGGCGAGCTACCCGGGCATTTCGATGCCGAGCTGCACGCCCCGCTGCGGGTGGTGCTCGACGCGAACCTGCGCACGCCGCCGACCGCGCGACTGCTCCGTCCCCCGGGGCGGGCGCTGGTGATGACCGCGGTCGACCGTCGCGAGAGGGCGGAGGCCCTGATCGCCGCCGGCGCCGAGGTGGTGCGGCTTCCCGGAGAGCCGGCCGGCCTCGATCTGGTCGCCGTGCTCGAGGAGCTGGCCCGGCGCGAGGTCAACGAGGTGCTGGTCGAGGCCGGTGCCACCCTGGCCGGCGCGCTGCTCGCCGAGGACCTGGTCGACGCGCTGCACCTCTACGTCGCGCCGACGCTGCTCGGCGACACCGCGCGCCCGCTGCTGAAACTGCCGGCGCTCAGTCGCATGGCGGAACGCCGCGAGCT
This sequence comes from Gammaproteobacteria bacterium, assembly GCA_033722135.1. Classification (GTDB taxonomy): domain Bacteria; phylum Pseudomonadota; class Gammaproteobacteria; order QNFN01; family QNFN01; genus QNFN01. The sequence continues at coordinate 3,599 of JAWVZO010000139.1, read as the reverse complement.
CCACGTCGAGGAGGTGCGCCGCGTCGGCAGCGACCTGCGCATCACCGCCCGGCCCGCCCCTTGCAACCCGTCCGACGAACCCGGAGACTCGTGAGGATGTTCACGGGCATCGTCCAGGCAACCGGCCGCGTCGCGGCCCTGCAGCCGCGGGGTGGCGACCTGCGCCTGCGCGTCGCCGCGCCCGCGCTCGACCTCGCGGCCGTGGCGCCCGGCGACAGCATCGCCACCAACGGCGTCTGCCTGACCGTGACCGAACTCGAGTCCGACGGCTACTGGGCCGACGTCTCGCGGGAGAGCATCGCGCGCACCACGCTCGGTGAGCTGCGTGTAGGCGACCCGCTGAACCTCGAGCTGGCCCTGACCCCGGCGAGCCGCCTCGGCGGCCACTTGGTCACCGGCCACGTCGACGGGGTCGGCGAGATCGTTGCGCGGTCGCCGGTCGGCCGCTCGGCTCGCCTGAGGGTGCGCGCGCCCGCGGAACTGGCGCGCTACCTCGCCGCGAAGGGCTCGATCTGCCTCGACGGCATCAGCCTGACCGTCAACGACGTCGACGGTCCCGAGTTCGATCTCAACATCGTGCCGCACACCCTGACCGGCACCACCCTCGACGACGCGCGACCCGGGCGCCGGGTCAACCTCGAGGTCGACCTGATCGCCCGCTACGTCGAGCGGCTGCTGCTCGCGTCGGGTTCACGGCCGGCCGCCACCGGCACGCTGACCGCCGAGTGGCTCGCCGGGCAGGGCCTGGCGGGCGCGCGCCACTGAGCCGCCGAGACGGGAAACGGGCATGCCGCTGAACACCGCCGAAGAGATCATCGACGACATCCGCGCCGGCAGGATGGTCGTCATCATGGACGACGAGGACCGCGAGAACGAGGGCGACCTGGTCATGGCCGCGGCGAAGGTCCGCGCCGAGGACATTAACTTCATGGCCCGCTACGGGCGCGGCCTGATCTGCCTGACCCTGACCCGCGAGCGCTGCGAGCAGCTGCGCCTGCCGCTGATGGTCAGTCGCAACGAGGCGGCCCACTCGACCAACTTCACCGTCTCCATCGAGGCGGCCGAGGGGGTTACCACGGGCATCTCCGCCGCCGACCGCGCGCGCACCATCGAGGCGGCGGTGGCGCCCGACGCGCGTCCCGAGCACCTCGTGCAGCCCGGCCACATCTTCCCGTTGATGGCCCAGCCTGGCGGGGTGCTGGCGCGGGCCGGGCACACCGAGGCGGGCTGCGACCTGGCCCGCCTGGCCGGCTTCGAGCCGGCCGGCGTGATCGTCGAGATCCTCAACGACGACGGCACCATGGCGCGGCGCCCCGACCTCGAGAAGTTCGCCGAGCAGCACGGGCTGAAGATCGGCACCGTCGCCGACCTGATCCACTACCGCACCGCGAACGAGAAGAGCGTCGAGCGGCTCGCCGAGTGCAGCCTGCCGACCGAGTACGGCACCTTCCACCTGGTCGCCTACCAGGACGTCGTCGCCGACGAGGTCCACCTCGCCCTGGTCAGGGGCACGGTCGACCCGGACGACCCGCCGCTGGTCCGGGTGCACCTGCAGAACGACCTGTGCGACATGTTCCAGCCGCTCAAGGAGGACTGCGGCTGGCCGTTGCGCGATGCCCTCGAGCGCATCGCCGCCGAGCCGAGCGGGGTGCTGGTGCTGCTGCGCGCGCGCAGCGACCACCAGGAGCTGCTGCGGCGGATCCGCAACTACCAGCTCGAGGACAAGGGGGTCGCGCTGCCCGCGAGCTCCCCGCCGAGCGACCTGCGCACCTACGGCATCGGCGCGCAGATCCTGACCGACCTCGGCGTGCGGCGCATGCGCGTGCTGAGCGCGCCGAAGAAAGTGCACGCCATCTCCGGGTTCGACCTCGAGGTGGTGGAGTACGTGAGCTGACCCCGGCGTGGCGCACGACGGGGACCTTGCAACGGGAGAGACGATGAACCAGGAGATCAAGAGCCGCGAGGGAACGCTGGCGGTGCACAAGGCCCGCTTCGCGCTGGTCGTGGGGCGTTTCAACAGCTTCGTCACCGACAGCCTCGAGGCCGGGGCGATCGACGCACTGCGCCGGCACGGCGCCGACGCCGCCGACCTGCAGGTGTTCCGCGTGCCCGGCGCCTTCGAGATGCCCCTGGCGGCGCAGAGGATCGCCGCCGCCGGCGGTTTCGACGCCATCGTCGCGCTCGGCGCGGTGATCCGCGGCGGCACGCCCCACTTCGAGTACGTCGCCGGCGAATGCACCAAGGGGCTGGCCCAGGTGTCGCTGCAGTACGGCGTGCCGGTCGCGTTCGGGGTGCTGACCGTCGACACCATCGAGCAGGCGATCGAACGTGCCGGCACCAAGGCCGGCAACAAGGGGGCCGAGGCGGCGCTCTCGGCCATCGAGATGGTCAACCTCCTGCGCCAGATCGACTGAGTGGGCAACGCGCGCACACCGGCCCGGCGCCTCGCCGTCCAGGCGCTCTACCAGTGGCAGCTGGCCGGCCAGGACGTCGGCGACATCCTCGACCAGTTCGGTGCCGAGCAGGCGCCGACCGCCGAACGGCGCGAGTATTTCGAGACGCTGCTGCGCGGCGTGGTGCGCTCGCTCGACGAGCTCGACGACCTGCTCGTCCCGCTGCTCGCCCGGCCCCTCGACCAGGTCGACCCGGTCGAGCGGGCGGTCCTGCGCGTGGCAGCCTACGAACTCGCGCACCGTCCCGAGGTGCCGTACCGCGTGGTGATCAACGAGGCGGTCGACCTGGCCAAGCGGTTCGGAGCCGAGCAGGGGCACCGCTTCGTCAACGGCGTGCTCGACCGCCTCGCGCTGCAGCTGCGCCAGGTCGAGCGCGAGGCCTCGGGCGAATCGCCCTGAGCCCTGCGTGCGGCCCTGCCGGGTCGCTACCTGCCCGAATGCCACGATGCCGGTTTCCGAGTTCGAACTGATCGCCCGCCACTTCGCGGGCCACGACAGTCACCCCGGCGTGCTGCTCGGCGTGGGCGACGACGCCGCGCTACTCCTCCCGCCCGGGCCGGGCGAGGTGCTGGCGGTCACCGTGGACGCCCTGGTCTCCGGGGTCCATTTCGATCCCGACGTCGAGCCGGACTCGCTCGGCCACAAGGCGCTCGCGGTCAACCTCAGCGACCTCGCCGCGATGGGCGCGACCCCGGCCTGGTTCACGCTGGCGCTGACCCTGCCCGGCATCGACGAGGCGTGGGTCGGGCGTTTCGCCCGCGGGCTCGCCTCGCTCGCGGAGGCGCACGGCGTCGCGCTGGTCGGCGGCGACACGACGCGCGGCCCGCTGGCCGTCACCATTCAGGCCGCGGGGCACGTGCCGGCCGGCGAGGCGTTGCGTCGCGACGGCGCCCGTCCGGGCGATGCGGTCTGCGTTACCGGGACGCTGGGCGACGCCGCGCTCGCCCTCCGGGACCCGCCCGGCCTGGCCGCCGGCGAACGCGACACGCTGCGCGAGCGGCTGCTCAGGCCGACGCCCCGGCTGGCCGCGGGCCGTGCCCTGCGCGGTCTCGCGCCGGCCGCGATCGATCTCTCGGACGGGCTCGCCGCCGATCTCGGGCACGTGCTCGTGGCCAGCGGGGTCGGCGCGACGCTGGAGCTCGCGAT
>JAWVZO010000138.1:0-7081 GCA_033722135.1 Gammaproteobacteria bacterium | reverse complement strand
TCGACCCGCTGCAGGCCGACGCGGCCATCTTCTACTCGATCAACAACTGCCAGAAGGGTCTGCGCGGCATCTCCTTCGGCAACTTCCTGATCAAGCAGGTCGTCACGGAGTTGACCGGGGAGTTCCCCGGCATTGCCCGCTTCGCGACGCTGTCGCCCCTGCCCCGCTTCCGCGAGGTGCTCGAAGGCCTCGATAACCCGGGGAACCCGATCGGCAGGCCAAGCGCCGAGGCGCTGCTCGCCGACCAGGCCGCGAAACTGTGCCAGGCGGGAGAACGGGAATCACCCGTGGAGGCCCTTTTCGTCCTTCTGGAGGCGCACGACGCCGAACAGCGCCCGATGCTCGGCGAGGCGCTCGGCCGGCTGGCCCTGGCCTACCTCGCCCGCGCCCGGCGCGGCGACACGGTCTACGACCCGGTGGCCGGGTTCCATCTCGCGAACGGGGCACGGCTCGAGCGGATCAACCCCTTCGCCGACCCGACGCCGGAACGGCTGAGCGCCTCCTACGGGGTCATGGTCAACTACCTCTATGACCCGGCCGAGGTCGAGCGCAACCACGAGCGTTTCGTCAACGACGGCACGGTCACCGTCGGCAAGGCGTTGCAGAAGGAGCTCAAGCGCGTCGATGCCGCGCTGCTCGCCGCCGAATCGCCGCGCGCGAGGGCGGCCGGTACGCACCACGGATGAGCGACACGCTCGCCGAGACCCAGGCCTGGCTGCACGGGGCCTTTCCGCTGGTCGCGGAGATGGGCCTCGAACTGCTCGAACTCGCGCCGGGCCACGCCGTCACGCGCACCCCGCTGGCACGTAACCGCAACGTCCACGGCACCGCATTCGCCGGCAGCCTGAGCGCCCAGGCGATGCTGACCGGCTGGATCGTGCTGGTGCGCGACCTCGACGAGGCGCGCCTCGACGCGGTGCTGGTCCAGCGCGAGGCGACCGTGCGCTACCACGCCCCGATCACCGGCGACCCGGTCTGCCGCTGCACTCTCCCCGCCGAGCGGCTCGCCGCCTTCCGCGCGGCGCTGCTCGAGCACGGCAGGGCACGGCTCGACGCCGACGTGGAGATCCTCGACGCCACGAACGCCGCCGCCTTGCTGACCGCCGGCTACAGCGCACGGATGCGCCAACCGGACTAGGGCCTCCGGGTCAGGCCAACCGCGCCTCGAGCACGCCGGGATCGCAGCGCACGCGAATGCGTCGGCCCCGCAGCTCGCAGGAACGCCGGAGACGCTCCGTGGACGACCAGCCGAGGGCCTCGCGGAGCAGGAAGTCGCGGCCGTCGATCGCGATGGGATAGTCCTGTCCCCAGTGACCGGTGCCGCGCATGAAATTGAAGATCCGCCGTGCCGGCCACGCCGCGGAGAGTCGGAAATCGCCAGCGGCGGGGGCGGGCTGGGACTCCGCCTGCGCCGGATCCTGGGCCACCGCCCGAATCGTTCCGGCACGGTATGCGGAGAGGCTGGCGACGAACAGCCCGGCGCCCGCGGCCGCGCAGCGCTCGGCCAGCGCGGTGCCGTCCAGCCCGTCCTCGAAGGCGAGCGGTGCGCGCGCCACGATCGGACCGGTGTCGATCCCGGGCCCGACGCGGTGCAGGGACACGCCCGTGGCGGTCTCGCCCCGGCGCAACTGCCAGAAGAGCGGAGCCGGGCCGCGGTAGCGCGGCAGCAGCGACGGGTGCAGGTTGAGGCAGTCGCTCCGGGCCGCGGCGCGGACCGCCGCGGGCAGCCGTTGACCGAAGCAGGCCACGAGCAGGAAATCCGGCGCGAGATCCGCCAGCCAACCGAGGAAACCGCCGTCGTCGAGCCGCGGTGCGGCGCGCACCGGCACCCCCCGGGCCGCCGCGAGCGACGGCAGCGTCTCGCGGTGGCCATTCACGGAGACGGTCACGATCGGGGCGGTGTCGACGGCGCCGTCGACCGCGACGGCCGCGAACTCGACCCCGGCATCGACGAGCTGCGCGAAGACCGCCGACGAGAACGGTGCCGTCGTGCCCAGCAGCACCGTGCGCGAGCCCGCGGGAGGCGTGCCCTTCACGGCTCGCGCGGGTCCTCGCACGGCATCGGCGGTTCCAGCGCGCCGGCCGCGAGCAGCTCCTCGACGAAGCCGAAGCGCGCCATGTCCCTCATGCGCTGCGGGTAGAGGATGCCGTCGAGGTGGTCGCACTCGTGCTGCACGACGCGGGCGTGGAAGCCCTCGGCCTCGCGCTCGATCACCCGGCCCGCGGGATCACGGCCGGTGTAGCGGATACGCGCGTAGCGCGGCACCAGGCCGCGCAGACCGGGGACGCTGAGGCACCCCTCCCACCCCTGTTCCACGGTGTCGTCGAGAGGTTCGATGACCGGGTTGACCAGCACCGTCTCGGGCACCGGCGGGGCGTCGGGGTAGCGCGGGTTCTCGTGGTAGCCGAAAACCACCACGCGCAACGGCACGCCGATCTGCGGTGCGGCGAGGCCCGCGCCCGACTCGGCGGCCATGGTCTCCCACAGGTCGGCGACCAGCGCGTGGAGATCCGGGGTGTCGAACGTCTCCACCGGCACGGCCACGAGCCGCAGGCGGGGATCGCCCATGCGCAGTACGGTGCGGGTCGTCATGGTCTCATTATCGAACAACTCATGGGCCGTGGGCGGCACGACGATCGGATCGACCCGAGCAGTGGTGAATACCGACCGGGATCCCGGTCATGGGTCGGGAGACATCGCACGATTGTCCCGCGGAGAACCTCCCCGGCAGGCACCCACCCCGGTCTCAGCCCGCCTCCTCGACCACCGCCCAGCCCATTTCCGCGAGCGGCCGTGCCAGCGCGCCGTAGTCGTGGGCGAGTTTGCTCGAGGCATTGCCGTCGAGCGCCCGCTTCCGGATGCCCTGCAGGATCGCGCTGAAGCGGAAGAAGCTGAAGGCCAGGTAGTAGTCCCAGTCCGGAATGCCGTCCAGGCCCGCACGGGCGCAGTAGGCCGCGACGTAGTCGGCCTCGGAGGGGATGCCGAGCGCGGCACGGTCGAGGCCGCCGAGACCGGCGAGCACCTCGAGGTCGCCCGGCAGGCGCAGCTGCATGCACTGGTACGCGAGGTCCGCGAACGGATGGCCGAGGGTCGAGAGCTCCCAGTCGACCACCGCGAGGATCGCCGGCCGGTCGTGGGCGAAGATCAGGTTGTCGAGGCGGTAATCCCCGTGGATCAGGCCGACGCGGCCGTCGTCCGCAGGCGTGGCGTCGGGCAGCCATGCCATCAGCCGCTCCATCGCCTCGATGCGCTCCGTCTCGGAGGCGCGGTACTGCTTGGTCCAGCGCCCGACCTGGCGCTCGAAGTAGTTGCCGGGCTTGCCGTAGTCCGCGAGGCCCACGGCCGCGACGTCGACCGCGTGCAGTGCGGCGAGGACCCGGTTCATCTCGTCGTAGAGGGCTCCACGCTGCGCCCGATCCAACTCGGGGAGGGCGGGATTCCAGAAAATGCGGCCGTCGACGTGGTCCATCAGGTAGAACCAGCTGCCGATGACCCCGTCATCGGTGCACAGGTGGTACGGCTTCGCCACCGGCACCGACCCGCCGTGCAGCGCCTCGAGCACGCGGAACTCGCGGTCGACCGCGTGCGCCGACTTCAGCAGCTCGCCGGGCGGTTTGCGGCGCAGCACGTAGCGGCCCGACGCGGCCTCGACGAGGTAGGTCGGGTTCGACTGGCCGCCGGCGAACTTCTCGGCGCTCAGCGGGCCGCGGAAACCCGGGACGTGCGCCTCGAGGTAGGCCGCGAGGCGCGCCGTGTCGAGGGCGTTACCGGTCTCGCTCACTCGGGCTGCCCGTTGTGGCGCCGGATCAGCTGCTTGCCGAGCGAGGCCATGTGCACCTGGTCGGGACCGTCGGCGATCCGGCAGTAACGGGCGTACGAGAACGCGCGCGCCAGGAAGAAGTCCTCACAGAGCCCACCGCCGCCGTGCGCCTGGATGGCGCGGTCGATGACCCGTTGCGCCATCCGCGGCGCGACGATCTTGATCATCGCGATCAGGTCGCGCGCCTCCTTGTAGGTGCAGTGGTCCATCTTGCTCGCGGCCTGCAGCGTCAGCAGCCGCGCCTGCTCGATCTCGCAGGCCGAGTTGGCCACGTCCTCGCGGATCGAGCCCTGTTCGCTGAGCTTGCGGCCGAAGGCGACGCGTGCCTCGGTGCGGGTGCACATCATCTCCAGCGCGCGCTGCGCGCAGCCGATCAGCCGCATGCAGTGATGGATGCGGCCCGGGCCGAGGCGCGCCTGGGCGATCGCGAAGCCGTCGCCCTCCCCGCCGATCAGGTTCGCCACCGGCACGCGCACCTTGTCGAGCACCAGTTCGGCGTGGCCGTGCGGCGCGTCGTCGTAGCCGTAGACGGTCAGCGGGCGCAGCAGCTTCACGCCCTCCGCATCCATCGGCACCAGCACCTGGGACTGCTGGCGGTGACGGTCCGCGTCGGGATCGGTCTTGCCCATGACGATCAGGATCCGGCAGCGCGGATCGGGGGCGCCGGTGGTCCACCACTTGCGGCCGCTGATCACGTACTCGTCGCCGTCGCGCGTGATCGAGCACTTGATGTTGGTCGCGTCGGAGGAGGCGACGCCCGGCTCGGTCATCGCGAACGCGGAGCGGATCTCCCCGGCCAGCAGCGGTTTCAGCCAGCGCTCCTGCTGCTCGGGCGTGCCGAACCGTGCCAGCACCTCCATGTTGCCGGTGTCGGGGGCGTTGCAGTTGAACACCTCGGCGCCGATCAACGAGCGGCCCATGATCTCGGCGAGCGGCGCGTACTCGAGGTTGGTCAATCCGTAGCCGAAGTCCTCGAACTCCGCCAGGAACAGGTTCCAGAGCCCCTCGGCCTGCGCTTTACCCTTCAGTTCCTCCATCACCGGCGGAATGGTCCAGCGGTCGTCGGCCTGCTCGACGTACTCGAAGTAGGCCTCCTCGGCGGGATAGACGTGCGCTTCCATGAATGCCTCGACGCGCTGCATGAGGTCGCGGACCTTCCCGGAGTGTTCGAAATCCATCCCCTGTTCTCCCCTAGATGTGCGTGATCGAATCGCGCCGCCCCGGACGGTCCAGGTGCGGCTGGCTGTTGAACGCGGCGAGCTGGAACGCCTCGCCGTCGTGGTAGAGATGCGCGAAGGCGCTGTTGTTCATCTGCAGGTTGAGGCCGATGGTGGTGCGGTCGGCCAGATCGAGCGCCACGCCGAGCAGGCGCGCGATCGGTCCCCCTGAGCAGACCGCGAGCACCCTGCGGCCGCGTCCGGCCTCCGTGCCGAGCTCGGCGAGCGCCCCGGTCACCCGTTCGCCGAACTCGGCCCAGCTCTCCGGCACCGCGCGGTCGAGCCGACCCGAGGCCCACGTCTCGAGCGCGTTGCGCAGCAGCGCGTAGACCGAGCGCCCACGTCCCCCCGGGTGGGCCGCGACGGCCTCGCGGAGCGACGGGGCGCCGGTGGTGGCCTGGATCAGGGCACCGAAATCGTACTCGTCGAGTCCGGGCAGCACCCGCGCGCGCGGCAGTTCGGGCAGGCGCTCGGCAAGGCATTCCAGAGACTCGGCATGACGACGCTGGCTGCCGGTGAACACGGCATCGAAGGCGAGGCCCCGCTCGGCATAGTATTCGCCGAGCCAGCGCGACTGGCGGGCCCCGGTCTCGGTCAGGCGGTCGTAGTCGTCGCTGTCGAGCGAGGCCTGGCCGTGGCGGACGAGGAACAGCTCGGCCATCTCAGGCGAGCTTGGCCGAGTGGGCGCCGTCGACGACGAGCACCGCGCCGTTGACATAGCTGCCGGCGTCGCTGGCCAGCAGCAGCAGTGGCCCGTCGAGCTCCTCCGCCATGCCGAGCCGCCGCGCGGGCAGCCGCTTGACGTAGCGTTTCCCCGCCTCGCTGGCGAAGAACGCCGCGTTGATCTCGGTGGCGACGTAGCCCGGCGCGAGCGCATTGACGCGGATGCCGTGGCGCGCCAGGTCGAGCGCCATGACCCGGGTCAGCTGGATCACCGCGGCCTTCGAGGCCGCGTAGCCGGCGTGGTTGGGCTGGGCGAGCAGACCGAGCACCGAGGCGACGTTGACGATGCTGCCCGGTTTTTCCGCCGCGATGAGGCGGCGCGCACACTCGCGGCCGACCCGGCGCACGCCGTGCAGGTTGACCTCGAGGACCTCGTCCCAATCACGCGCGTCGCTCTCGTCGATCGACGCCGTAGCCCCGATCCCGGCGTTGCAGACCGCGATGTCGACGGTGCCGAAGCGCTTCTCGGCCGCGTCGAACGCGGCGGCGACCGAGGCGTCGTCGGTGACGTCGAGCGGCGTGGCCAGTGCCCGGCCGCCGGCCGTTTCGATCGCCTCGGCGTGGTCCGCGAGCCGCTCGACGCGCCGTGCCCCGAGGACCACCGCGGCCCCGGCCCCGGCGAGAACCCGCGCGAAACGCGCCCCCAATCCGCTCGACGCACCGCTCACGAGCGCCACGCGCCCGACCAGCGAAAACCTATCGTCGTCCAACTGCGGTATCCTCCGGTCCCGTCACCCGCTACGCCGCGGGCGGCGCCACATGCTACCCCAAGCCCGCGAACCCGAGCGAACGCATGACACGCCAACCCGATCCGAACGCGCTCGCCGAGCAGCTGATCAAGCCGCGCGAGGGCCTGCCCCCGGTCCACGAGTGGGATCCACCCTTCTGCGGCGACATGGACATGCGCATCGCGCGCGACGGCACCTGGCACTACCTCGGCACACCGATCGGCCGCCAGGCCCTGGTCCGGCTCTTCTCGACCGTGCTGCGCCGCGACGACGACGGCGACTACTACCTCGTCACCCCGGTCGAAAAGGTGCGCATCATCGTCGACGACGCGCCGTTCCTCGCCGTCGACGTCGAGGTCGATGGCGAGGGCGAGGCGCAGCGCCTGACCTTCGTCACCAACGTCGGCGACCGGGTCACCGCCGACGCGGCCCACCCGCTGCGCGTGACCTTCACCGACGATGGCGAACCGGCGCCGTACGTGCGGGTGCGCGATCGCCTCGACGCCCTCGTCTCGCGTGCGGTCTACTTCGACCTCGCCGAGCTGGGCACCGCCCGCGCCTCCGACGACGGCGTCGACTTCGGGGTCTGGAG
>JAWVZO010000137.1:0-7105 GCA_033722135.1 Gammaproteobacteria bacterium | reverse complement strand
CAGGTCGAGCCGCGTGTATCCCGGCAATCTATCGCCGACCTCGAGGAACTGGGTGTTGCTCAGGTGGTAGACGGCCGCGCTGAGCGTGAGGTGATCGTCGGGACGGTGGATGGCCAGGAGACTGAAGATGTGCGAGGGGTAGGACCGCTCCCACTCGTCGGTCACCTGGGCGAGAAGGGTGGGGTTGAGCCTGGCGGTGTTCGTCCCGAAGTCGGTGTAGGGGTAATCGAGAAGGTCGGGGCGGCGCGCTTCCAGGTCATGGAGCTTGTTCAAGGTATAGGAGGCGATGATGCGGCTCAGGGTGCTGGGCCTCGCCTCCAGGCTGGCCTCGAGCCCGTAGAAATCGAGATCGATCTGGTTGGCGACCCCGAAGGTCGTCGGTTTCGGATGATCGACGTTGCCAAAGCCATTGTTCGCGTTGCCGCAGAAACCCCCGGTGATCGAACAGGCCCCCAGGTCGTCACGGCCGGTGAACCGGTAGGGATAATCGTTGAGCATCTTGCGGTAACGCTCGTAGAAAATCCTGACGTCGCCCCGCAGGCGGCGGTCGTCCATGAGCTCGAAGAGCCAACCGAGTTCCAGGGCCTCGACGGTCTCGTTGTCCGGGGTGAAGGCGGACTTCGAAACCTGGTAGATCGCATCGATCTCGCCATCGATTCCCGGTCCGCCTCCGCCGCTGAAATCGAGATCCAGCGGGTAGAACTCGTCCGACCTGGCCTCGTAGACGGACGGCGTGCGCACCGAGCGCGAGGCCGCGATGCGGAAGGTATGGTTGGTCGACGGAGAGAAATTGAGCGCCAGGCGGGGCGAGACCGCGTCGTCGAAGATCTCGTGCTCCTCCAGCATGACGCCCGCGTTCATCAGCAGTTCCGGGGCGAGCTGCCACTCGGCATTGGCGAAGAGCCGGAAAAGGGTGTTCTCGACCGGGCTGCCGGGGCCCAGCAGTGCCGTGGATTCAACCTCGTCCTGGCGGAGCTCGACGCCCCAGACGACCCGTAGATCGCGGTTCGGTTGCAGCAGGTGCTGCAGTTCGACGGCGTACCGCCGCTCCTCTCTCGAGCGGCTGAAGTCGACGAACAGGTCCGTGCCCGACGGATTGTCGGGGTGCGTCGGGGGCAGCAGCGTCGGGTAGTCGTCGTCGTGGGTGAGCTGCTGTACGTAACCCAGCGCCTTCACGACGTCGCCGTTCTGCAGTTGATGCTCCCACTCGATCTGGCCGAACAGGTGCTCCACGTCGACCGTGCGCGGCGGGTCCTCGACGGTTGGGCCATTGATGGTGTTCGTCACGGCATCGATATCGTTCCCTCCGTCCCGGAGGTCACCGCGCTTGATGCCCGCCTGGAGGCGGAGCCGGTCGCGTGACGTCGTGTCGAGCATCGCGTCGAAGGTGGCCAGCCCGAGCTCCTTGCCGTCGACCTGGTTGTCGAGCGGCACGTCGTAGCCGCTGTCCTCCTCGTAGCCGAGCGTGTAGCGCACCTCCGCGGAGCCGAGCGGGAAGCCGTGACGGAGCACGCCCTGCCGGTAGTCGGGGTCACCCCCAGCGGCGTGGAGGTAGAGGCCCTGGCTCACGTCGGGGTGGCGGGTGAGGATGTTGACCACGCCCTGGAAGGCGTTGGCCCCGTAGGAGGCGCCGTTCGGGCCCCGGATCACCTCGATGCGCTCGATGTCGTCGAGCGCCAGCGGCAGGTCGGTCCAGGTCGTTCCGCCGAACAGGGGCATGTAGACCGAGCGGCCATCGATCAGCACCTGCAGTCGTCGCCCGTAGGAATCGACGAACCCGCGGTAGCCGACGGCCCGCCGGTTGCCGTTGTCGGTCGCGACGATGAACCCGGGCGCCAGCCGCATCAGGTCGGCGATCTCGCGCGCGCCGCTGGCGTCGATCATCTCCCGGTCGATCACGAACACCGCGGCCGGCGCGTCCTGTGGAGGCTGCGACAAGCGCGTCGCGGTCAGGACCACGGGGAGGTCGATGAAAAAGGGATCCTCGGGTGCCCGGGATGACTCCTCGGCTTCGGCCCCCAGGCCCGGAACGGGCAGGACGAGGGCCGTGACAATCACCGCCCATGTGACATGGCGTGCCAAGCTGCTGCCCCTCCGTCTGCATCTGGACCGGGGTCGAGTCCGGTCAGACGCGTTTCCCCTGAAACCATGGCGACGCTGCGGGGATCGCACGCGTAACGTCCTGATGGACTCGCTACGCAGTGCAGAATCTCCTGGCCGTTGGTGTTGTCCCCCAGGGCGAAGATAACCCTAATCGGTACATGGGGCAAAGAGTTTTTCTATTAAAAACTTGAGTTTATATCTAGGTAATTGCCCCGCCGAAGATGGCCCGGATCCCGGGTGCGGCATGGGCGGGCGTGGCCCGCTGATGCACCAGGGGCGCACAGGCGGTAAGTCGCGCGCGTGTTCCGAGCTGTTCCCGCTAGACGCCCGGCTGCTGCCTTCAACCGGCGAAGAGCCGGCCGCACCCCGGCCGGCGTGCCTCGATACCGGCCAGGAGCAACATGTGCCAGGCCAGGGCCTGGGTGCTCGACAGCACCGGCAGTCCGAGGCGCTGCTCCGCCGTCTCGATGACGTCGAGGGTTCGCGCGTTGGTGCAGGAAACGAACACCGCGTCGCATGGCTCGGAGCGGCCGACCTCGACCACGGCCCGTTCGATGGAGCCTGGGCTGATGCGTGCGACGACGCGCTCCTCGGCCTGCTCGAACGAGCCGAAACCGGCGATCTCCAGGCCGTCGGCCTCGAGCGCCGTGCGCATGGCCGTCGACACCTCGGCGACGTAGGGCGTCACGAAGCCGAGCCGGCGCACCCCGAGGGCGCGGCAGGCCGCGCCGACCGCGGTCAGGGGATCGGTGACCCGCGTCGTCGCGAAGTCATCTGGGCGCGCGGCGCGCACGGCCCGCGCGACGTTCTCAGGCCCGATCACCGTGGCGCCGGAGGTGCAGGCGTAGCCGATGACGTCGAAGGGCACGCCGGGCGGCAGCAGCGCCGCGGCCACCGGCAGGTCGGCGGCCTGGGCGGCCAGGGTCTCCCCGGTGACCTCCTTCCCGCTGCGGACCCGGGTGAAGTGCACGGCGATCCCGTCGCGACCCACCAGGCGTGGAAACTCGTCCTCGATGGTCTCGTCGACCTGCAGCACCACGAGTCCGAAACGGGCCCGCGCGGCCGCGCCATGGTCGGTGGTGTAGTCCAGGCGCATCAGCGGCCGCCCGGCACCACCGGCAACTCCGGCGCGGCGCGGCGGCTCAGCAACTCCGGACCGTCCACGCGCACCACCAGGTTCTCCTCGTGGACCATGCCGCGCCCCGGCGCGATCTCGAGGCCGGGCTCCAGGGTCAGGACCATGCCGGCGGAGATCTCCGTGTCGTCGAGGGCCGTGTGCGAGGGCCACTCGGTCAGCTGCATGCCGAGCCCGTGGCCGAAGCGGCCGACGTTCCCGGCGCGGTAGCCGGCGCGGGCGATCTCGTCGCGCATCACGCGGAACAGGTCGGCGCTGGTCGCCCCGGGCACACAGGCCGCGAGGCCGGCCTCGGTCGCGTGGTAGAGGGTGGTGTAGGCATGCCGGGCGTCGTCGTCGGCGTGGCCGATGGCGAAGTTGCGGTCGAAGTCGCAGTGGTAGCCGTCGAAGGTCGCTCCGGTGTCGAGCATGAGCACGTCGCCGGGGGTCAGCGGGCGGACGTCCGGCGGCGAGATCACGTCGTCGTAGCCGCCCGGAGCGGAGGCCCCGACGAGGTACGGGACGTCGTCGGCGCCGGCCTCGAGGAGCGCGATGCGGAAGGCGCGGAATACCTCAACGAGAGGCTGTCCCGCGCGGATGCGGTCCGGCAGTGCGTCGAACGCGTCCGAGGCGATGGTGCAGGCGTGGGCGATCTTGGCGATCTCCGCCTCGGACTTGACCATGCGCAGCGTGCGCACCACGTCGGTCGCGTCGACGAACTCGGCGTCCGCCAGGCCGCGCTGGAGGCGTGCGTAGTCCGCGAGCGGCATGCGCAGCGTGGTCTCCGGACCCATCGGCACGCCGATGCGCCCGCGCGCCGCGCCGCAGTCGTGCACGGCTTCGGTGAGGAGGGTGATGCCGTCGTCGTCCGGCACCGGTGCCGGCCAGCTGCGGATGTCGTCGATCCAGGTGCGCGCCATGACCGGCGCGCCGATTCCGGGGACCACGGCCACCGGCTTGCCCGAGGCCGGGAGGAGCAGGAACCAGGGGCGTGTCGGGCTCTGCCAGAACAGGGTCAGGAAACCGGTGAAGTAGCGCACTTCCGGCTCGGTGGTCAGCAGCAGCGCGTCGAGGCCCTTCGCGGCCATCAGTTCCTGGGCGCGCGTGACGCGGTCGGCGAACTCGGCGTCGGGGAACCCCCTGGGCGGCGCGTCGTTCACTCCCGGACCCAGGTCTCGACCAGCGTCGTCCAGTAGGCGATCCCGTAAGGCAGCGCGGCGTCGTTGAAGTCGTAGCGGGGGTTGTGCAGCGTGGCGCCGTGGTGCGGACCCTCGCCGTTGCCCATCAGGACGAAACAGCCAGGCCGGTATTTCAGGAACTGGGCGAAGTCCTCCGAGAAGCCGACCCGGGCGCAGTCCGGGTCGACGGTCGCGCCGGGGATCGAACGCACCGCCGCGGCGACGCACCCGACCTCACCTGCGGTGTTGACCGTCGGCTCGAATTCCCGCGCGTAGGTGAGCGTGGCCGCGGCGCCATGGGCCGACGCCACCCCCTCGCTGATCTCGCGCAGCCGTCGCTCGACGGTCCGGCTCACGCCGTCGTCGTAGCCGCGCACGTCGCCGCGGATGGTCACGGTGCTCGGGATCACGTTGCGCGCGCCGTCGGTGACGAACTCGGTGACCGACACCACGCCGTGATCGTGCGGCGGGAGCGCACGGGCCACGACGCTCTGCAACGCGGTGACCGTTTCCGCGCCGGCCACCAACGGGTCGACGACCTTGTGCGGCGCCGAGGCATGGCCGCCCCGGCCGTGGATCACGATCTCGAACAGCTCCTCGAAGGCGGTCAGCGCGCCGGTCCGGGTCGCGAACGCGCCGACCGGGAGGCCAGGGAGGTTGTGCAGGCCGAAGACCGCGTCCATCGGGAAGCGCTCGAACAGGCCGTCGTCGATCATCGCCCGCGCCCCGCGCCCGTTCTCCTCGTCGGGCTGGAATATGAAGTGCACCGTGGTCGCGATGTCATCGCGGCCGGCGAGGGCGAGCGCGGCGCCCAGCAGCATGGTGGCGTGGCCATCGTGGCCGCAGCCGTGGAAGACGCCGTCGACCGTGGAACGATAGGCGAAGTCGTTCTGCTCCGTGATCGGCAGCGCGTCGAGGTCGGCGCGCAGCCCGACCGCGCCGCCTCCGGAGCCACGCCGCAGCGTCGCCACCACACCGCTTCCGCCGACCCCGGTCGCGACCTCCAGCCCCGCGTCCGCCAGCCGGTCCGCGACGACACGCGCGGTGGCGGTGACGTCGAAGCCGGTCTCGGGGCGCCGGTGGAGCGCGTGGCGGAAGTCCGTCAACCCGGCGAGGTCGATCCCTGGAGTGACCGGCGCGGTCACGCGGCCCCCTCCGGCCCCTCGGTGACGAAGGCGAGCACGCGGCTCGCTCCGGAGAGTCCCAGCCGCTCGCGGGATGCGGACGCATGGTGCAGTCCGGCGACGCCGGCGGCGCCCGAGGGCGTGGTCGTGATGCCGTGGTGCTCCAGCAGCTCCACCGTCTCCGCGCATTGGGGGTCGTCGATGGTGACGAAGTAATCCGCGTGGCGCGCCAGTTCGGCCAGCGCGAGGTGCGAGGGCTCCTTGCAGTCGAGTCGCCCCATCGACGAGGCAGCCCCCCGTGCCGCGACGGGCCGTCCCGCGCGGATGCTGTCCATCAGGGCGGGCGCGGCGCGCGGCTCCACGACGACGATCTTCGGCGCGTCGCCCCAGCGTGCGCGGAACAGTGCCGTCATCGCCGCGGCCAGGCCGCCGACGCCTGCCTGCAGGAAGATGTGGCCGGGCGGTTCGTCCAGGGCGTCGACGACCTCGGCACCCATGATCAGGTAGCCCTCCATGACCCGGGTCGGCAGCTCCGTGTAGCCCGGCCACGACGAGTCGGAGAGCAGGATCCAGCCGTTCGCCTCGGCGTCCGCGGCCGCAGCGGCCATGCTCGCCTCGTAGTCGTCGCCGGCGCGCACCACGGTCGCGCCGCGACGGCGCAGGCGCTCGGCGAAGGCCTCGGGAACGGTGGTCGCCAGGTAGATCATCGCCCGGGCGCCGAAATGCGCCGCGCCGGTCGCCACCGACAGCCCGTGGTTGCCGGCGCTGGCGCAGGCGTAGGTCGTGCCCTCGAGGCTGTCGGCCATCGCGTCGCAGGCCGCCGGCCCGTCCGGAGTGTCGGCCAGTCGTGCCGCCTCACGCGCGATAGCGTGAGTCGCGCCCAGCGCCTTGAAGCTGCCGAGCCCCATGCGCTCGCGCTCGTCCTTCAGGTGCAGGGTCCCGACGCCGAGCGCGGCCGCCAGCCCGGGCATCTCCAGCAGTGGCGACGGGGCGGCGGCGGGGCAGCGGCGGAACAGGGCAAGGGCCTGTGCCGGGTCGGCGGCTACCCGTCCCGCCGCGAGCCCGGCTTTCGCCGTGAGTCCGCTGCCTCGGAACGGGTTGTCGATGACTTCCACGGTGCTCTCCGCCGGTGGGGCCGCACTCCCGAGCATAACAGCGATGGCACGACCCCAGCGTCCGAGACGAGGCCATCTGCGCCCACGATCCGCTACCATGCGTCGGGCATGAACAGGTCGGCGCAACCCCGGGAGGCGTCACGTGAGCCGAAGCAGGGCGTTTCTCTACCACCTCGCGGGTACGGTGGCCGTGCTGGTCCTGCTCTCGCTCGCGGTCCGGCTCGCCTGGTTCCCCGAGCCCTACGGTCGCGGACTGGGCCTGGTCCGTCTGCTGGGCATGCTCTGGCTCCTGCAGATCACGACCGGTCCGCTGCTGACGCTGCTCCTCTACCGGCCCGGGAAACGTGGCCTGAAGTTCGACATGGCCCTCGTCGCGCTGCTCCAGGCGGGCACGCTGGCGATCGCGCTGTGGATGATCGTGCAGGCACGTCCGGTATTCGTCGTGTTCGCGGTGGACCGCTTCGAGGTGGT
>JAWVZO010000136.1:0-7109 GCA_033722135.1 Gammaproteobacteria bacterium | reverse complement strand
CGACCGCGCAGCCGTAGAAGGTGATCGATGCCCCGATCCGCGGGATCACGGCGTCGAGGCCCTCGATGGGACTGCCGTTGTAGTGGATCGACGGCCGATGCGAGGTGATGTTCATGTAGCAGCGCAGCGGGTTGATGACCCGCACCTCGTGGTCGCGCGCCTTCGCCGCCTCGATCAGGCGCGAGGTCGAGTAGAGACTCGCCTTGCGCGAGAGTATGCCGATCTTCATATGGAAGCCTCAGGTGTCCAGGTAGAGGGCGCGGGCGCGGGCACGTGGCAGCCGCGCGCGGGCCAGGTAGGAGGCGCCCGGGTCGACGAGGAAACGCCCATCGAGGGCGGTCCTGCCGAGGAGCATGCGAAAGCCCATGGTGTCGCGATCGGTCAGCGTGACCTCGATGGGAAACCGCTCGGCGCCGATCTCCACGCACGTCGCGATGACCGCGCGTTCCTCTCGGTGCCCGCCGGAATCGGTGACGTTCCTGCGGTCGAGCAGCGGGGCGTCACAGGTCACCTCGATCGCGTTGTCGCGCTGCATCGGGTGGAGCACGAAACGCACCCGTTCGCCGCCGTCCCGCTCGTAGATCCGCAGCCTGAAGGCGTGCAGGGCCGAGGTCCGCGCGCCGGTGTCGACCTTGGCCTTGATCGCCGGGATGCCGAGTTCGGGCAGGGCCACCCACTCGCGCCAGCCCAGCGCGGGACGTTCGTGACGGGGAAGTGCATCCGGGAGCGGGCGGTCCATCGTGCGTTCCTACGCCTCGCTTGGCGTAATTGCGGCTAGTCTAACTGAGGAATCGGCCCCGTACAGCCGCACAGAGGAGGACCATGTCATGGAAGTGCTGCATTTCGAGGATGGCAGGACCCCGCGACCGCTCGACCCGGCCCGGCCGCTGCCGCAGGGCGGTTTCGTCTGGCTCGACGTCGACCGGGCCGGGGACGCGGAGTGGCGGGCCACGGTGGAACGGCTCGCCGGAATCACCCTGTACGAGCAGCATTACCGCGACCTGGAGAACGTGCAGCACCCATCCCACTACGACGGCACCGCGGACTACGAGGTGCTGCTGTTCCGCAGCCTCGCCCCGGAACAGGGTGGCGAGGCGTTCCCGACACGCTGCCTGGGTCTGCTGCTGACGCCTCGCGTCCTGGTCACCGTCCACGAGCCGGACAGCGTGAGCATCGCGACCGTCCGCGAACGCGTCGCGAGCGGCACCGGGCGCATCCCGCTGCGCCCGGTGGGGCTGATGCACCTGATCCTCAATACCGTCGTCGACCGCTTCCTAGCCCGGCGCGACCCGCTCGCGGGCCAACTCGCCGAGTGGCGCGAGGCGCTTCTGGACCCGAAGAACCCGTTCGACGACTGGCTCGCCCTGCTGCAGTTCGGCTCGCAGCTCCGCCAGCTCGCCACGCTCTGCGAGGAGCAGTCCGACGCCCTCGGCCGCTGGGAGGAGGACACCGGGACCGAGATCGACGAGTTCCTCGCCGTGCGCCTGCGCGACCTGCACGAGCACATCGAGCGGGTCCGCAGCTTCGCCGCCGGCCGGCAGGCCGACAGCGAATCACTGGTCCAGCTCCACTTCTCCGCGGTCGCGCACCGCACCAACGAGATCATGCGCGTGCTGACGGTGGTCTCGGCGATCTTCCTGCCGCTGTCGCTGGTCGCCGGGATCTTCGGCATGAACTTCGAGTACATGCCCGAGCTGAAATGGCCGGGCGCCTACTTCGTCGCGCTTACGGGCATGGCCTCCCTGGGGCTCGGCCTGCTCGCGCTGTTCAGGAGGAAGCATTGGGTATGACACCCGCGAGGCCTTCCGCTGAACGCACGTGGAGGTCGCGCTGCGGGAACGGGATGGTGATCCCGGCCTCCTTGAACGCGCGCCAGATGGCCAGGTTGATATCCGAGCGGATGTTGGCGACCCCGTTCTCCGGGTCGGCGTACCAGACCCGAAGCTCGAGGGCGATGCCGCTGTCGGCGAACTCCATCAGGCGGGCCGCGGGGGCGGGATCCTCCAGGACCCTCGACGACGCCTTCGCCGCTTTCAGCAGGATCTCGAGGGCCTTCTCGGGGTCGTCGCCGTAACTGATCTGCACCGGGATCTTCATCCTCACGTTCGGGTCGGTGTAGCGCCAGTTGATCACCTCGGAGGTGATCAGGTTCTCGTTCGGGATCAGGTTCTCCTCGCCATCGCGGTTGCGCACCACGATGTAGCGGGCGCGCATCTCGTCGACCCAGCCGAACTTGTCGCCGATGGTGATCACGTCGCCGGGCTTGATCGACCGGTCGGCGATCAGGATGAAGCCGCTGATGAAGTTGCTCGCGATGCGCTGCAGCCCGAAGCCGAGACCCACGCCGAGCGCGCCGCCGAACACCGCCAGCGAGCCGAGGTCGAAGCCGACGCTGTCCAGCGTGACGAGAATCGCCAGCGCGATCAGGAAGAACTTGACGAACTTGGCGATGCCCACGCGCATCGCGGGAGACATGTGGAGCGAACGCTTCAGCCGTTCGTCGAGCGCCTTGCCGAGCCAGAGGGCGAGGGCGAGGGTGAGCGTCACCATCAGCAGCAGCTTCAGCACCGAGAGCACGGAGACGCGCATCTCGCCCACGGTCATCGCAAGGGAGTCGAGCGTGTCCAGGACCGCCGGCAGCCAGCCGACAAGGTGCAGCGCGACCACGATCCACACCATCCCGCTGATCAGCTGCTCCCACGCCTTGACCGCCGGGCTGTCGACCAGCGATTTGCGCAGCATGTAGATCGCGACGCGGATCACTGCGAGCGAGGCGAGCACCGGGATCGCGATGTCGAGGAGGTAGACGTTGAATCCGAAAGCGGCGAGCACGCCGCGCAGCGCGCTGACCAGCAGCAGCATCGCCAGCGGCAGGATCAGCCGTTCCAGTGTCCGCCGGGTCAGGCGACGCAGGCCGTGCGGCATCTCGGTGTCCGCCGGAACGGCGAAGCGCGTCATGTACGCCCGCCGGACCCATTTGCCCACCACGAACGCGAGGAGCAGGGCGAAGAGCTGGGCCGCCAGCATGGCGGGGTCCAGGCCGGCGAACCAGGCGGTGATGCGATCCATCTGCTGTTCGAACGGCGACATCGGTATTCTCCTCGCGTCGTGACGCGACCGGCGCGTCGGTCTTGTTGCCCGCTCTCGGGCAACTGTGTGATCATGCGGTCAAGGTGCACGTCGGGCAAGGGATGCCACGCAGATGCACCACTGCGGGTGCGCGGGGATCGCGCACCGGGA
Organism: Gammaproteobacteria bacterium; assembly: GCA_033722135.1. Classification (GTDB taxonomy): domain Bacteria; phylum Pseudomonadota; class Gammaproteobacteria; order QNFN01; family QNFN01; genus QNFN01. The sequence goes on along the minus strand of JAWVZO010000136.1, from coordinate 3,869 downwards.
GGGCAGGGCCATGATCACCGTGTTGCTCGTCGACGACCACGAGCTCGTGCGCACCGGAATCCGTTTCGTTCTCGAGGCCGAGCAGGATATCGACGTGGTCGCCGAGGCGAGTTCCGGCGAGGCGGCGATCGAGCGGCTGCGTACCGGAGACCTCCCCGACGTCGTCATCCTGGACATCAACATGCCCGGCATCGGCGGCATCGAGACCCTGCACCGGCTGATCCATTCCCACCCGGAGCTCAGGCTGATCGTGCTCAGCGTGCAGGGCAACGACCCCTACCCGTCGAAGCTCCTGCAGATGGGTGCGATGGGCTACCTCACCAAGGGATGCCCGGCGAACGAACTGGTGCAGGCCGTGCGTACCGTGGCCGGCGGCCAGCGGTTTCTGAGCGCCGATGTGGCCCAGAAGCTGGCCCTGACCCTTCTCCCGGGGAAGAACAAGTCGCCGATCGAGGGCCTGTCGCAGCGCGAGGTGCAGGTGCTGCTGATGGTGATCGAGGGTTGCGGGATCCAGGAGATCGCCGAGAGGCTCTGCGTGAGCCCGAAGACCGTCGGCACCTACCGCCACCGTCTCTACGAGAAACTCGACGTCAGCAACGACGTCGAACTGACCCACGTCGCGCTGCGTCACGGGGTGTGCGACCCCGACCTGACTGCACAGTGACCGGCCGTCCCGGCCGCGAGGCCGATCCCGTCTTCGATCCGGACTGCCGGCGCTGCCCGCGGCTGGCGACCTTCCTCGACGAGGTGGGGCGTGATCATCCCGACTACCACGCGCGGCCGGTACCGCCGTTCGGCGATCCCGCGGCGCGCCTGCTGGTGGTCGGCCTCGCGCCGGGGATGCACGGTGCCAACGCCACCGGCCGGCCGTTCACCGGCGACCATGCCGGGATCCTGCTCTACGAGACGCTGCACCGCTTCGGCTACGCGTCGCGTCCCCGTTCCACGCACGTCGGCGACGGACTCGCGCTGCGCGACTGCCGCATCACCAACGCCGTAAAGTGCCTGCCGCCGGGCAACAAGCCGACCGGACCCGAGGTGCGCAACTGCAACGGCTACCTGGCCAGCGAACTCGCCACCCTGCCGACCGGCGCCGTGGTGCTGGCACTCGGCAAGGTCGCACACGACGCGGTGCTGGGCGCAACCGGCAGGCCCCGCACCCGCCATCCGTTCGGCCACGGCGCCGAGCACGACCTGCCGCGCTTCCGGCTCGTCGACAGCTACCACTGCAGCCGCTACAACACCCAGACCCGCCGCCTCACCCCGGCCATGTTCGACGCCGTTTTCGCCCGCCTCGGCGAGCTGCTCGCCTGAAGGGATCGACCGCCCCCGTATAATCGGCGTATGAGTGCCGACGACGCGCCCTTCGACCTCGACGGCTTCCTGGCCACGCTGACCACGCGGCCGGGGGTCTACCGAATGTTCGACGCCGCCGACGCCGTGCTCTACGTCGGCAAGGCCCGCAATCTCAAGCGGCGCGTGTCGAGCTACTTCCGGCGCGGCGCCGTCCACGACGCCAAGACCGCGCGCCTCCTCGAGCAGGTGACGCGGGTCGAGGTCACGGTGACCCACACGGAGAACGAGGCGCTGATCCTCGAGAACCAGCTCATCAAGTCACTGCGCCCGCGCTACAACGTCCTGCTGCGCGACGACAAGAGCTACCCGTACATCCACCTGACCGAAGGCGAGCCTTTCCCGAGGCTCGCCTTCCACCGGGGCGCGCGGGATGGACGCGGCCGCTACTTCGGCCCGTTCCCAAGCGCCGGCGCAGTGCGCGACACGCTGAATCTCCTGCAGAAGCTGTTCCGCGTGCGGCAGTGCGAGGACAGCTTCTTCCGCAACCGCACGCGGCCGTGCCTGCAGTACCAGATCGAGCGCTGCTCGGCGCCGTGCGTCGGGCTGGTCGACGAGGCCGAGTACGCCCGCGACGTCGAGCACACCCGCCTGTTCCTGTCGGGCGGCGGGCAACGGATCATCGACGATCTGGTGCAGCGCATGGAGACCGCGTCCGAAGCCCTGGAGTTCGAGGAGGCGGCGCGACTGCGCGACCGCATCGCCGCACTGCGCCGGGTGCAGGCGCGCCAGTACGTCAGCGGATCGAGTCGCGACATCGACGTCGTCGCCTGCGCCTCGGCCGGCGGGCAGACCTGCATCCAGGTCTTCTTCGTACGCGGCGGCCACAATCTCGGCAACCGCGCCTTCTTCCCGAGCGTGCCCGAGACCTCCGACACCGCCGGGGCCCTCGCGGCGTTCCTGCCGCAGTTCTACCTCGGCCGCGCCATCCCGAGGGAGATCCTGGTCGACCGCATGCCCGAGGAGGGCGCCTGGCTGGCCGCGGCCCTGGGCGAGCAGGCCGGCCACAAGGTGGCCCTGCACGTGCCGCAGCGCGGCGCGCCGCGCCGCTGGCTCGCGCTGGCCGAGGCCAATGCCCGCGCTGCGCTCGATGCCCGGCTCGCCTCGCGCACCGGCCTGCAGCGGCGCCTCGAGGCGCTCGGCGAGGTGCTGGGTCTCGACACCGTGCCGCAACGTCTGGAGTGCTTCGACATCAGCCACACCCAGGGCGAGCGTCCGGTCGCCGGCTGCGTGGTGTTCGACGCCGGCGGCGCGGTCAAGTCGGACTACCGGCGCTTCAACATCCGCGAGGCCGACGCGGGTGACGACTACGCGGCGCTGCGCGAGGCGATCGCCCGTCGCTACCGGCGGCTCAAGGAGGGGGAGGGCAAGTGGCCCGACCTGCTGCTGATCGACGGCGGCAGGGCACAGCTCGATGCCGTGCTCGCCGTGCTCGAGGAGCTGCAGGTCGACGGTCTGCCGGTCGCCGCCGTCGCCAAGGGGCTGGGCCGTCGTCCGGGACTGGAAACCCTGCATGTCGCCGGCCGCGAGGGCGCCGTCCAGCTGCCCCCGGACGCCCCGGCGCTGCACCTCGTGCAGCAGGTCCGCGACGAGGCGCACCGGTTCGCCATCACCGGTCACCGCCAGCGCCGCGGCAAGGCGCGCCGCGTCTCGCCGCTCGAGTCGATTCCCGGGCTCGGTCCGAAGCGGCGCCGCGAACTGCTGCGCCAGCTCGGCGGCCTGCGCGAGATCGAACGCGCCGGGGTCGAGGACCTCGCGCGGGTCCCCGGGATCAGCACGGCGCTTGCCGAGCGCATCTACGCGACCTTCAACGAGGGACAGTGAGCACGACCGCATGCAGATGAACCTGCCCAACCTCCTGACGCTGCTCCGGCTGGCACTGATCCCGGTGTTCGTGCTGTTCTTCTACCTGCCGTTCTCGTGGGTCAATGTCGCCTGCACCGCGGTCTTCTCGCTGGCCGCGGTGACCGACCTGCTCGACGGTTACCTGGCGCGCCGGCTGGGCCAGACCTCGGCGTTCGGCGCCTTCCTCGACCCGGTCGCCGACAAGCTGATGGTCGGCGTGGTGCTGGTGCTGCTCGTCGCCGAGCACCCGACCCCGTTCATGGCGATCCCGGCGGCCGTGATCATCGGCCGCGAGATCACCGTATCGGGGCTGCGCGAGTGGATGGCCGGTTTCGGCGAGCGGACCACGGTCGCGGTCTCCGTGGTCGGCAAGATCAAGACCACGCTGCAGATGATCGCCATGATCCTGCTGATCTACCGCGAGCCGATCGGGCCGCTCGACGTCTGGACGGTGGGCATGGTGCTGCTCTACGTCGCGGTGATCCTGACCCTCTGGTCGATGGGCGCCTACCTGCGGAGCGCGTGGCCCGCACTGGTCGGGAAAGGCCCGCAGGACAAGGCCTCCAGGCTTGACAAGGAGTAGGCCGGGGCTACAATGTCGGCTCGCTCGCAGGGCGGGAATAGCTCAGTTGGTAGAGCACAACCTTGCCAAGGTTGGGGTCGCGAGTTCG
>JAWVZO010000135.1:0-7161 GCA_033722135.1 Gammaproteobacteria bacterium | reverse complement strand
CTCGAACTCGGCGTAGACGTTCTCGCGCATCTCGTGGCACGAGATGCAGAATTTCTCGGTGTTGGTCCAGGCGACCACCTCGGAGCCGCCGTAGGTCAGCAGCCCTCCGACGATCATGGCAACGAGGAGGGCGACCCAGCCGAATCGACGTCCCTGACCGTTCTTCCCCTTGTCCTGCAGTGCGCTCGGCATGGTGGCTCCCTTGCGATTGTGTGTGTTCTTCCTGGCGGCGGCCCGAACCCGGCTACCGGAGGTAACGGGCGTAGCGGCGGTTGTGCGCCAGCGAGAGCAGCCAGTTGATCACCTCGTTGATCTCCTCGTCGCCGTCCGCCTCGAGGTTGACGTGGGTCTCCTTACGCCCTTCGACCTCGATTTCCGGGCTGGTCGTCAGGTGGGTGTAGATCTTCTGCCGCCCGTCCGGGTCGTCGTTGAATTTCTGCGAGACGTTGATGTACGCCGGTCCGACCTTTTCACGGGTGATGGCGTGGCACTTGAAGCACTTGTTCTTGCTGACGATCCGCTTGACCTTGAACTTGTTGAAGTCGTCCTCCGCGGCGTGGACCGTGGTCACGGACACGGCAACGCAAACCAGGACGGCCAACAGTGCAGCGAACTTTTTCATCGACAGGTCCCTCGACCACTCGAACCGGCGCGAATCGCGCGCCGCGGAGGGCCAATGCTACGCCAAATGCCCCTTGAATCAAGTGTCTCCGGGGACAACATTGGAGTCAGCATCAGGCCCGATGACCACCCTGCACTCGCCTAGTCGAGGCGGTCGTGCGGCTCCGGATCACGCTCCGCCTCACCCTCGATGACGCGTCCGCCACCGTCTCGCGTCCGGCGGACCTCCTCAGCTTCGGCGACCCCCTGCCGGACGTGGAGCACCCCCCGCGCCAGGATGCCCCGGGCGAGCGCACCCCGCGTGGCCGGCACCAGCAGCACGAACCCGATGAGGTCGGTCACGAAGCCCGGCGTGAGCAGCAGCGCCCCGGCGACCAGCAGCAGCACCCCCTCGACCAGCTCGGTTTCGGGCAACACCCCCTGGTCGAGGCTGCGCTGGACCCGCCGTAGCGTGGCGAGCCCCTGAAGGCGCAGCAGCCACGCGCCGGCCACGGCGGTCAGCACCACGAGGGCGACGGTGTTGAGCGCGCCGATGATGCCCCCGGCCTGGATCAGCAGGTAGATCTCGACCAGAGGGACGACGAGGAACAGCAGCAGCAGGATGCCGAAGGGGTTCAAGGTGACTCCGGATGGACTTGTCGCCGCGCGGTTCGGCGATGACATCGCGTGCGCGGCGGGATACCCTTTTTATACCCGCGACGGCGAGGGCTGTCACGGAAGCACGGGAATCGCCGATGAACGTACACCTGCTGGTCCTCTGCACCTGCCCGGACGACGCGACCGCTCGGCGCCTGGCGGCGTCGGCCATCGACGCACGGCTCGCGGCCTGCGTCAACATCGTTCCCGGCCTGACCTCGGTGTTCCGCTGGCAGGGCGAGATCGAGCACGACGACGAAGTGCTGCTGCTGCTCAAGAGCCGCCGGGACCGCTACGCGCAACTCGAGGCGCTGCTGGTCGAGGCGCATCCCTACGAACTTCCCGAGGTGGTGGCGGTCTCTCTGGAACAGGGGCTGGCAGGGTACCTGGCGTGGCTCGACGCCACGCTGGACGGAGAAGAATGAGACACGCACTCCTCGGCATCATCGCCGCGCTGCTGCTGCCGGCGAGCCTGGCGCTCGCCGCGCCCTTCCCGTTCGGCGACGCGTCCGAGATCCTCCGTCCCGAGCAGGCCTACCAGGCAACGGCTAACGCCACCCCGGACCGCATCGAGGTGACGTGGCGGATCGCCGACGGCTACTACCTCTACCGGGACAAGCTCGGCTTCGCCAGCGCCAGCGACGGCGTCTCCCTCGGCGAACCGGAGCTCCCCGCGCCGACCGAGATCAAGGACGACGCGTTCTTCGGCGAAATGGCCGTCTACCGGGGGGACGTGACGATCACCATGCCCTACCAGGGCACGACCGGCGACGCCGTCCTCGCGCTCGACCTCAAGGCCCAGGGATGCGCCGACGTCGGCATCTGCTTCCCGCCCGAGACGCGTCGGATCGAGGTCGCCCTGCCGGCGGCCCGGGAAGAACCGGGAAGCAGCGGAGGCGGGCTCAACGCCCTCGCCCGGCTCGGCCAGAAACTCGGCTTCGGCACGCAGGAGCCCGAGTTCCTCGACCCCGACGAGGCGTTCGTGCTCGCCGCCGAGGTCTCCCCGGAGGGCGACACCCTCCTCGCCCGCTGGGAGATCGCCGACGGCTACTACCTCTACCGCGACAAGTTCGCCTTCTCGACCGAGGCCGCGAACACGCGGTTCGGCGAGGCGCGCCTGCCCGAGGGAAAGATCAAGGACGATCCCTACTTCGGGGCGATGGAGATCTACACCGGCGAGGTCCTCGCCCGGGTCCCCCTGCTCCGCGACGACCCCGCGCCGGGCCCGCTGACCTTCACCGCGACCTACCAGGGCTGCGCCGACGGCGGCATCTGCTACCCGCCGATCCGCAAGGAGGTCACGGTCGACCTGCCGCCGCTGGCCGATGCGCTGGCGAGCCCGGCCGACGCGGCACCCACCACGCCGGCCGCGCCCGCCGTCTCGCTGAGCGAGCAGGACTCCATCGCCGCCACCCTCGCCAGCGGCACCGGCCTGCTGACCATCCTCAGCTTCTTCGGCTTCGGGCTGCTGCTCGCCTTCACGCCCTGCGTCTTCCCGATGATCCCGATCCTCTCCGGGATCATCGTCGGTCACGGCGCGAAGGTCACGACGAAGCGCGCCTTCGTGCTGTCGCTGGTCTACGTGCTGGCGATGGCGGTCACCTACACCGTCGCCGGCGTGCTCGCCGGGCTGTTCGGCAGCAACCTGCAGGTGGCGTTCCAGAACCCGTGGATCCTCGGCTCGTTCGCCGGCCTGTTCGTGTTGCTGTCGCTGTCGATGTTCGGACTCTACGACCTGCAGGTCCCGAACTGGGCGCAGAGCCGGCTGAGCCACGCGAGCAACCGCCAGCAGCCCGGCAGCCTGACCGGGGTGGCGGTCATGGGCTTCCTTTCGGCGCTGATCGTCGGCCCGTGCGTCGCCGCGCCGCTGGCCGGCGCGCTGATCTACATCGGCCAGACCGGCGATGCGGTGCTCGGCGGCGCCGCGCTGTTCGCGCTGAGCCTCGGCATGGGCGCCCCGCTGCTGCTGATCGGCACCTCCGCCGGCAAGCTCCTGCCGAAGGCGGGCCCGTGGATGGACGCGATCAAGGCGGTGTTCGGCGTGCTGCTGCTCGGTGTGGCGATCTGGATGCTCGAGCGCATCCTGCCCGCCGCGTTGACCATGGCGCTGTGGGCCGCCCTGCTGATCGTCTCGGCGATCTACCTCGGCGCGCTCGACGCCATCCCCCCCCACGGCAGCGGCTGGCGCCGCTTGTGGAAGGGGACCGGGCTGGTCATGCTCCTGTACGGCGCGGTGCTCCTGGTCGGCGCGGCAGGTGGCGGCCACGACGTCTTCCAGCCGTTGCGCGGGGTCGGCTTCATGCAGGCCGGCGGCGGCCAGGTCGGCGCCGCGAGGGCGGAACGCCTGCCGAGCGAGGGCCTCGAGTTCAAGCGCATCAAGGGCCTCGCGGACCTGGAGCGGGAAGTTGCCCTGGCGAGCAGCCAGGGACGCGGCGTAATGCTCGACTTCTATGCCGACTGGTGCGTCACCTGCAAGCAGATGGAGCGTGAGACCTTCAGCGACCCCGGGGTCCAGGCGCGCCTCGCCGACACCGTCCTTCTGCAGGCCGACGTGACCGCCAACGACGACGTCGACAAGGCGCTGCTGCGGCACTTCAACCTGATCGCCCCGCCCACCATTCTCTTCTTCGACCGCGACGGGAAGGAACAGCGCCCATACCGCGTCATGGGTTTCATGGACGCGGCCGACTTCAGCCGCCAGATCGACGCCGCGCTGCGCTGAGACGCTGGACTTCCGGCGGTGGCGGGTGCACAATGCCGCCTCGGGCATAAATCAAAATGCTCCGATCAGGCCGGCATCTTCTCCCATCGCACATCAACCAGCCGATAAGTAGCTTCTCTACAGGACGGAACACCCGTGGCGCGAATCCTCCTGCTCAACGGACCCAACCTGAATCTGCTCGGCACGCGCGAACCGGAGCGCTACGGTCACGACACCCTCGCGGAGATCGTCGCGCGGCTCGAATCGCAGGCCGGGGAAGCCGGCCACGAACTCGACCACTTCCAGAGCAACGCGGAGCACGAGCTGATCGAGCGGATCCACGCCGCGCGCGACGACGGCACGGCCTGCATCCTGTTCAACCCGGGTGCGTTCACCCACACCAGCGTCGCGCTGCGCGACGCCCTGCTCGCCGCCGCGGTGCCGTTCATCGAGGTCCACCTGTCCAACATCCACGCCCGCGAGCCGTTCCGCCAGCACTCCTACTTCGCGGACATCGCGCTCGGCACCGTCGCCGGGCTCGGCGCGCACGGCTACGAACTGGCGCTGCAGGCGGCGATGCGCCGCGCGACCGGCGCCTGAGTCACGGAGAGTCCCACCCCATGGATATTCGCAAGGTCAAGAAGCTCATCGAGTTGCTCAAGGACTCGGGCATCGCGGAGATCGAGATCAAGGAGGGCGAGGAGTCGGTCCGCATCAGCCAGCATTCGGCGGGCCACGCTCCGGCAGCCTACCATCAGGTCGTGCCGGCCGAACCGGCCCCGCCTCCCCCGCCCAAGGCTATCGAGGAGACGGAGGAACGGATCGAGGGCCACACGGTCAACTCGCCGATGGTCGGGACCTTCTACCGCTCCTCCAACCCGAACTCCAAGCCCTTCGTCGAGGTCGGCCAGAACGTCAACGCCGGCGACACGCTCTGCATCATCGAGGCGATGAAGATGATGAACCAGATCGAGGCCGACCGTGCCGGGGTGGTCACCGCGATCCTGATCGAGAACGGTCAGCCGGTGGAGTACGGACAGCCACTGTTCGTCATCGGCTGAGCACCGCCATGTTCGACAAGGTCGTCATCGCCAACCGCGGGGAGATCGCGCTGCGCATCCTCCGTGCCTGCCACGAGCTCGGCATCCGCACCGTCGCGGTCCACTCGACCGCCGATCGCGACCTCAAGCACGTGCTGCTCGCCGACGAGACGGTCTGCATCGGGCCGCCCACGGCGACCGCGAGCTACCTGAACATCCCGGCCCTGATCAGCGCGGCCGAGGTGACCGACGCCGGCGCCATCCACCCCGGGTACGGCTTCCTCTCGGAGAACGCGGATTTCGCCGAGCAGCTCGAACGCAGCGGCTTCACGTTCATCGGGCCGAGGTCCGAGACCATCCGCTTGATGGGCGACAAGATCGCCGCGATCCGCGCGATGCAGGAGGCCGGCGTGCCGTGCGTGCCCGGATCGGGGGGGCCGCTCGGCGACGACGAACAGGAGAACCTCGGCCTCGCCGAGGAGATCGGCTACCCGGTGCTGGTCAAGGCCGCCGCGGGGGGCGGCGGGCGCGGCATGCGCGTGGTGCACACCGCCGCGACCCTGCTCGACGCCATCTCCCTGACGCGCAGCGAGGCCGCCGCGGCGTTCGGTTCCGACGTGCTCTACATGGAGAAGTTCCTCGGCAACCCGCGGCACATCGAGATCCAGGTGCTCGCCGACGAGCACGGCAACGCGATCCACCTGGGCGAGCGCGACTGCTCGATGCAGCGGCGCCACCAGAAGGTGGTCGAGGAGGCCCCGGCCCCGGGGATCGACGAGGCGACCCGGCAGCGCATCGGCGAACGCTGCGCCCGGGCATGCCGCGAGATCGGCTACCGGGGCGCCGGCACGTTCGAGTTCCTCTACCAGGACGGCGAGTTCTACTTCATCGAGATGAACACCCGCGTCCAGGTCGAGCACCCGGTGACCGAGATGGTGACCGGCATCGACATCGTCCAGGAGCAGCTGCGCATCGCCGCCGGCGAACCGCTCGGCTACCGCCAGGAGGACGTGGTGGTCCGCGGCCACGCCATCGAGTGCCGCATCAACGCCGAGGATTCGGTGCGCTTCATGCCCTCGCCCGGCGAGATCACCCGCCTGCACATGCCCGGCGGCCCGGGAATCCGCGTCGATTCGCACATCTACCAGGGCTACCGCGTCCCCCCGCATTACGACTCCCTGATCGGCAAGCTGATCGCCCACGGCAACGATCGCGACGCCGCCATCTCGCGCATGCGCCAGGCGCTGCGCGAGATCGTCATCGGCGGCATCGAGTCCAACACCGCCCTGCACCAGCGGATCTTCGACGACGCCGGATTCCAGCAGGGCGGGATGAACATCCACTACCTGCAGGAACACCTGGTCGGCTGAGCCGGGCCCGGGCCGCGCCATGATGACCCCGCGCCGCGGCCGGGCATGAGCCACTGGCTCCAGTTGCGACTCGAGGTCCCCGGGGCGCGGCTCGATGCGGTCGAGGCGGCCTGCCTGGCGGCCGGCGCGCTGTCGGTCACCGTCGAGGACGCGGCCGACGACCCGGTCTACGAGCCGCTGCCGGGTGAAGTCCGCACCTGGCCCCACAACCGGGTCAGCGCGCTGTTCCCGGCCGGTCACGACCCGGAGCCGCTCCGCGCCGAGCTGGCCGGTCTGCTCGGCGGCGAGGTCCCCGGCTGGCGCGTCGAGGCGCTCGCCGACCGGGACTGGGAACGCGCCTGGCTCGACGATTTCCGGCCGATGCGCTTCGGCCACCGCCTCTGGGTCTGCCCGGGCGACCGCGACCCGCCCGACCCCGGGGCCGTGAACCTGCGGCTCGACCCGGGCCTCGCGTTCGGCACCGGCACCCACCCCACCACGGCCCTCTGCCTGGAGTGGCTCGAGGGCCACCCCGCCCCCGCCACGCTGCTCGACTACGGCTGCGGTTCGGGCATCCTGGCCATCGCCGGCAGGCTGCTCGGCGCCCGCGAGGCTTGGGCGGTCGACCTCGACCCGCAGGCGCTGCGCGCCACGCGCGACAACGCCGAACGCAACGGCATCGTCGCCGGCCTGCACGCCTGCCTGCCCGAGGCCCTCCCGGCCCTGCGCTGCGACCTGGTGGTCGCCAACATCCTGGCCGGCCCGCTGGTCGGGCTCGCCGCGGAGCTGACCGCCCGGCTGCGTCCCGGCGGCG
>JAWVZO010000134.1:0-7166 GCA_033722135.1 Gammaproteobacteria bacterium | reverse complement strand
TTCCGCTCGAACCACATCGACCCCAACGCCCGCCACTGCATGGCCTCGGCCGTCGCCGGCTTCATGCGCACCTTCGGCATCGACGAGCCGATGGGCTGCTACGACGACCTCGAGCACGCCGACGCGTTCGTGCTGTGGGGCTCGAACATGGCCGAGATGCACCCGATCCTCTGGACGCGGCTCACCGACCGCCGCCTCAGCGCGCCGCACGTGCGCGTGGCGGTCCTGTCGACGTTCGAGAACCGCTGCTTCGAGCTGGCCGACCTGCCGATCGTCTTCACGCCGCAGACCGACCTGGCGATCCTCAACTACATCGCCAACTTCATCATCCAGAACGGCAAGGTCGACCGCGACTTCCTCGCCCGCCACGTCCGCTTCAAGCGCGGCAACGTGCTGATCGGCTACGGTCTGCGCCCGGAGCACCCGCTCGAGCAGGAGGCCCAGAACGCCGGTGCGCCCGGCGGCGCCGAGCCGATCGACTTCGACAGCTACGCGGCGTTCGTCAAGCGTTACGACGCCGACACCGTATCCGAGCTCTCCGGCGTGCCGAAGCGCCGGCTCGAGGAGCTCGCCGCGCTCTACGCGGATCCCGACGTCAAGGTCACCTCGTTCTGGACGATGGGCTTCAACCAGCACACCCGCGGCGTCTGGTGCAACAACCTCGTCTACAACCTGCACCTGCTGACCGGCAAGATCGCCACGCCCGGAAACAGCCCGTTCTCGCTGACCGGGCAGCCGTCGGCGTGCGGCACCGCGCGCGAGGTCGGCACCTTCGCCCACCGGCTGCCGGCGGACATGGTGGTCGCCAAGCCGGAGCACCGCGCCTACGCCGAGAAGCTCTGGAAACTGCCATCGGGCACGGTTCCCGGCCAGGTCGGCTACCACGCCGTGCTGCAGAACCGGATGCTCAAGGACGGCAAGCTCAACGTCTACTGGGTGCAGGTCAACAACAACGTCCAGGCGGCGCCGAACCTCAACGAGGAGACCTTCCCCGGGTACCGCAACCCGGACAATTTCGTCGTCGTCTCGGAGGCCTACCCCACCGTCACCACCGAGCTCGCCGACCTGATCCTGCCTTCAGCGATGTGGGTCGAGAAGGAGGGCGCCTACGGCAACGCCGAGCGCCGCACCCAGTTCTGGCACCAGCTCGTCGACGCCCCGGGCGAGGCGCGCTCGGACCTCTGGCAGCTGATGGAGTTCTCGAAACGTTTCACGACCGACGAGGTCTGGCCCGACGCGCTGCTCGACGCCAACCCCGGGTACCGCGGCAAGACCCTGTTCGAGGTCCTGTTCGCCAACGGCCAGGTCGATCGCTACCCGCTAGAGGAGACGGCCCCCGACTACGCGAACCACGAGGCCGAGGCGTTCGGCTTCTACGTGCAGAAAGGCCTGTTCGAGGAGTACGCCTCGTTCGGCCGCGGCAAGGCGCACGACCTCGCCCCGTTCGACCGCTACCACGAGGAACGTGGCCTGCGCTGGCCGGTGGTCGACGGCAAGGAGACGCGCTGGCGCTTCCGCGAGGGGAGCGACCCGTACGTGGCCGAGGGGAGCGGATTCCAGTTCTACGGCCACGCGGACAACCGCGCGGTGATCTTCGCGCTGCCGTACGAGCCGCCGGCCGAGGCACCCGACGCGGAGTACCCGTTCTGGCTCGTAACCGGGCGCGTCCTCGAACATTGGCACTCGGGCTCGATGACGCGCCGCGTGCCGGAACTCTACCGCGCCGTGCCTAACGCCGTCGTCTACATGCACCCCGAGGACGCCCGTGACAACGGCCTGCGACGGGGCAGCGAGGTGCGCCTGGTAAGTCGACGCGGGGTAATGCGCACGCGGGTCGAGACGCGCGGCCGGAACCGGCCGCCGCGCGGGCTGATCTTCGTGCCGTGGTTCGACGCGAGCCAGCTCATCAACAAGTGCACCCTCGATGCGACCGATCCGATCTCGAAGCAGACCGACTTCAAGAAGTGCGCGGTCCGCGTCGAAGCCGTCTGACACAGGAGGCACGACATGAACCCGCTCAAACGAACCCGCCCGTCGTCGGCGCCGGCCTCGTGCGTCCTGGTAGCCGCGCTCCTGGCATCCCCGGTCCTTCCGGCCGCGCCGTTCGACAGCATGCGCGGCCAGGTCCCGGTCGACAGCGAACCGCAAGCGCCACGGATGGCGAACGTCGAGAACCGCGACCTGCGCCGCGAGCGCAACTACCCGATGCAGCCGCCGACCATCCCGCACAAGATCGACCAGTACCAGGTCGACCTGAACACCAACAAGTGCCTGTCGTGCCACAGCCGGCGGCGCGTCGAGGAGAGCCAGGCGCCGATGGTCAGCGTCACCCATTACATGGACCGCGACGGCAACTTCCTCGCCGAGGTCTCGCCGCGCCGCTACTTCTGCGGGCAGTGCCACGTCCCGCAGACCGACGCCCGGCCGCTGGTCGACAACACCTTCGAGGACGTGGACTCGGTGCTGCGCCGGGTCCGGTCGCAACGAGGGGAGTGACCGGTGACCGCGTTCCTGTGCCGGCTGTGGCGGACGTTGCGCGCGCCGAGCGTCTACTTCTCGCTCGGCACGCTGGTGGTCGGCGGGTTCGTCGCCGGCGTCTTCTTCTGGGGTGGCTTCAACACGGCGCTCGAGGCGAGCAACACCGAGGCCTTCTGCATCGGCTGCCATGAGATGCGCGCCAACCCCTACCGGGAGATGCAGCCGACGATCCACTTCACCAACGCGTCGGGCGTTCGCGCCACCTGCCCCGACTGCCACGTGCCCCACGCGTGGACGGACAAGATCGCGCGCAAGATGCAGGCGTCCAAGGAGGTCTGGGGCTGGCTGTTCGGCACCATCGACACCCGCGAGAAGTTCCTCGACAAGCGCCTCGAGCTCGCCAAGCGCGAATGGGCGCGGCTGAAGGCGAACGATTCGCTCGAGTGCCGCAACTGCCACGACTTCGCCTACATGGACCTGACCCGCCAGAGCCCGCGCGCCGAGGATGCCCACCGTCGCGGGCTGGCCGACGGCGACAAGACCTGCATCGACTGCCACAAGGGCATCGCCCACGAGCTGCCCGACATGTCGGGTGTCGAGGGCTGGTAGGCGGTGGAATGCGGCGATGCGCCGGTCGCCGTTTTCGGCGGCACGGGTTTTCTCGGCCGGCGGGTCGTCGCCCACCTCCGGGCGCACGGCGCGCCGGTACGCGTCGTCGCGCGCCATCCCGGACACGCCGGCCACGACGGCATCGAGCCGTGCGCCGCCGACGTCCGCGACGCGGCGTCGGTGCGGCGTGCGGTCGACGGCGTGCGCGGCGTGGTCAACGCCGTCTCGCTCTACGTCGAGCGCGGCGACCTGTCATTCGATGCCATCCACGTTGCCGGTGCGGCGACGGTCGGGCTCGAGGCGGCGCGCGCCGGTGTCACGGCGCTCGCCCACGTCTCGGGGATCGGCGCGGATCCCCACGCGGAGGCCCCGTACGTGCGTGCCCGTGGCGCGGGCGAGGAGGCGGTGCAGGCGACGTTTCCCGGCGCCGCCGTGGTGCGGCCGAGCGTGCTGTTCGGTCCGGGCGATGCGTTCGTCAACCTGTTCGACCGCCTGACGCGCCACGCGCCGCTCTTCCCGCTGTTCGGCGATGGCACGACCCGCCTCGCGCCGGTCTGGGTCGACGACCTGGCCGAGGCGCTGGCGCGGCTCGCGCTCGGCACCGGCGGCGAGGTCTACGAACTCGGCGGCGGCCAGGTGCTGCGCTACCGGGACGTCGTCGAACGGGTTCTCGCCCGCCGCGGCCGGCGCCGCTGGCTGCTGCCGGTGCCGCTGCCGCTGTGGCGGCTCGGCGCCGCCTGCGTCGCCTGGCTGCCGAACCCGCCGGTCACCCGCGACCAGATCACGCTCGCGGCACGCGACAACCTGCCGGATCCCGCGCGGCCCGGTTTCTCTCGCCTGGGCATCGCACCCCGCCGCTTCGATGACGCGCTCGACGAGGCGCTCGCCGGCTGAGCCGCTGCCGACCGTCCCGAGCCCTTTCCGGGTGGGCTCAGACGATCAGCCGCCGCCGCACCAGCACCACGGCGAGGTAGAAGAAGCCGACGGCATAGGCGGCGAGCACCAGCAGCGGCACCAGCACCCCGTCGAGGGGGATGCCGGCGACCAGCGGACGCACCAGCGCGACGGCGTGGGTCAGCGGCAGCACCTGGATCAGCGACTGCATCAGCTCGGGGAGCGTGGAGGTGGGGTAGAAGACGCCGCACAGGATGAACATCGGCGTCAACAGCAGGGTCTGGTAGTAGGCGAAGAAATCGTAGTTGGGCGAGAGCGCGCTCATGACGATCGCCGGCCCGGCGAAGCAGAGCCCGGAGAGGAAGATCACCGGGATCGCCAGCAGCGCGCGCGCGTCGCCGACCGCGCCCAGCAGCCATGCGACGCAGAGGATCGCGATCCCGGCGATCAGCGCCTTGCAGCCGCACCAGAGCATCTCCCCGGCGATGATGTCATCGACCTCGAGCGGGGTCGCGAGCATCGCGTCGTAGGTCTGTTGCGGCACCATGCGCGTGAACACCGAGTACATGCCCTCGAACGTCGCGGTCTGCATCGCCGACGCGGCGACGACCCCGGACGCGAGGAAGGTCAGGTAGGGCATGTCGGCCATCTGGCCGATGAACACGCCGAGGCCGAAACCGAGGCCGATCAGGTAGAGGAACGGCTCGCCGAAGTTCATCAGCAGCCCGGCCCAGATCAGCTTCCGCCACACCTTCCAGTTGCGCCGGCAGACGGTCAGCGCCGCGGGCCGCAGGCGGGGCAGGCGCCAGTCGAGGCCGCTCGAGCTCATTCGTGGAGCTCCCGCCCGGTGAGCCGCAGGAAGACGTCCTCCAGGCTCGCGGGCCGATGCAGGTAGGTCACCCCGCCGCGCGCCTCGAGCCGGTCGACCAGGGCGTGCGCCTCGCGGGTGTAGCAGTAGAGGGACTCGCCGACGGTCTCGAGCTCGATGGCCCGGTCCTCGGCCAGGGACTCGGCCAGGCCGGCCGGCGGGTGGCGCACCTCGACGACGTCGCCCGGCACGTGCTCGCGGACCAGCGCGCGCGGGGCGCCCCGTTCCAGGATGCGGCCGCGATCCATGATCACCAGGTCGTCGCAGAGCCGCTCCGCCTCCTCCATGTAGTGGGTGGTCAGGATCAGCGTCTTGCCCCGGGCGAGCAGCTCCCTCAGGCGGGCCCAGATCAGGTGGCGGACCTGCGGGTCGAGGCCGGTCGTCGGCTCGTCGAGGATGACCAGCTCGGGGTCGTTGATCAGCGCGCGGGCGATGGTCAGGCGCCGCTTCATGCCGCCCGAGAGGGTGTCGATGCGGGCCCCCGCGCGGTCGCCCAGCTCGACGAAGTCGAGCAGGTCGCGGATGCGCGGACGCAACGTCGCCTCGGTGAGGCCGAAGTAGCGGCCGTAGGTGATCAGGTTCTCGACCACGGTGAAGTCGGGGTCGAGGTTGTCGGCCTGGGGCACTACCCCCATCCGCGCGCGCACCGAGCGCCCCGCGGCAGGCATCGGTTCGCCGAACACTTCGAGCCGGCCGCCGCTCGGCGGCGAGAGGCCGAGCAGCATGCGCAGGGTGGTGGTCTTGCCCGCCCCGTTGGGGCCGAGGAAGCCGAAGCACTGGCCCGCCGCGATGGCGAAGTCGATGTCGCGCACCACCGGCCGGTCGCCGAAACGCTTGGCCAGTTGCTCGGCGACGATCAGCGGGGGCGGGGCGGCGATTCCGGCCGCCGGGTTCACGGCGTCCGTCCGGCGATGACCTGGCGCCCCGCGCGGTCGCGCGCGTACTGCTGCGCGGTGCGCCCGCTGCGCGAACCGCGCGCCAGCGCCCAGCGCAGCGCCTCGGCCTCGATCTCCGCCCAGGGCTCCAGCGGGGCGCCGAAGTGCGCGAGCCAGTGGCGGACGATGGCCAGGTACTGGGCCTGGTCGAAGGGGTGGAAGCTGATCCAGAGGCCGAAGCGGTCCGAGAGCGACACCTTCTCCTCGACCGACTCCCCGGGATGGATCTCCTCGTCGACCACCTTCGTCTCGAGGTTCTCCGAGAAGAACTCGGGCAGCAGGTGGCGGCGGTTCGACGTGGCGTAGATCAGCACGTTGTCGGGCGGCACGCTGATCGAACCGTCGAGCAGCGCCTTGAGCGCCTTGTAGCTCGGGTCCTCGGCCTCGAACGAGAGGTCGTCGCAGTAGAGCAGGAAGCGCTCCGGGCGGCCGTCGAGCAGGGCGAGGATGTCGGGCAGATCGAGCAGTTCGTGCTTGTCGACCTCGACCAGCCGCAGGCCGGCCTCCGCGTGGTCGCTGAGCAGCGCCTTGATCAGCGACGACTTGCCGGTGCCGCGCGAGCCCCAGAGCAGGGCGTTGTTGGCCGGCGCGCCGGCGACGAACTGGCGCGTGTTGGCGTCGAGAAGGGCGTGCTGGCGGCCGACGCCGAGCAGGTCTCCGGCCTGCAACCGGTGCGGGTGGGGCACCGGCTCGAGCCGCCCGCGGCCGTAGCGGCGGCGCCAGCGGTAGGCGATCGCCGACCAGTCGTCCGGTGCGCCGGCGCCGGGAAGCAGCGCTTCGAGGCGTTCGAGCAGGCTCTCGGCGCGGGCCAGCAGACGGTCGGTATCGGCCACGTCGCAGGTCTCAGGCCACCAGCCGCTTGTACTTGATCCGGTGCGGCTGGTCGGCGTCGGTGCCGAGACGGCGGTGGCGGTCCGCCTCGTAGTCGGCGTAGTTGCCCTCGAACCAGGTCACCTGGCTGTCGCCCTCGAAGGCGAGGATGTGGGTCGCGATGCGGTCGAGGAACCAGCGATCGTGGGAGATCACCACCGCGCAGCCCGGGAACGCGAGCAGGGCCTCCTCGAGCGCGCGCAGCGTCTCGACGTCGAGGTCGTTGGTCGGCTCGTCGAGCAGCAGCACGTTGCCGCCGCTCTTGAGCAGCTTGGCCAGGTGCACGCGGTTGCGCTCGCCGCCGGAGAGGTCGCCGACGCGCTTCTGCTGCTCGGAGCCCTTGAAGTTGAAGCGCCCCACGTAGGCCCGCGACGGGATCTCGTAGCGGTCGACGGTGATGATGTCGTGGCCGCCGGAGATCTCCTCCCAGACCGTCTTCCTGTCGTCGAGGTGATCGCGGCTCTGGTCGACGTAGCCGAGTTGCACGGTGTCGCCGATGCGCAGCGAACCGG
>JAWVZO010000133.1:0-7189 GCA_033722135.1 Gammaproteobacteria bacterium | reverse complement strand
ATCGAGCGCTACGACATGCTCGACAAGGCGGCCGAAGACGCGGTGTTCCTGCTCAACTCGCCGGCCGCGCCCGACGCGGTGTGGGACACGTTGACCGCGCGCATGCAGCAGCAGATCATCGACCGGAAACTGCGCTTCTACACCATCGACGCCGTCGCGGTGGCGCGCGAGACCGGCATGGGCGCGCGCATCAACACCGTGATGCAGACCTGCTTCTTCGCGATCTCCGGCATCCTGCCGCGCGACGAGGCGGTCGCCGCGATCAAGCACGCGGTGGAGAAGACCTACGGCGCGAAGGGCAGGACCATCGTCGAGCGCAACTTCGCCGCCATCGACACCACGCTGTCGCGCCTGCACGAGGTGCCGGTGCCCGACGCGGTGTCGAGCACCCGGCAGAAGCAGCCGCCCGTCGCGGTCGAGGCCCCGGAGTTCGTGCAGAAGATCACCGGCGAGCTGATCTCCGGCCACGGCGACCGCCTGCCGGTCAGCCTGCTGCCGAGCGACGGCACCTTCCCGGTCGGCACCGCGCGCTGGGACAAGCGCAACCTGGCGCTGGAGATCCCGGTCTGGGACGCGGAGCTGTGCATCTTCTGCGGCAAGTGCGCCTTCGTCTGCCCCCACTCGGCGATCCGTTGCAAGGTGTTCCCGGAGTCCGCAGCGGCCGACGCGCCGGCCACCTTCAAGCACGTGCCGGTCAAGGGCAAGGAGTTCGAGGCCGGGATGCACATCACCTACCAGGTGTTCCCGGAGGACTGCACCGGCTGCACGCTCTGCGTCGACGTCTGCCCGGCCAGGAGCAAGAGCGACTCGAGCCACAAGGCGCTGAACATGGCGCCCCAGGCACCGCTGCGCCAGCCGGAGAAGGAGAACCTCGACTTCTTTTACGGACTGCCGGAGTTCGACCGCACCCGGGTGCGCGCCGGCACGATGAAGTCCGCGATGCTGTTCCAGCCGCTGTTCGACGCCTCGGGCGCATGCGTCGGCTGCGGCGAGACACCGTACGTGAAGCTGGTCTCGCAGCTGTTCGGCGACCGCGCGCTGGTCGCCAACGCGACCGGCTGCTCGTCGATCTACGGCGGCAACCTGCCGAGCACGCCGTGGGCCAAGAACGCCGAGGGACGCGGCGTGGCCTGGTCGAACTCGCTGTTCGAGGACAACGCCGAGTTCGGCCTCGGCTTCCGCCTGACCCTGGACAAGCAGCACGAGTACGCGCGGGAGCTGCTCGGCACGCTCGGCGACCGCGTCGGCGCCGATCTGGTCGCCGCGCTGCGCGACGCGGACCAGTCCGACGAGGCAGGCATCCACGAGCAGCGCGAGCGGGTCGCCGAACTCAGGGAGAAGCTGGCCGGCCTCGACCTGCCCGAGGCGCGCGAACTCGAGAGCGTGGCCGACGCCCTGGTGCGCAAGAGCGTCTGGATCATCGGCGGCGACGGCTGGGCCTACGACATCGGCTTCAACGGCCTCGACCACACGCTGGCCTCTGGGCGCAACGTCAACATCCTGATCCTCGACACCGAGGTCTACTCCAACACCGGCGGCCAGGCGAGCAAGGCGACGCCGACCGGCGCGGTGGCCAAGTTCGCGATGGGCGGCAAGGAGCTGGGCAAGAAGGACGTGGTGCAGATCGCCATGAGCTACGGCCACGTCTACGTCGCGCAGGTGGCCTTCGGCGCCAAGGACGCGCACACGCTGAAGGCGTTCCTCGAGGCCGAGAGCTACGACGGCCCGTCGCTGATCATCGCCTACGCGCCGTGCATCGAGCACGGCGTGCACCTGTCGCAGAACCTGCGCCAGCAGAACCTGGCCGTCGACAGCGGCCACTGGAACCTGCTGCGCTACGACCCGCGCCGGCTGGCCGAGAACCGGAACCCGCTGCAGCTCGACTCGAAGCGCCCCTCGGTCCCGTACCAGGACTTCCTGTCGACCGAGACCCGCTTCAGCATGCTGTTTCGCACCGACTCGGCCAAGGCGCGGCGCCTGCTGCAGGAATCGGAGCGGCGCAACCACGACCGCTACTTCCACTACGAGCAGCTCGCCGGGATCAGCTACCCGGAGAGCGGGACGGACGACGGGGAGAGCGCCGGCTGACGGCGCACAGGAGACGGCCCATGGATCTCAGCACCACCTACCTCGAACTGGCCCTCAAGAACCCCCTGGTCGCGTCGGCCTCGCCGCTGACCCGCTCGCTCGACAGCGCCCGGCGCCTCGAGGACGCGGGCATCGCCGCCGTGGTGATGTACTCGCTGTTCGAGGAGGAGCTGCTCAACGAGCAGGAGGCGCTCGACCACTTCATGCACGGGCGCGAGACCGGCAACCCGGAGGCGACCTTGCCGCTGCCGGTGCCCGGCGGCTACCACACCGGGCTCGACGACTACCTCGAGCAGCTGCACCGGCTCAAGCAGGCCCTCGACGTGCCGGTCATCGCCAGCCTCAACGGTGTCTCGACCGGCGGCTGGGTCGAGACCGGGCGCCAGCTCCAGGAGGCGGGTGCCGACGCGCTGGAGCTGAACACCTACTTCGTCGCCGCCGACGCGGGACGCAGCGGCGCCGAGGTCGAGGCGAGCTACGTGGAACTGCTCACCGAGCTGCGCAAGGCGGTGACCATCCCGATCGCGATGAAGCTCTCGCCCCAGTTCAGCTCGCTGGCCGCGTTCGCCCAGCGACTCGCGCAGGCCGGCGCCGACGGCCTGGTGCTGTTCAACCGTTTCTACCAGCCCGACATCGACCTCGAGACCCTCGAGGTGGTGCCGAGCCTGCAGCTCTCGACCCCCGACGAGCTGCGCCTGCGCATGCGCTGGCTCGCGCTGCTGCACGGCAGGCTCGACCTGTCGCTCGCCGCCACCGGCGGTGTCCACGGCTACGAAGAGGTGCTCAAGGTGATGCTCGCCGGGGCCGACGTGGCACAGATGTGCAGCGCGCTGCTGGTGCACGGCCCGGCGCGCGTGGCCGAGACGCTGGACGGCCTAGGGCGCTGGCTCGAGGAGCGCGAGTACGCCTCGCTGCGCCAGCTGGTCGGCAGTGTCAGCCAGCGCAAGTCGCCGGACCCGGCCGCCTTCGAGCGCGCCAACTACATGCGCGTGCTCGACAGCTACACGCCCCCGCCCGGGGTCTGGAGCTGAGCACGGCGATGGACGACAGCGAGGCGCTGCTCGCGGCCAACGCCGCTTTCTACGCGGCCTTCAACACCCGCGACGCGGACGCCATGGCCGCGATCTGGGCGACCGGTGAGGATGTCACCTGCCTCCACCCCGGCTGGCCGCTGCTGCTCGGGCGCGAGGCGGTGCTCGCGAGCTGGTGGCGGATATTCGCCGCCGGCGCCTCGCCGACCGTGACCTGCCTCGAGCCGCACGCCCGGCCCGACCGCGACGGCGGACTGGTGGTCTGCTACGAGTTGATCGGCGCGCAGCGGCTGGCGGCCAGCAACCTGTTCCGCCGCGAGGGCGGCGAGCTGCGCCTGCACCACCACCACGCCGGTCCGTGCGCCGAGGCGCCCGGGGAGGCTCCCGGGACCACCCGCCACTAGCGCGGAACCCGCGGGACTGGCGGCCGGCGCGCGCTCCGGCGACGTGACGGTGGCCAAGTGGCGCGCGACACACTACCCTTCCCGCTCCCGGAATCCACATCACGCGGCCGCCCGGCCGCCAGCGACGGAGGAACGCATGATCAGGCGCGTGGTCTTCAACCAGAAAGGCGGTGTCGGCAAATCCACCATCACCTGCAACATGGCCGCCATCGGCGCCAGCGAGGGCCGGCGCACGCTGGTCGTCGACCTCGACCCGCAGGGCAACGCGACCCGCTACCTCCGCGCACGCGACGAAGACGCGGAGACCGCCGGCGGCATGGCCGGCTTCTATCGCGACATCCTCGGCTTCAGCTTCTCGCGCCGCACCCTCGCCGACTACATCGAGGCGACGCCGTTCGACGACCTCGACCTGCTCGCCGGCGGCCCCGAGCTCGACGACCTCGCCGTCAAGCTCGAGACCCGCTACAAGATGTTCAAGTTGCGCGAGGCGCTCGACGCGCTCGACGGCTACGACGCGGTCTGGATCGACACCCCGCCCGCGCTCAACTTCTACACGCGTTCGGCGCTGATCGCCGCGGATCGTTGCCTGATCCCGTTTGATTGTGACGACTTCTCACGTCAGGCGCTGTACGCCCTGCTCGAGAGCGTCGCCGAGATCCGCGCCGACCACAACGACGACCTCGAGGTCGAGGGGATCGTGGTCAACCAGTTCCAGTCCCGTGCCCGGTTGCCGCGCCAGCTCGTCGGGCAGCTCCGCGACGAGGGACTGCCGGTCCTCGACGCCTTCCTGTCCAGCTCGGTGCGCATCCGCGAATCGCACGAACAGGCCCGACCGATGGTCTACTTCGACCGGCGACACAAGCTGACCGGGGAGTTCCAGGCGCTCTACCGGACCCTCGCGGCGTAGCTGCCGTCACCGACCAGCGCCGCGGACGAACCGTCTACCCGCCTTCCGCATCCGGCAACTCGAGGCAAACGGTCGTCCCGGCGCCGGGCATCGAATCGACGTCGAGGCGAGCGCCGATCATCCTCGCGCGCTCCTCCATCCCGGCCAGACCGATGTGCCTGGCCTCGGGGTCGCGGGCAAGGTAGGTTTCCATCGAGAACCCCTGCCCATCGTCGGAGAGACAGAGCCGGACGCACCCGTCATCGACACCGGCGACGAGGCGGACCCGCGACGCGCCGGCATGCCGTACGACGTTGGTCATCGCTTCCTGGATGATCCGGAAACAGGCCGTCTCGGTAACCGGGTCGCGACCCGGCAACGCGTCTGGCACGTCGCGCTCGACCTCCAGGTCCGCCTGTTCCGCCTGCCGTTCGAGGTGGGCGCAGAGCGCGCGTACCAGCCCGAGCGACTCGAGCTGCGGCGGAAGCAGGTCCCTCGACAGGTTACGTGTCGCGTGGATCGCCTCCTCGGCGACGCGCATCGCCACGTCGAGGTGCTCCTCGCGCTGCGCCGCCGACGTCTCTTCGCGCGCAGCCATCTGCAGGCGCAGCCGCAGCGTGGTCAGAGACGATCCCAGCGTGTCGTGGAGTTCCAGTCCGATGTGGCGCCGCTCGTTCTCCTGAATCTCGAGCAACCGCTCGTTGAGTGCCCGCAGCCTGAGGCCGAGCCGTTCGAGTTCGCGCAGGTTCAGCTCGCGCTCTGTGACGTCCTGCACGGTGCCCGTCGTGAAGCGTGGCGTGCCGTCGCTGTCGTGCACGACGCGCGCCCGCTCGCGCACCCAGCGCACCTCGCCCGTGGGTCGGACGATGCGATGGACGAGGTCGAAATCACCGCCCTCGTCGAGCCATGCCGCGCGGGCCCGGAGCAGCGTCTCCCGATCGTCCGGGTGGATGAACTCGAAGAACGCCTCCTCCGTGCCGGCGAACGATTCGCGCGTAATGCCGAAGATCTCGAAGACCTGGTCGCTCCACGACAGCCGGCCGGTCGCAAGGTCGACCTCCCAGCTGCCGAGGTGACCGAGGGCCTGCGCCCTTCGCAACTGCTCCCGGGTCCGCGTGACCTCGGCGAGATCGGCCCGCGCGCGCCGTTCCTGCCGCGCGCCGAGGTAGTAGACGAGAAGCGTGCTGGCGACGACGAAGAGCATCCCCTTCGCCGTCTGCAACGCTTTCATCTCCTCCACCGACGGGGCCCGGGCGACGAACCAGTCGCTCACGAGGATCCACAGCGACGCAAGAACCAGGTAGGGAAGCGCGATCCTGAGTCCCACGGCACACCCTTACACTCCATTAGGGTTTGACTATGGCAGACGGGCGCGACCCTCGCTACGACCGGGCCGTGGCCGGCGTGCGGTATCAGGCCACGGTGACGCGCTCGATCACCACCGGCGTGGTCGGCACGTCGCCGTGCCCGGCGACGTTGCCGGTCGGGACCTTGCGGATCGCGTCGACCACGTCCATGCCGTCGACCACCCGGCCGAACACCGCGTAGCCGTAGCCCATCGGCGAGGAGTCGCGGTGGTTGAGGAAGTCGTTGTCGACGAGGTTGATGAAGAACTGCGCGGTGGCGCTGTTGACCACCTGGGTGCGGGCCATGGCGATGGTGCCGCGCTCGTTGCGCAGGCCGTTCGCGGCCTCGTTCTCGATCGGCGCACCGGTCGGCTTCTGCTGCATGTCCGGCGTGAAGCCGCCGCCCTGGATCATGAAGCCGTCGATCACGCGGTGGAAGATGGTCCCGTCGTAGAAGCCGTCGCGGACGTAGCCGAGGAAGTTCTCCACGGTGACCGGCGCGTTCTCGCGGTCGAGCTCGATGCGGATGTCGCCGTGGCTCGTGTTCATCACCACGGTCGGGTTGTCGTCTGCCATTTCGTCGCCTCTCGGTTGCCAATATCCGCGGTCACGGAACGCCGGCCATCATACCCGTCCCCGCACGGTGCTGCCCGCGGCTCCCGCTGGCGGGCAGGGGCCTCTCGTCTATGCTTCAGGGATTGACGGGAGCACGCCGCGCCCCAGCCACGACGGTCGAGGACGGGATGGAGAACGCCCCACACGCCACAGCGCGGGAGATGATCGAGGCGGTCGTCGCCCGCATCCATGAACGTCTGCCCGAGGCGCAGCGCGAGCTGGCCGCGGCGTTCGCCGAGCACTACTTCCGCGGCACGGCCGTCGAGGACCTTGCCGAACTCGAGCACGCCAACCTCTACGGCGCCGTGCTCGCCCACTTCAACCTCGCCTACCAGCGCAGGCCCGGCGTTCCGAACCTCCACGCCTACAACCCGCAGCTCGAGCAGCACGGCTGGCAGTCGACCCACACCGTCCTCGAGGCCGTCTGCGACGACTCGCCGTTCCTGGTCGACTCGATCCGCATGGCGATCAACCGGCTCGGCCAGACCTGCCACCTGATCGTCCACCCGGTGTTCCGCATCGTCCGCGACGACGCCGGCCACCTGGTCGGAATCCTCGACGACGGTGACGAGGGCGCCCGCGAGGCGGTCATGCACTTCGAGATCGACCGGGTCACCGACGAGATGCTCGAGGAGCTCGAGGCGACCGTCCGCGACGTCGTCGCGAAGGTCCGCCGCGTGGTCGACGACTGGAAGCCAATGCGAGAGCGGCTCGAGGCACACATCGCGGAGATCGAGGCCTCCCCGCCGTCGCTCCCCGACGGCGAACTCGAGGAGTCGCTGGCGTTCCTGCGCTGGATAGCGGACGACAACTTCACGT
>JAWVZO010000132.1:0-7216 GCA_033722135.1 Gammaproteobacteria bacterium | reverse complement strand
GAACAGCCCCATCTCGCCGAAGAAGTCGCCCGGGTTGAGGTAGGCCAGGACGATCTCGCGCCCGGCGTCGTCCTCGCGCAGCACGGTGACCGCGCCGGAGAGGATGTAGTAGAGCGCATCCGAGCGGTCGCCCTGGTAGAGAATGGTCGCCTTGGCGGGGTAGCGGCGCCGATGGCAGCGCGCCAGGAAACGCTCGAGCGTCTCTTCCACCGTGGGCTGGGCGTCGGGGGTGTCCATGACGGGGAGTCTAGGGTACCTCCGGAAGGCGTGTCGATCCGGGACGGGCGGCCGCGGCCGGCGTCACGGCTGGGGTAGAATCGCGGGGCATCGCGAAGCCGCACCCCGGTGCGGGGCCCCACGACCGGCCGGCCACCCTCGCGCGCGACGCGCGGGCCGTGTCGACGACCAGGAGGACGGATGAAGGCGAAGATCGAGTGGGTCGGCGGTGCCAGCTTCGAGGGCACCGCGGGCAGCGGACACACCGTGACCATGGACGGCCCGCCCGAGGCCGGTGGCGAGAACCGCGGCTGCCGGCCGATGGAGCTGCTGCTGCTCGGGCTCGGCGGGTGCACGGCCTTCGACGTGGTGTCGATCCTAAGGAAGGCGCGCCAGCCGGTCACCGGCTGCGAGGTCGACGTCACGGCCGAGCGCGCCGAGACCCCGCCCAAGGTCTTCACGCGTATCCACCTCCACTACCGGGTGCGCGGCGACGGCCTTTCGGCCAAGCACGTCGCGCGGGCCGTCAGCCTGTCGAAGGAGAAGTACTGCTCGGCGTCGATCATGCTCGCCGAGACGGCCGAGCTGACCCACGAGGTCTCCATCGAGGAGGCGAAAGCAGGGGGCGGGGCCGGCTGAGCGGGGTGTCTACGGCATCCGGGGCGCGACCTAGTGCAATGCAAAATAATGGTTGACAAGGTGGAATCCATGGCCGATACTGAGCCTGTCGATGCTGCATCGCAGCATCACATCTCCTCCATCCTCCTTTGGTGGTTTTAGGCGCGGTTTCTTCAACCGCGCCTTTTTTTTGCGTGGTGGCAGCCGATCTGGCGTTCCCGACCCAGGCTCGGCCGCCCGCCGAAGAGTGACGGGCGAGCCGTCCGGGCCGACCGGCACGCGAAACTGTCGCGGTGCAAAATAATCACACTTTTCGGGGGCATTCTCCGGCGCGCTGCGTACGGTCGGCCGGGCGGGTCTGGTGCCGCCGCGCCCGCCGCTCCAACCGGTTGCCCGGGGCAATCGGCGAAACGCGCCAAGTGCTTGTCCTGCCGTCGGGACTCTTGTAAGATTCCGCCCCTTTCGTGGACGCGTTCCCCGCGGAGCTGCAAGTAGATGAAGACCTTCAGTGCCAATCCCGCCACCGTCCGTCGCGACTGGTACGTCGTCGACGCGCAGGGCAAGACGCTCGGCCGCCTCGCCACCGAGGTGGCGCGCCGCCTGCGTGGCAAGCACAAGCCCGAGTACACCCCGCACGTCGACACCGGCGACTACATCGTGGTGATCAACGCCGAGAAGGTGCGCGTCACCGGGCGCAAGACCACCGACAAGATGTACTACCACCACACCGGGTACATCGGGAACATGAAGTCGATCAGCTTCGACAAGCTTATCGACACGCATCCCGAGCGGGTCATCCAGACCGCCGTCAAGGGCATGCTGCCGAAGAACCCGCTGGGCCGCGCGATGTTCAAGAAGCTCAAGGTCTATGCCGGGAGCGAGCACCAGCACGCGGCGCAGCAGCCGCAACCCCTCGAGATCTGAGACCAGGACCGATCATGGCGACTGAACAGTACTACGGCACCGGCCGGCGCAAGAGTTCCACAGCGCGTGTCTACATGCGCTCGGGTCGCGGGGCCATCCTCGTCAACGGCAAGCCGCTCGACGAGTTCTTCGGCCGCGAGACCGCGCGCATGGTCGTGCGCCAGCCGCTCGAATTGACCGAGCGCGGCGACACCTTCGACATCGACGTCAGCGTCAGCGGCGGCGGCACCACCGGCCAGGCCGGCGCCATCCGCCTCGGCATCACCCGCGCGCTGATGAACTACGACGAGACCTTGCGCCAGCCGCTGCGCAAGGCCGGCTTCGTCACCCGCGACGCCCGCGAGGTCGAGCGCAAGAAGGTCGGCCTGCACAAGGCGCGGCGCGCGACCCAGTTCTCGAAGCGCTAATCGCTCTTCTCCTGGGGGATCGTCTAACGGCAGGACAGCGGACTCTGACTCCGTCAATCTAGGTTCGAATCCTAGTCCCCCAGCCAACAAGAGGGCCCGCGAGAGCGGGCCTTCTTTTTGGCTGGAGGTCGAGGGGTGAGAGGCTAGCCAGGTTCGACAAACGCGAAGCGTTTGAACGTCGCCGCGCAGCGGCGGCGGCCCCGGAGGTCGCGGTCTACGCAGTCCCGATAGAACATCGCGCCCGCGACCGTGCTCTACTCGAGCAGCGCCCGCTTGCGCGTCTCGAACTCGTCGGTATCGATTTCACCTCTCGCGTACCGCTCCTTGAGTATGTCGAGAGGTTTCTGGCTCTTGTCTGGTCCGGCGGGATCGGCCGGGTTCCCACCAAGCCAACGAATCACGAGCACGACGACGGCCACCGTAGCCGCGAGAAAGACCAGCATCATGATTGGCCCCAGGATCATGCCGCCCCAGCCCCATGACCAGTCACCCATCGGGCCGTGGTGGCCCGCGTAGGACTGGGCTTGGGCAAGTGCATGGGTCGAGGTCAGGGGGAGCGTCAATGTGAGTGCAGTCCGTGCGGTACGTTTCATGATCCGATCCTTCCATTGGTTTCGATAACCGTCACATACTGCGACTGCAGTCAGCTGAGTGAGTTCAGCAAGGCGACATGCATTCGAACGGGTGCGATGCCTTGCGGCTAACGGGGCCGAATCAACCGGGCATGCCAGAACCGGGGGTATGTCGAGCAAGGAGCGCGGTCTGAATGGAGTGTGTGTCGCGACTTCGGGGAAATTCGGATTGTGCGACGCGTAATCGCAGCGTAGAATAGTCCGGTCAAGCGAGCATCGGTCCTCGCCCCTGCCGACGCAGCGCCGCTCCCGGCGCGCCTCGAACCCAGCCAGCGATCCCCGCCTAGACCGTCCCGGACCTTTTTCCGGGTAGGCCCGCTGCGGAGAAAATCAGATGTCCTTCGATTCACTCGGCCTCGCGGCCGAACTGGTGCGTGCCGTCACCGAGCACGGCTACACCTCCCCGACCCCGATCCAGGCCAAGGCGATCCCGCTGATCCTCGAGGGCCGCGACGTGCTCGCCGGCGCCCAGACCGGCACCGGCAAGACTGCCGGGTTCGTGCTGCCTCTGCTGCAGCACCTGCGCTCCTCCCCGCCCGCGGGTGGGGGGCGCCCGGTGCGTGCGTTGGTGCTGACCCCGACCCGCGAACTCGCGGCCCAGGTCGGCGAGAGCGTCGCGACCTACGGCAAGCACCTGCCGCTGCGTCACGGCGTGATCTTCGGCGGCGTCGGCTTCCAGCCGCAGGTCATGCAGCTCAAGCGCGGCGTCGACGTCCTGGTGGCGACGCCCGGGCGCCTGCTCGACCACGCCGGGCAGCGTACGGTGGACCTGTCCCAGGTCGAGATCCTGGTCCTCGACGAGGCCGACCGAATGCTCGACATGGGGTTCATCCACGACATCCGCAAGGTGATCGCCCTGCTGCCCACGCAACGCCAGAACCTGCTCTTCTCGGCGACCTACAGCGACGACATCCGCAAGCTCGCCGACCGCCTGCTCGACGCCCCGGTGGAGATCGAGGTGGCGCGGCGCAACACCGCGGCGGAACTGGTTTCGCAGGTCGTCCACCCGGTGGATCGCGAGCGCAAGCGCGAGCTGCTCTCGCACCTGATCCGCACCGAGGACTGGCGCCAGGTGCTGGTCTTCACGCGCACCAAGCACGGCGCCAACCGCCTGGCACAGCAGCTCGAACGCGACGCCATCAGCGCTGCGGCGATCCATGGCAACAAGAGCCAGGGGGCGCGGACCAAGGCGCTGGCCGATTTCAAGGAGGGCCGGATCAAGGTGCTGGTCGCGACCGAGGTCGCCGCACGCGGGCTGGACATCGACCAGCTGCCGCACGTGGTGAATTTCGAGCTGCCGCACGTCGCCGAGGACTACGTCCATCGCATCGGGCGCACCGGCCGTGCCGGGCGCGAGGGCGAAGCGGTGTCGCTGGTCTGCGTCGACGAGAGGGGGCTGCTCGGCGGCATCGAGCGCCTGCTGAAGCGGGACCTGCCGAAGCGGGTGGTGGACGGCTTCGCGCCGGACCCGTCGATCCGCCCGGAGCCTATCCCTAACGGCGGCGGCCGCGGCCGCCCTCCGCAGGGCGATCGCGGGCGGCGGGGGCGGCCCGGTGCGCCACGAGGCGCGACCGGCGGTTCCTCGCGGCCCGGGCAGGGCGCTGGACGCGGGTCGGGCCGGGGAGCGCGCCGGTTACGGCCGTCGGCCCCGCGCTAGCCTTATTCCCCTGTAGGCTCCGTTGCTGGGTACGAACGGCGCAGGGCCGCGAGCAGTGCTTTAGCACGCTCGCCGTCCGTACCTTCGAATAGCGTCACGTCGCCGAGCCGCACGCGGTAGTGCAGGGCGAGGGGCTGGCCGAATGCACCCCCGGTGGTGTGCTCGTCCAGCGTGAACGAGGCGGCGCCGGGGACTTTCCAACGCTCGGTCCGCACCGGGCCGAGTAGCCATTCGCGCCGGACGATCTCGCCCGGCGCGAGCTGCCAGGTGGAGCGTGAGAGGATCGGCAGGGCGCCAGCGGCCACGATCGCCACGCCAAGCGTGGCGACGAGCCCCCAGAGCCACCCCTCCCCGAGCAGGCCGAAGACCAGGAAGGTCAGGCCGAAGGCAGCGACCCACAGGCCGATGACCGTCAGGATCGGCCGCCTCTCCACCAGCAGGGTGCCCTCCACAGCCGGCTCGTTCCGGAACGGCGGTCCGATGGCAATCCGGGAGGCGACCGCCAGCACGGCCAACCCAGCAAGCAGCACCCCGGCCACGCTGGCCAGGAAGCCGGGCCATGGCGAGGGAAGCGTCAAGAGCGTCTCGAAGAGCCCCTTGCCGGTCTTCAGTTCGAGGAGGTGGTGCGTGGCGAAAGCCGCGAGGATGGGCAGAATCCAGAGGAACGGCCGGTTGTCGATGTGCCCGGCCTGGTTGGCGCGAAAGGGAGGACGGTGGCGTCCTTTGGTGCCGCCACGAACGTTCGTCGGTTGTCGGGACGGTGCGGTTTGCACCGGCGTGGCCTCAGCCGTCTTGCCCGCCGGCGAAGGGTTTGAGCACGGCGTGCAAGGTTGCGTTGACCGGCGTGTCCACACCGGCTTCCGCGCCGAGTCGGACGACGGCCCCCGACAGCCAGTCGACCTCGAGCGGCTTGCCGCGCTCCAGGTCGACCGCCTGCGAGGCGCGCATCTGCGCCGGCAGCGTCGCGGTGAATTCGAGGTGTTTCTCGACGACGTCCCCGGGCAGGGCGACGCCCCGGGCGCGGGCGACGGCCGCCGCCTCCTCGATCGCGCGGCGGTAGATGTCGGCCATCTCCGGGTCGTCGCGCACCGCGCCGATGGTCGTGCGCCCCGCGGCGGTCAGGCCGCTGAGGGCGACCAGGAAGCTGAACTTGGTCCAGAGCTCGACGTCGATGTCGTCTGGCACCGGCGCCTCGACGCCGGACGCGACCAGCGCCGCGCGCAGCGCCTCGAGGCGCGGCGACTGCGTCCCGTCGGGCTCGGCGAACAGGAAGCGGCCGAATCGACCCGCCTGGCGGATCACGCCGGGACGATCGATAGCGACAGAGACGTAGCAGCAGCCGGCGCAGGCGTGGGCGTCGCCGAGCACGGCACGAATCCGCTCGCGGCTCTCGACGCCGTTCTGGAACGGCACCACCGGGGTCGCGTCGCCGAGCAGCGGACGGCACGCCTCGGCGGCGCGCTCGGTGTCGGCGAGCTTGACGGCGAAGAGCACCGCGTCGACCGGGCCGATAGTCGCCGGGTCGTCGGTGACGGTGGTGACGGGACGGGTGTCGCTACCGTCGTCGGTGACCAGCGTCAGGCCGTCATCGCGCAGCGCGGCGAGATGCGCGCCCCGCGCGACCAGCGCGACGTCGTCGGCGCCGTGACGCAACAGGTGGGCGGCGAGGAATCCGCCGACCCCGCCGGCGGCCATGATGGCGATGCGCATGGATACCCCTCCCTTCGAAAATCGGATCGTCCGGCCGCCAGCCTACTTCATTGGGTGGGTCCGTTGGGAGGAGCGGGCGATGCGGATCAGGCCCCGCGGCATCCGGTCACGATTGCCGGGCGGTGGGTGCGGCCAGTTGCAGCAGCTCTTCATGGAGACTTGCCGGGCAGACGATCCCTTCCCTGAGCGCCCGTTCACGGCGTGCGGCTTTGCCGGCCCCGGGCAGGCGCGTGCCCTGCTGGGCCAGGATGGCATCGAGCAGGGTTTCGAGTCGCGTGGCGAACGTGCCCGCGGCGAGCGGTTCCGGATCGATTGCGATGAGGGTCTGGCCTACACCGGGAGGCGCGCCGTCGCCGGTGAAGAACGACGTGGCCTCGAAGCCGAAGAGGGCGCCCGAGAGCGCGGCCGCGAGGATCTCGACCATCAGTGCCAGGGCGGCTCCCTTGGCCTCGCCCATCGGCAGCAGCGAGCCCGAAAGCGCCTCGCCCGGATCCGAGGTGGGTTGCCCTCGTGCATCCAGTGCCCAACCTTCCGGGAGGCGGCGACCCTCCCGGTCGGCGAGCATGATCTTGCCGCGCGCCACCCGCGAAAGGCTCGTGTCGATGACCAGGGGCCCCCGGGTTGCCCGAGGCACGGCACAGGCGATCGGGTTGGTGCCGAAAAGGGGTTGCGTGCCGCCCCAGGGCGCGATGGCGCGGGGGGTGTTGCTGAACAGCAGGCCGAGCAGACCGCGTCGTGCCAGGCGCTCGACGTGGTAACCGGCTTGGCCGGCGTGGTGGGAATGGAATACCGTCGCGATGCCGATGACCGAGCCCGGGGCCGTCGCCAGGAGTTTCTCGATCGCCAGGTCAATCGCGGGGTAGGCGAAGCCATGGCACGCGTCGATGCGCCACGCCGCGTCGCCTACCTGTTCGGCGCACGGCATGGCGTGGCCGTTCACCTTGCCGCTTGCGGACTGTGCAGCGTAGTAGGGGACTCGTGACAGGCCGTGACCGGATTGCCCGTCCATCTCGGCGGCCACGAGCGCATCGGCCACCGCGAGGGCGTTTCCG
>JAWVZO010000131.1:0-7254 GCA_033722135.1 Gammaproteobacteria bacterium | reverse complement strand
GTGCTGACGCTGCTGATCGTCCCGCCGATGCTCGGCCTGCTGATGCCGCACCTGGAGGCCCGGCACGACGCCAGTCGGGCATGAGCCCGCGCCGGGTTCTCTGCCGAAAGTTATAGGAACCGCCCCGCGCTTCTTCCAATTATCGTGGGGAAAACGGAGACACCGGCAGGCGACGGGAGGTCCGCCGCCTGCCGGCGCAAGATTGCGTGGCCCTCAGGCCGGGTGGGAACGCGCCTCGCCGCCCTCCCCGGAAGACTTCGGAGTCTCCACCCCGACCTCCGCGGCGTCGACCGCCTGATCCTTGACCTCCTCGTACCAGAGGTC
The DNA here is from genome assembly GCA_033722135.1 of Gammaproteobacteria bacterium. Classification (GTDB taxonomy): domain Bacteria; phylum Pseudomonadota; class Gammaproteobacteria; order QNFN01; family QNFN01; genus QNFN01. The sequence continues at coordinate 6,930 of JAWVZO010000131.1, read as the reverse complement.
GTGGTGCTGGGCGGCCCAGTTGGCGTCGACGTAGCCGGTCTTCATGCCCTCGAAGGCCCCTTCGGTGCCGATCGTGCCGATGTAGATATGCCCGAGCGACATCGCGCCGATGACCAGGCCGGCGATCCCGTGCAGGTAGTTCATCAGCTGCATGGTGTCGCGGCTCTGGCCGAACTGCGGGAAGTCGAGCACCAGGCCGGTCACGGCCACGAACCCGCCCATCAGTATGACGATCCAGAACCAGATCTTCTCACCGCCGTTCAGGAAACCGGAACTGGCGTGGCCCTTGCCGATCAGGCCGCCACCCTTGGCGAACCACTTCAGGTCGGTCAGAGTCGGCAGGTTCTTGTTCAGCCAGGCGATCAGCATCACCACCATGCCGACGAACAGCAGCGGCCCGAGGTAGTTGTGCAGGTTCTTCGACAGCATCGCGACCGAGGAGAACGCCTCCTTGCCGATCAGCGGGATCACCAGGGACTTGCCGTAGAGCAACAGCAGGCCCGTGACCAGCTGGACGAGGAACAGGATCGCGACCCACCAGTGCACCACACGGTGCAGCATCGGCCAGCGCTCGACCACCTTGCCGGAACGCCCCTCCTCGAGGCGGATCGTGCCGCGCAGCAGGTAGAAGAGGACCACGGCACCCGTGAAGATGGCGAAGGCCCAGGCGCCGACCTTGGTGACCTCCTCGTTGCGCTTGGTCGTCCAGGCCTGGCCGGAGACGTTGATCAGGTCGCTCCGGGCCCCATCCCACGAGTTCGTGACCCCCTGCTGGCCCTGCCGCAGGCCGCGCCAGTAGTCGGTGGCGACGTCACCGCTGCCGGGCGGCGCCGCGGGCGGACGCTCGTAGCGGTCCTGGCCGAGGGCCGCCCCCGTCCACAGCAGCAGGACACAGCAGACCAGGACCGCCGCCAGCGACGGACCGGACACGGGGTGGGATGCACGTGACCGTGCGGCGGGATGGTCGCTCATGGCTCTCCCCTTCCGAGGTGAATCGAAAGACGTCGGACGTGTCGTGGAATTGATGACGACGGCCGCAGGTGCGGGACCCGGATCCCGGGCCCCGCACCGCGAACGTGCCATTTACTTGCGCGTCTCCGCCGCATCCGCCTGGGGACGCTCGCGCTGGGCGCGCCCGTAGGCGAGATCCCAGCCCCAGGCTCCGGTATTGGAACCGCGCCAGACCACGCGCTGGCGGTAGATGTCCGCCACCTGGTTGGCGTCGCCGGCGAGCAGCGCCTTGGTCGAGCACATCTCCGCGCAGAGCGGCAGCTTGCCCTCGGCGATGCGGTTGGTGCCGTACTTCTTGTGCTCCTCGTTGGAGTGGTTCTCCTCCGGGCCACCGGCGCAGAAGGTGCACTTGTCCATCTTGCCGCGCGATCCGAACGAGCTCTCCGACGGGAACTGCGGTGCGCCGAACGGGCAGGCGAAGAAGCAGTACCCGCAGCCGATGCAGATGTCCTTGTCGTGCAGGACGATGCCATCGGCCGCCTGGTAGATGCAGTCCACCGGGCAGACGGCGATGCAGGGTGCGTCGGAGCAGTGCATGCAGGCGACCGACACGGAGCGTTCGCCCTCCTGACCGTCGTTGATGGTGACCACCCGGCGGCGGTTGATGCCCCACGGCACCTCGTGCTCGTTCTTGCACGCGACGGTGCAGGCCTCGCACTCGATGCAGCGGTCTGTGTCGCAGAGAAACTTCATGCGTGCCATTTTCGTTCCTCCTCTCAGGCGGCCTTGATCCGACACAGCGAGACCTTGCTCTCCTGCATCTGGGTGACTGAATCGTAGCCGTAGGTCATGGCGGTGTTGGCTGCCTCACCGAGCACGAAGGGCGCCGCGCCCTCCGGGTACTTGCTGCGCAGGTCCTTGCCCTGGAATTTCCCACCGAAGTGGAAGGGCAGGAAGACCACGCCCGGGGCCACCCGGCGGGTGATCAGGGCCTTGACCTCGATCCTCGCACCCTCGGGACTCTCGACCCACATGGTCGATCCGTCGCGCAGCCCGGCGTTGTTGGCGTCGACCGGGTGGATCTCCGCGAACATCTCCTGCTGGAGCTCGGCGAGCCACGGGTTGGACCGGGTCTCGTCGCCGCCGCCCTGGTACTCGACCAGCCGTCCGCTGGTCAGGATCAGCGGGTACTCCTTGGAGAAGTCCTTCTCCTGGATCGACTTGTAGAGGACCGGCAGCCGGTAGTGCTGCTTGACGTCGTCGTAGGTCGGGTACTTCGCGACCAGGTCGCGCCGCGGCGTGTAGAGCGGCTCGCGGTGGAGCGGCACCGGGTCCGGGAAGGTCCAGACGACGGTCCGCGCCTTGGCGTTGCCGAACGGCGCACAGCCGTGCTTGATGGCCACCCGCTGGATGCCGCCGGAGAGGTCGGTCTTCCAGTTCCGGCCCTCGGCCGCCTGCTTCTCGGCGTCGGTGAGGTCATCCCACCAGCCGAGCTTCTTGAGCATGTCGGCCGTGAACTCGGGATGGCCGTCCTTCAGCTCGTTGCCGGGCGGGAAGGAGCCCTCCGCGAGCAGGTTGACGCCGTCGCGTTCCACGCCGAAGCGGGCGCGGAAGTTCAGGCCGCCACGGGCCACCGGCTTGCTGGTGTCGTAGAGCAGCGGCGTGCCCGGGTGCCCCATCTCGGCGTTGCCCCAGCAGGGCCACGGCAGGCCGTAGTACTCGCCGTTGGCCGGACCGCCCTCGGCAAGGAGCGTGGTGTTGTTGAAGGTGCCCCAGTTCTGCTGGTGCGCCTTCAGCCGCTCCGGGCTCTGGCCGGTATAGCCGATCGTCCACATCCCGCTGTTGTACTCGCGGGTTATGTCCTCGATCAGCGGCTCGTCGTTGTTGACCTGGATGTTCTTGCACAACTCGTCCGCGTAGCCGAGCTTCTTCGCGAACTTGTACATGATGGTCTGGTCGGGCAGCGACTCGAACATCGGCTCGATGACCTTGCTGCGCCACTGCAGCGACCGGTTCGACGCGGTGACCGAGCCGTAGGTCTCGAACTGGCTGCTGGCCGGCAGCAGGTAGACGCCGTCGGTCCGGTCGTGCATCACCGCGGTGACGGTCGGGTAGGGGTCGATCACCACCAGGGTGTCGAGCTTCTCCATGGCCGTCTTCATCTCGGTGCCGCGGGTCTGGCTGTTCGGGGCGTGACCCCAGAAGACCATGACCTTGAGGTTGTCCTTCTGCGCGAGGTTGGCCTTGTCCTCGAGCACGCCATCGATCCAGCGTGAAACCGGGAATCCCGGGGTATTCATCGGGCTGACGGCCTTCTCGCCCATGCCCGTGTAGCTGCCCTGGTCGAAGCGCGCCTTGACCCACTCGTAGTCGAGGTCCCAGACCCGCGACCAGTGCTTCCAGGCGCCCTCGGAGAGCCCGTAGTAGCCGGGGAGAGAGTGGCTGAGGACGCACATGTCGGTCGCGCCCTGGACGTTGTCGTGGCCGCGGAAGATGTTCGCGCCGCCACCCGAAACGCCCATGTTGCCCAGGGCCAGCTGCAGGATGCAGTAGGCGCGGGTGTTGTTGTTGCCGGTGGTGTGCTGGGTGCCGCCCATGCACCAGACGATGGTGCCCGGGCGGTTCTCGGCCAGCGTGCGGGCCACGCGTTCCATCTGCGCCCCGGTGACGCCGACGACGTTCTCGACCTCGTCGGGCGTCCACTGCTTGACCTCCTTGCGGATGTCGTCGAGGCCGTAGACGCGTTGCTGGATGAACTGCTTGTCTTCCCAGCCGTTCTCGAAGATGTGCCAGAGCAGGCCGTGGATGAACGCCACGTCGGTGCCCGGGCGGATGCGGACGTACTCCGTGCCGCGCGCGGCGGTGCGCGAGAAGCGCGGGTCGACGACGATGATCGCCGCGTTGTTACGCTCCTTCGCCTGCAGGATGTGCTGCATCGCGACCGGGTGCGCCTCGGCCGGGTTGGATCCGATCAGGATGACCGCCTTCGAGTTGTGGATGTCGTTGAAGGAGTTGGTCATCGCGCCGTAGCCCCAGGTGTTCGCAACGCCAGCCACGGTCGTGGAGTGGCAGATGCGCGCCTGGTGATCGACGTTGTTCGAGCCCCACAGGGCCGCGAACTTGCGGAACAGGTAGGCCTGCTCGTTGCTGTGCTTGGCCGAGCCGAGCCAGTAGACCGAGTCGGGCCCGGACGATTCGCGGACCTGGAGCATCTTGTCGCCGATCTCGTTGATCGCCTCGTCCCAGGAGACCCGCTGCCACTTGCCGCCGACCAGCTTCATCGGGTACTTGAGACGCCGCTCGCCCATGCCGAACTCGCGGACGCTCGCGCCCTTGGCGCAGTGGGCACCGTTGTTGAACGGGTGGTCGAAGGCCGGCTCCTGGCCGATCCAGACGCCGTTGTTGACCTCGGCGTAGATGCCGCAACCCACCGAACAGTGGCTGCAGACAGTGCGCTTGACCTCGACCTTGCCGGCGGCGGTGGCCGCCTCGGCCTTGCGGACCATGGTCGGCGAGAGCGCCGTGGCCAGCGCGGTGCCGCCGGCCGCCAACCCGCTGTAGCGCAGGAAGGTGCGACGATCGATGCCCGACGACTCGCCTTTCGCGTCGCCGACAGCCGCCTGGGGGGTTTCATGGATGCGTGTCAGTTTCATGACTCCGTCCTCCTCGAATGGATCACCCGGCCTTAGCTGCGGCAGGTGCGGTAGTAGGCACGAACGTGCTCGGTTTCGGCGTAGCGTGCGCTCTTCGACGGCGCCTCACTGGCCTGGGGTTCGGCGGGTGCGGCCATCGTCTTGCTGGCCGCAGCGACCGCGGCAGCCGAACCTCCGGCGACCGCGATCTTGCGAAGGAAATCGCGTCGTCCCTGGCGCTTGCTGTTCTGGTCTGAGTTGCGCATCGCTCGTCCTCCTCCAGTTGGTGATGGCCGGGGGTCCATGCCCTATTCCGGCAAGCTGAAGTACTTCGTCTCCAGGTCGGTGAACGCCGCGCCAAGTTGGCTGACGGCACGGTAGAAACAGGCACTGTCGGCCCCGCCCAGGTCGCTCCAGAAGCGTGCCAGATAGGGCCCGAGATGGGTGGCGTGGAAGGCGCGCTGGGTCGCGTAGTCGACGCCCAGTTCCGGGTCGGCGATCAGCAGCGACATCACCTCGCAGAGCGCGCCGATGTGATCCTCCGGCTCGCAGACCCCCTCCTGCCGGGCGATGCCGAGGCGGGCCAGGTCGGCACGCAGTTCGCCCAGCGGACGCTCCATCAGGAAACCGGTCTGGTACCAGGAACCGTAGGGCACGAGCTCGCCGCGTCCCACGCCGATGAAGAGCTCCTGGTATTCGTCGGCGACCTCCTGCGCGTCGGCCCCGGCCGCGGCATCGGCCAAGCCGCGCCAGGCCGCGTCGAGCGCGCCGTCGTCCGCCCCTTCCGGTTCGGCCGCGGCGAGTTCGGCGAGCAGTTCGCCCGAGGGGGGACGGGCCAGCAGCGACCCGAGGATCGCGTAATTGGCCGCGCGGAGCGCGTCGTAGCGCGCCTGTTCAGCCTCGAAGTCGATCGCCTCGTTGGCGTCGTGCAGATTCATGATCAGTTGACCCGCATCCCGGGTCCCGGGGGCGGGTTCCCGTCGTTGAACATGGCGCGGACGCGGCACGTCTCGCACATCCGCAGCATCGCGAGGGCCTCGCCCTGGAACATCGGGTGATCCCTGAGCTTCTCGGTCATCATCTCGATCACGCTCGGGGTCGCGAACGGCTTGCCGCAGACGGTGCAGCGCAGCGGCTCCTCGGCCTTCAGGACGCGCTGGGCGCGACGCGGCTCCGGGTCGGGCAGGTAGCGCGCCTCGAGGGCCAGCGCATCTTCCGGGCAGGCCTCGACGCAGAGGCCGCACTGCACGCAGTTCTGCTCGACGAAGGCCAGCTTCGGCGTGTCACCGCCGTCGTGCAGCGCCTTCAGCGGGCAGATCGACACGCACGACATGCAGAGCGTGCAGGCCTGGGCGTCGAAGGCGAGGCTGCCCAGCGGCGCGCCTTTCGGCAGCGGCACCGGCGCCTCGGGCCGGCCGAGCCGCTCCCAGAGGTGATCGAGCGCCATGCCGAGCGTGGTGCGCTTGTCCTGGTCGGTGGCGAAGGCGGCCGGCGGGACGCCGTCCGGTGCGACCTCGCCCTCCGGCACCCCGGTGATCCGTGCCACCCTCGGGCCGCTGGCGCCGAGCCCCTCGAGCAGCGCCGACGCCCACTCGAGCTCGCGGTCGAGTACCGGGCGCACGGAGGGGCTCAACGACGGATCGTCCAGGAGCAGGACCTCGCCGGCACCGAACGCGAGCAGGGCGAACCAGGTCTCGGGTCCGACGGCGCCGATCTCCTCGACCTCGACCGGCAGGACGCGGTCCGGCAGACCCTCCCGCCAGCCCGCGTCGCGGCCCTGCGCCCAGGCCTGGCTATGGAACAGCACGCTCGGGGCCGGCATGCCCGCCTCGCGACAGTCCGCGAGGGCGCGGCGCAGGCCGTCGAGGAGTTCGGCCCGCTCGGGGTAGGCGTAACCGATCGCGCCGGACGGGCAGACCGTGGCGCACGGTCCGAGGCCCTGGCAGAGGTGGGTGTCGATGGCGACGTCCTCGGCCCCGGGCGTGATCGCCCAGGCGGGACAGACCTGCGCGCAGCGGGTGCAGCCGGTCAGGCCGCTCGCTCCGCGCGCGCAGAGGTCAGGGGCGTAGCGGATGTAGACCGGCTTCTCGAACTCGCCGACCAGGCCCCGCGCCTCGTCGATCGCATCCGCGAGTTCATTGGCATCGGCGGGGGCAAAGTAGCCGGGGGGGCGCCGCTCGGCGGCGAGGGCCGGGCGCGCGGTCAGGTCGAAGACGACGTCGAAGAAACGCTGCCGGTCGATGCTGCGCGGATTGCCCGCCACTTCCCCGGCGCGGACGGTCACTTCGTAGCGGCCGAGATGCCCCGTGACCCCGTCGAGTTCGCCGCGGTAGAAGCGGCTTTCGTC
>JAWVZO010000130.1:0-7279 GCA_033722135.1 Gammaproteobacteria bacterium | reverse complement strand
CCGTGCACGAAGTAGAGCACCGGCCGGGGCCCCGGGGCGTCCGCCGGGAACCAGTCGAGGCGCTCGCCGGGGTCCTCCCCGTAGGCCACGTCGAGCCACCCCGGCAGCGTGCCGCGCAGCGCGGCCGAATCCCGCGCCCAGCGGGCGAGGATCTCCGGGTGCTCCGGGATCGAGGCCCGCGCGTTGTAGGCCCGCTCCAGGTCGGGATCGATGGCGGTCATGCCGCGCCCCGCACGGCCCCGGAGCGGATGCACCCCGACCGTGCACCAGGCGGAGGCATGCGCACCATTTCAGTGCATTTCGCGGCATTGACCTGAAGCGTTGCGTGGTTGATTCGCGGCTTTATTCCTGTTTTCACGTGATTTTCCCTGGCTGGTACGGAGGATGCACGGAGTTGCACAACGCCACACCATGAACCACGGCCACCGGCCGACCATCCTCCAAGGAGCATGCCATGAAACTAGTCAGTGCTGTGATCAAGCCCTTCAAGCTCGACGACGTCCGCGAGGCGCTGTCCGAGATCGGGGTGCGCGGCATCACCGTCACCGAGGTCAAGGGCTTCGGCCGCCAGAAGGGCCATACCGAGCTCTACCGCGGCGCCGAGTACGTCGTCGACTTCCTGCCCAAGATCAAGCTCGAGGTCGCCATCGAGGCGAGCCTGCTCGACCAGGTGATCGAGACGCTGTGCAAGGCGGCCGGCACCGGGAAGATCGGCGACGGCAAGATCTTCGTCACCCCGCTCGAGAACGCCGTACGCATCCGCACCGGCGAGACCGGCGCCGAGGCGCTCTGAACCCGCGGTCACAGGAGAATTCCGATGAAACCCCACCTCAAGTTCCTCCCGCTCCTCGGCCTGCTGCCCGCGGCGGCGTTCGCCGAGGGCCTCGACTCCGGCGACACCGCCTGGATGCTGACCTCCACCGCGCTGGTGCTGTTCATGACCATCCCCGGCCTGTCGCTGTTCTACGCCGGCATGGTGCGCGCCAAGAACGCGCTTTCGGTGATGATGCAGTGCTTCGCGATCACCGCGCTGGTCACCCTCATCTGGACCGTCTACGGCTACAGCCTGACCTTCACCGACGGCGGCGGGCTCAACGCCTTCGTCGGCGGCCTGTCGAACTTCCTGTTCGCCAACGTCTCGGTCGACAGCCTGAGCGGCACCATCCCCGAGACGGTGTTCGCGATGTTCCAGCTCACCTTCGCCATCATCACCCCGGCGCTGATCGTCGGCGCGTTCGCCGAGCGGATGAAGTTCTCGGCGATGCTGCTGTTCACCGCGGTCTGGGTGACGCTGGTCTACTTCCCGGTCGCGCACTGGGTCTGGGGCGGCGGCTGGCTCGGCGCCGACGGCGCGCTCGACTTCGCCGGCGGCACCGTGGTGCACATCAACGCCGGCGTCGCGGGCCTGGTCGCCGCGCTGGTGCTCGGCAAGCGCAAGGGCTTCCCGACCACCGCCATGCCGCCGCACAGCCTGATGCTCACCCTGGTCGGCGCGTCGATGCTGTGGGTCGGCTGGTTCGGCTTCAACGCCGGCAGCGAGCTCGCCGCCGACGGCGTCACCGGCATGGCGATGGCCGTGACCCAGATCTCGACCGCCGCCGCGGCGCTGACCTGGACCTTCGCCGAGTGGGCACGCCACGGCAAGCCGAGCGCCCTGGGCATCGCCTCCGGCGCGGTCGGCGGCCTGGTCGCGATCACCCCGGCGGCCGGCTTCGTCGGCCCCGGCGGCGCGATCGTCATCGGCATCGCGTCGGGCCTCGGCTGCTTCTGGGGCGCGACCACGCTGAAGAAGAAGATGGGTTACGACGACTCGCTCGACTGCTTCGGCGTGCACGGCATCGGCGGCATCATCGGCGCGCTGCTGACCGGCGTGTTCGTCTCCGAGTCGCTCGGCGGCGCGGGCCTGGCCGAGGGCGTGACCATGGCCGGGCAGCTCTGGGTGCAGTTCTATGCCGTGGTCGCGACCATCGTCTACTGCGCCATCGTCAGCTTCGTGATCCTGAAGGTGCTCGACGCCGTCATCGGCCTGCGGGTCGACGAGGACCAGGAGACCGAGGGCCTCGACGTCGCCCTGCACGGGGAGCGCGGGTACACGCTCTGAGCTCCCTCCCACCTCCATCACGACGGGCGCCTGCGGGCGCCCGTTTTTTTTGGGCCATCGCACGTCCCAGAGTACAAGGAGGTACTTCCGCCCCCTGGCATCCGGTCGATGAGAAGAAACGAATACCGGGCACCTTCTCCACGGCAGATGCTGCCGATCCTTCCCAACGGCCCGAGCGGTTGACTGCGATGCCCGGTAGCGTCGTACGAGGAAATGGTGACGCGTGCCGGCCACCCTCCGCTGCGGTACGGATCCAGCCATTTCCCATCCCAACGGGGAGTTGCACTGCAGCATCCCCACGCCTAGATTGGGGTTCGAGGGCGTGAAGCGACCACGCCAGGCCGAAACGGCAGGGAAACCGATGGCGTCCGGGGATTCCAGGGAACGGGAGGTCCAGCAGGCAATCAACCGCGCGCTCGCCGCCGAGCGCGAGGCGACCGCCGCCGTCGAGCGCGCCCGTGACGAGGCCGAGGCGCTTCTCTCCCGCAGCCGCGAGGAGGCGCGCCGCCTGCGCCAGCGCGGCGAACAGCGCGCCGCGGCGCTGCACGAACGTTACGGCCGCGCCCGCGAGAAGCGCGTCGACCGCGAGCACGCGGCGGCGACCGTCGACCCGCCCGCCCCCGACCCGCGCGAGGAGAAGGCCCGTATCGCCCGGGCCGTGCAGCGGGTCGCCGCGCGGCTGACCGGGGTCGAGCCGTGAGCGGCCTGCCGGTCGGCTTCGCCCTCGCCCGGGTCCACGCGCGCCACGCCGACCGGCCGACGGCCGCCGAGTGGCGCCGGCTCGACGGGGCGCGCACCGCCGCCCAGTACCTCCAGATCGCGCGCCGCACCGGGCTGAAGCCGTGGCTGCGCGGCGTCGCCGAGGAGGATCCCCAGCAGGTCGTGGAGCTCAAGCTGCGCGCGGCATTCCGCCGCCACGTCGCCGAGGTGGCCGGCTGGCTGCCCGCCGAGCACCGTCCCGCGGCCCGCTGGATCGCCCGGCTGGTCGACCTCCCCGCGCTGGCCCACCTGCACGCCGGCCGGCCGCCGCAGCCGTGGATGGACGACGACCCGGTCCTCGCGCCCTTTCTCGACGATCCGCCGGCATCGCCGCCGTTCGCGGAGTGGCTGGGACGCTGGCGCACCCTCTGGCCCGGGCCGCGCCGCGACCCGCTCGCCGGTCGGCTCGGCACTGCGCTGCGCGACACGGCCGTCCCCGGCCGGGCGGACGCCGCCGCCGCGCGCCTCCACTGGCTGTTCCGCACCCGGGTCGCCGACGCCGGCGGGGTCGCCGCCTACCTCGGCCTGGTGCTCGACGACCTGCGCCGTCTCGCCGGCGGGCTGGCGCGCCGCCGTCCCGGCGAGCGTCGCCACCTGGAGGCGGCCTGATGTTCCGCCCGCGCCCGGCCCGCTGGTTCAGCCTGCTCTGCGGCCGCGCCGAGCTGGTCGCGGTGCTCGAGGCGCTGGCGCGCACGCGCGGCATCGAGACCGTCGCGCGGGAGGAGACCCCGTGGGTCGACCGCGACGCAGTCGAGCGTGAGCTCGCCGGCTACGCCGAACTGAAACGGCGCTACGCGCCCTACTGGCCCGCGCCCGAGCCGAACGGGGCCCCGCGCGGCGCGACGCCCGACGCCCTGGCGCGCGAGGCGCTCGATGCGGTGCGCCACTGGGTGACGGTCGCCGGCGACGTCGTCGAGGAGCTGGTGCGCCTGGAGCACGCCGCCGCACACGAGGCGCTGCAGCTCGACTGGCTCACCACCCGCGCCGTGTCGGACCTCGACCCGACTCTGGCGCCGGTCACGGCCCCGGGCGTCGCCACGCGGCTCTTCGTGCTCCCGGCCGGTGCGCCGGTCGATGCGGTGCGCGGCACGCTCGCCACGCGACTGCCGGGCACCGGTCGCGACTTCCTGGTCGCCGTCGGCCCCGCGGACGCGCTGCGCGAACTCGCCGAGCGCGTCGCCCAGGCCCACGGCCGGCCGTTCTCTCCCGTCGAGCCGGACCCCGGCGCGGATCCGGTCGCGTGGCAGGCCGAGCGGCTGCGCATCGCCGAGGAGGCGGTCGAGGTGCTGCGCCTCGACGTCGACCGGGTCAGCGGACGCTGCGACCTGCAGCGCCACCTCGCCACGCTGGAATGGCTCGCCTGGGCCTGGGAGGCGGGACGCGGCCAGGCCGGTTCGCGCGAGTTCGCCCGGGTCGCTGGCTGGATCGAGACCGGCACCGCGCGCGAACTCGACGCCGTGCTCGGCGCGGCCGGCGTCCGCGCGCTGGTCGCCTACCCCGAGCCGCCGCCCGGGGTCACCGCACCGGTGGTGCTCGACAACCCGCGCTGGATCGCACCGTTCGAGCGCATGACGCGGCTCTTCGGCCTGCCCGGTCCGGGCGAGGCCGACCCGTCGCCGCTGCTCGGCGTGGTCGTGCCGCTGCTGTTCGGCTACATGTTCGGCGACGTCGGCCAGGGCATCCTGATCGCGCTGGCCGGCCTCGCGCTGCGCCGCCGTTTCCCGGTCGCCGCGATCGCGGTGCCGTGCGGGCTGAGCGCCGCGTTCTTCGGGCTGCTGTTCGGCAGCGTGTTCGGCCTGGAGGGGCTGGTCCCGGCGCTCTGGGTCCACCCCATCGCGGCGCCGCAGGCGGTGCTGCTGCCGCCGCTGCTCGCCGGCGCCGCGCTGCTGCTCGGCGGCATGGCCCTCGATGCCGTCGAGGCACGCTGGCGCGGCGAACTCGGCGAATGGTGGCGCGAGCGCGGCGGCCTGCTGCTCGGCTACCTGCTCCTGCTCGGCCTGTTCGTGCCGCCGCTCGCGTGGCTGCCGGCACTCGGCCTCGCCTGGTGGTTCGGCGAGCGGCTGCACGGCGCGTGGCGGACGCGCCGCTTTGCGGCGTTCGCTGGCCTGATTTTCGAGTGGCTCGAGCAGGTGGTACGGCTGGCGGTCAACACCCTGTCGTTCGCCCGCGTCGGCGCGTTCGCGCTGGCCCATGCCGGGCTGTCGCTGGCCACCGTCCAGCTCGCCGCGGCCGTGCCGTGGTCCGCCGGCCAAGTGGCCGTGATCGTGCTCGGCAACGTGCTGGTGCTGGCGCTCGAGGGGCTGATCGTGTCGATCCAGACCACCCGCCTGATGCTGTTCGAATTCTTCCTGCGCTTCCTGCGCGGCGAGGGGCGCGCGCTGCGCCCGCTCGCTCTGCCCCGGTTCACCTAGAGGAGAGACCCATGCGTGCCATCCACAGACTCGTCCTCGGCCTGGTCGCCGTGACCGCCGTGCTGGCGCTCGCCGGCACCGCGCTGCTCTGGTTCTCCCCGGCCGCCGCGGCCGCCACCGGGACCGCCGTCGACGTCGTGCTCGGCGGCGAGGCGTACGGCTGGGGCCTGATGGCCGCGGCCGTCTCCACCGGCCTCGCCGCGGCCGGCGCCGGCTACGCGGTGGCCATGGTCGGCAGCGCGGCGGTCGGCGCGCTGGCCGAGAAGCCGGAGCTGCTCGGCCGGCTGCTGATCCTGGTCGGCCTCGCCGAGGGCATCGCGATCTACGGCCTGATCGTCGCGGTGCTGATCCTCAACCGGCTCGGCTGACGGGCGTGGCGCGGATCGTCTACATCGGCGACGCCCCCGGCGCGGCCGCGTTCCGGATGGCCGGGGTCGAGACCGTCGTCCCCGACGCCGGGCAGGAAGTTGATACGGTCGAGGCCGCGCGCGACGGCTGCGAGCTGCTGATGGTCAGCGCCCGGGTCGCCGCCGCGCTGCCCGACGCCCGCCGCGACGCACTCGAAGCCGCGCTCGCGCCGCTGTTCGTGGTGGTGCCCGACACCGACGACCCGGCGCTGCCCGCCGACCGACTCGGCGGCGTGCTCGGCCAGCTCGGGGTGGAGTCGTGAGCGACCGCGATCCCACCGGCGAGACCCTCGACGCGCTGCTCGAGGCCGTCGCCCGCGACCGCGACGCCCGCTGCAAGGCGCTCGCCGACGAGGCCTGCGCACGCTCGAACGCCCTCCTCGCCGACGCGCGGGCCCACGCCCGCCGTGCCGTCGCCGAGGCGGTGGCCAGCGAGCGGCGCCGCGACCGCGAGGCCGACCGGCTGCTCCACGCGCGCATCGACACCCACCACCGGCTGCAACAGCAGCGCACCCAGAAGCGGCAACTGGAACGCGCCTGGGCGCAGATGCGCAACGCGCTGCTCGCGCGCTGGCGTGACCCCGAAGGGCGGCGCACCTGGATCGAGGCGGCACTCAAGCGAGCGGGTCTTGTCCTCCAGGCCGACCACTGGACCATCGCCCACCCGACCGACTGGCCCAGGGACGAGCGCTCGCGGATCCACGACTGGCTGCACGACCGCGCCGGCGTCAACGTGACGTTCGAGGCCGAGGAGGCGATCCCCGCAGGCCTCTGCGTGCGCCGCGACCAGGCCTGCTTCGACGCCACCGTCGACGGCCTGCTCGCCGCGCGCCACCGCATCGAGGCGGAGCTGCTCGCCGAGCTCTACCCCGAGGCGGAGACGGAGGCGCCGTCGTGAGCGAGGCGCGCGTCACCTGGTGCAGCGGCTCGGTGCTGCGCGCGCGGCCGGAGGGGAGCTTCCAGGTCAACGAGGCGCTGCTCGTCGGGCCCAAGCAGCTGCTCGGCGAGGTGATCCGCATCAGCCGCGAGGAGATCGTCGCCCAGGTCTACGAGGAGACCGGCGGCCTGCGCCCCGGGCACCGGGTGGTCGGTCAGGGCGGGCCGCTGTCGGCTCCGCTCGGCCCCGGCCTCCTCGGCAACGTGCTCGACGGCCTGCTGCGGCCCCTGTCGGCGCTGGAGACCGACCTGATCTGGCCCGGCGTGCGCCCGCACGAGGGCGGCACCTTCCGCTTCGTGCCGGCGGTGCGCGCCGGCCAGCAGCTCGGCCCCGGCGCGCCGTTCGGCCACGTCGAGGCGCGGCCCGGCGTCACCCTGCCCTGCCTGACCCCGCCGAACGCCTCGGGCACCGTGCGCTCGATGGCCGGCGAGGGGCTCTACCGCGAGACCGAGACCCTCGGCGAGCTGCACGCCGACGACGGGACCAGCCACGCACTGACCATGCAGCAGACCTGGGCGATCCGCGACCCGCGGCCGGTCGCGCGCAGGCTCGGCGTCGGCCCGCCGATGATCACCGGCCAGCGTATTCTCGACGGCCTGTTCCCGGTCGCACGCGGCAGCCGCGCCGCGCTGCCCGGCGGCTTCGGCACCGGCAAGACGGTGCT
>JAWVZO010000129.1:0-7290 GCA_033722135.1 Gammaproteobacteria bacterium | reverse complement strand
GCGCTTTCCGGGCCTGATCCTGATGTTGCCGCTGCTGGGGTTCAGGCCGGCGGCGCCGGAGCACGGGGCGGCGTGGCTGACGTTGCTCGACGTGGGGCAGGGGCTCGCGGCGGTGGTGCGCACCGAGACGCGGGCGCTGGTGTTCGACACCGGTCCGCGCTACAAGGCGCGCTTCGATGCCGGCAGCGCCGCGGGCGTGCCCCCCCGGCGCCGCTGGGGCATTTCGCGGATCGACACCCTGGTCGTCTCCCACGGCGACGGCGACCACCCCGGCGGGCTGGCCAGCGTGGTCGCCGCGCGCGACCTCGCCCGCCTGCTGGTCGGCGACGGCGTCTCGGGAGGGGAGGGGGGCGAGCCGTGCCGCGCCGGCCAGCGGTGGCGCTGGGACGGCGTCGAGTTCACGATCCTGCATCCCGCAGGGGAAGGGCACGGGGAGAACGACGGCTCGTGCGTGCTGCGGGTCACCACGGCGGGTGCGTCGCTGCTGCTGACCGGCGACATCGAGGCGGCGGCCGAGCGGCGCCTGCTGGCCCGCGATCCCGCCACGCTCGACGTCGACGTGCTGCAGGTTCCGCACCACGGCAGCCGCACCTCGTCGACGCCCCCGTTCGTCGCCGCGACCGCTCCGCGGCTCGCGCTGGTGGCGAGCGGCTGGCGCAACCGATACGGCCTGCCCGATCCCGGCGTGGTGGCGCGGTACCGCGACCTCGGCGGTGACATGGTCGACACCGCCGACTCGGGCGCGATCGAAGTGCGGCTGCCGGCCCGCCCGGGGCCGCTCGAGGTGCGCCGCCAGCGGGTCCGCGACCGGCGCTTCTGGCACGCCCCGTGAGGACCCGCGCTTCCGGGTGCCCGACGCATCCAGTATCATGTCCCGTTCCCGATTTTCCGCTTGCTGGAGGCACGTACACCGTGTTGGAACTGGTCAAGGCCGGCGGCTGGCTCATGCTGCCGATCATCGCCTGCTCGATTCTCGCCCTGGCCATCGTCGCCGAGCGCCTGTGGACGCTGCAGCGGCGCCGGGTCACGCCACGGCACCTGGTCGCCCAGGTCTGGCAGCTGCACAAGCACGGCAAGCTCGACACCGAGCAGCTGACCCGCCTGCGCGAGGGCTCGCCGCTCGGCCGCATCCTCGCGGCCGGCCTGATGAATCGCCACCACGAGCGGGAGATCATGAAGGAGAGCATCGAGGAGACCGGCCGCCAGGTGGTCCACCAGCTCGAGCGCTACCTGAACACCCTCGGCACCATCGCCTCGATCACGCCGCTGCTCGGCCTGCTCGGCACGGTGATCGGCATGATCAAGGTCTTCTCGGCGATCATGAGCCACGGCGTCGGCGATCCCGGCGTGCTCGCCGGGGGCATCTCCGAGGCGCTGATCACCACCGCCGCCGGCCTGTCGGTGGCGATACCGAGCCTGATGTTCCACCGCTACTTCACCGGGCGCGTGGACGAGCTGGTGATCACCATGGAGGAGGAGGCGCTCAAGGTGGTCGAGGTGATGCACGGGCGGCGCGCCCACGAGGCTGCCGGGGAGGGTGCCGGTTGAACCTCCGCCCGCGCCCCCGCGACCGGATCGAGATCAACCTGACGGCGCTGATCGACGTCGTCTTCCTGCTGCTGATCTTCTTCATGGTCTCGACCACGTTCGATCGCTTCTCCGAGCTGAAGATCCAGCTGCCGGAGGCGGACGGCGAGGTCGTCGACGAGGAGCCGGCCCAGCTGGAACTGGTGATCGACGCCGACGGGCGCTACTACATCGACCGCCAGCAGGTGCTGAACACCGAGCTCGAGACCCTCAAGCGGGCGCTCGCCAAGGTCGCGCCGGAGTCGCGCGACGTGCCGCTGGTCATCAACGCCGACGCCCGCACGCCCCACCAGTCGGTGATCACCGCCATGGACGCGGCGCGCCGGATCGGGCTCGTGCAGATCTCCTTCGTCATCAAGGAGCCCGAGGAGGCGACGCAGGAGTGACCCATCCCGAGCACGCGGCGCGTTGACGCCCGGTGGCCCGACGGGTTCGCCAGGCGGCCGCGGCCGCACCGACCAAAGCCCCGACGGAGCCGCTCCACGAGCGGATCTGGTACGGCCGGCACCCGCTCGCGCCGCTGCTCGTCCCGTTCGGTTGGCTCTACGCCGCGCTGGCGTGGCTGCGCCGTCGCGGCTACCACGAGGGGGTCTTCCACAGCGCTGGGCTGCCGGTGCCGGTGCTGGTGGTCGGCAACCTCAGTGTCGGCGGGACCGGCAAGACGCCGTTCGTCATCTGGCTGGTCGACTACCTGAAGCGACAGGGCTACCGCCCCGGGATCGTCAGCCGGGGGTACGGCGGCAACGCCCGCCGCTGGCCGCAGCAGGTGCGTCCCGACAGCTCGCCCGAGACGGTCGGCGACGAGCCGGTGCTGCTGGCGCGCCGCTGCGCCTGCCCGATCGCGGTCGGCCCGGATCGGGTGGCGGCGGCCGAGGCGCTGCTCGAGCACCACGGCTGCGACGTGATCGTCGCCGACGACGGCCTCCAGCACTACGCCCTCGAGCGCGATCTCGAGATCGCCATCGTCGACGGCGTGCGCCGCTACGGAAACGGGCGCTGCCTGCCCGCCGGGCCGCTGCGGGAATCGCGCCGCCGGCTCGAGGATGTTGATATCATCGTCTGCAACGGCGTGCCGAGCCGGGGCGAGTTCCGGATGACCCTCGGCGGGCACGTGGCACGGCGCCTCGGCGCCGACGGGGAGGCGGAACCGATCGCGGCCTTCGCCGGGCGCCGGGTCCACGCGGTCGCCGGGATCGGCAACCCGGCCCGCTTCTTCGGCGACCTGCGCCGCCTGGGGCTCGAGGTGATCGAGCATCCCTTCCCGGACCATCACCGGTTCGTCGTCGGGGATCTCGCGTTCGACGACGACCTGCCGGTGCTGATGACCGAGAAGGACGCGGTCAAGTGCGAGGACCTCGCGCTGCCGCGGGCGTGGTACGTCCCGGTTACGGCCGAGGTCGCGCCGCAACTCGAGGTCCGCCTGCAACACGCTCTGGGAGGAATCGCCGATGGACAGAAAACTGCTTGAGATCCTGGTCTGCCCGCTCTGCAAGGGGCCGCTGGTGTACGACCAGGAGGCCCAGGAGCTGATCTGCAAGGCCGACCGCCTGGCCTACCCGATCCGCGACGAGATCCCGGTGATGCTCGAGGACGAGGCCCGCCGCCTGGCCGACGACGAGGAGGCCTGAGGCCAACGGCCGGGATTCCGGGCATGGAGTTCAAGGTCGTGATCCCGGCCCGCTACGGCGCCTCGCGCCTGCCGGGCAAGCCGTTGCGGGAGCTCGCCGGGCGGCCGCTCGTGCGGCACGTCCACGACCGCGCCGTGGCGAGCGGCGCGGAGGTGGTGATCGCGACCGACGACCCGCGCATCGAGGCGGCCTGCACCGCGTTCGGCGCCAGCGTCTGCATGACCGACCCCGCGCACGCCTCGGGCACCGCGCGCATCGCCGAGGTGGTGGCCCAGCGCGGCTGGGACGACGCGGCGCTGGTGGTCAACCTCCAGGGCGACGAGCCGCTGGTGCCGCCCGGCCTGCTGCGCGACGTGGCCGCCGACCTCGACGCCCATCCGGATGCCGACGTGGCGACGCTGGCCACGCCCGTCGCCGACGGCCGCGACCTCGCCGATCCCAACGTCGTCAAGGTGGTGACCGACGCCGGGGGCTACGCCCTCTATTTCAGCCGGGCCCCGGTGCCGTGGGACCGCGACCGGTTCGCCGCCGCCGGCGGCGTCGCCGAGGCCGGCCCCGGCGCGGTCCACCGGCGCCATGTCGGGCTCTACGCTTACCGGGCCGCTTTCCTGAGGCGCTACGCTGACCTCGCGCCGAGTCCGCTCGAGTCGCTCGAGTCGCTCGAGCAGCTGCGCGTGCTCTGGCACGGCGGGCGCATCCACGTCAGCGACGCGGCAGAGCCTCCGGGGCACGGCGTCGACACCGAGGCCGACCTCGCGCGCGTCGCCGTGCTGCTCGCCGGAACGCCGTCGCCATGAGCGATCCGCTGCGCCTCGCCCGGCGCATGGCGGGCATCGCCCCGTTCCACGTCATGGAACTGCTGGCCCGGGCCCAGGAGCTCGAGGCACAGGGACGCGACATCGTCCACATGGAGGTCGGCGAGCCCGATTTCCCGACCCCGGGTCCGGTGGTCGAGGCCGGCCGTGTGGCTCTGGCCGAGGGGCGCACCCGCTACACGCCGGCGCTCGGTATCCCCGCGCTGCGCGAGGCGATCTCGGCGCACTACCGCGACTACTACGGCGTCGACGTCCCGCCCGCGCGGATCGCCGTGACCCCCGGCGCCTCCGGCGCGCTGCAGCTGGCGCTCGGCGTGCTGCTCGAGCCGGGCCAGAAGGTGCTGATGGCCGACCCCGGCTACCCGTGCAACCGCCACTTCGTGCGCTTCTGCGACGGCGAGCCCGTCTCGCTGCCGGTCGGGCCCGACAGCGACTACCAGATCCTCGCCGAGCACGTCGCCGCGCACTGGGACGACGCGACCCGCGCGACGATGGTCGCCACGCCTTCGAACCCGACCGGCACGCTGCTCGACCGCGCACAGCTGACCGCGCTCGCCGATGCGACGGCGGCGCGCGGCGGCGCGCTGATCGTCGACGAGATCTACCACGGCCTGGTCTACGGCGCCGAGGAGGTGACCGCGGCGACGCTGGCCGACAACGTCATCGTCATCAACAGCTTCTCGAAGTACTTCGGCATGACCGGCTGGCGGCTCGGCTGGATGGTGGTGCCGCCGGCGCTGCTGCGTCCCGTGGAGAAGCTCGCGCAGAACATCTACCTCGCCCCGTCGACCCCGGCGCAGTACGCCGCGCTGGCCGCGTTCCGGCCCGAGGTGCTCGCCGAGCTGGAGGCGCGGCGCGCCGAGTTCGCACGCCGCCGCGACACGCTGCTGCCGGCGCTGCGCGAGCTCGGCTTCGTCATCCCGTCGACGCCCCGGGGCGCGTTCTATCTCTATGCGGACAGCCGCCGCTTCGACGCCGACAGCCGGAACCTGGCCCGCCGCCTGCTCGAGGAGGCCGGCGTCGCGGCGACGCCGGGCATCGACTTCGGCGAAAACCATCCCGAGGCCCATCTCCGCTTCGCCTACACCACCTCGGTGGCGCGCCTGGAGGAGGGGGTCGCCCGCATTGCGAGACTGCTCGAGCGGGGTTGAGCCGGAGGAGAAGGCACCATGGAGGATCTGCGCACCTCGGAGACCTGGCGGGTGTTCCGCATCCAGTCCGAGCTGATCGACGGCATCGAGACGCTCAACGAGCTCGGGCCCGCGGTCACCGTGTTCGGCAGCGCGCGGCTGTCGCCGGACAGCGACTACTACCGGGCCGCCATGACCCTGACCCGGGAGCTGGCGCACGGCGGCCTGTCGGTGATCACCGGCGGCGGGCCGGGCATCATGGAGGCGGCCAACCGCGGCTGCCACGGCCAGGGCGGCGTCTCGGTGGGCCTCAACATCTCGCTGCCCCAGGAGCAGCTGCCGAACCCGCACCAGGACATCCACCTGGAGTTCCGTTACTTCTTCGTCCGCAAGCTTATGTTCGTCAAATACGCGGTGGCGTACGTCATCTTCCCCGGCGGCTTCGGCACCCTCGACGAGCTGTTCGAGGCGCTGACGCTGGTGCAGACCGAGAAGATCCGCCACTTCCCGATCCTGCTGTTCGGCAGCGACTACTGGCAGGGGCTGGTCGACTGGCTGCGCGAGCGCGCGCTCGGGCTCGGCTGCATCGCGCCCGGCGACTTCGAGCTGTTCGAGGTGGTCGACGACCCGGTCCACGCAGCGCGCACGATCCTCGACCACCACGCGCGTGTCGCCGACCTCCCGCCCGAGGACCGGCGCAGCCGCGGCCTGTGACGCGCTTCTCCTTGCGTCGCGCAGGGTGCGCCCGGTAACTTACGTCTTCCTGGCCACGGAGTGGTCGCCGCGGAACGGCTCCCGGCCCGCGGCCATCCGGAATGCCCGATGGTAGACAAGAAGATCCTCAGCAAGCTGGTCCCGATCAACTCGCTCAACAGCGATCACGTCGAGCGTCTGGCCTCCAGCACCAAGCCCGAGCAGCTCCCTGCGGGAGAGGTCGTCTTCCAGCAGGGCGAGGAGGACCGGCGCGCGATCTACCTGCTCCAGGGCGAGGTGGAACTGGTGACCGGGAGCAACACGCTCAAGGTGCTGCGCGGCGGCGAGGAGGCCACCCGCCACCCGCTCGCTCCGTACCAGCCGCGCCAGGTCACCGCCAAGGCCAAGACCGTCATCGCCGTGTTGAGCTTCAAGAGCGAGCTGCTCGACACCATGCTCACCTGGGACCAGTCGAGCGGCTACGTCGTCGAGGACATCACCGAGGAGCACGACGAGGAGGACGAGAACGACTGGATGGCGAAGATCCTCCAGAAGGAGGTCTTCTTCCGCATCCCGCCCGCCAACATCCAGACCATCTTCATGCGCATGGAGCCGGTCTCGCTGCGCGCCGGAGAGAAGGTGATCGAGCAGGGCGAGGAGGGCGACTACTACTACGTCATCAAGCGCGGCCACTGCAAGGTGACCCGCAGGACGCGCAACAACCCGAACGGCGTGAAGCTCGCGACCCTCGGCGTCGGCGACAGCTTCGGCGAGGAGGCCCTGCTGACCGAGGCCAAGCGCAACGCCACCGTGACCATGCTCAGCGACGGCGAGATGATGCGCCTGTCGAAGACCGACTTCATGACGCTGCTCAAGGAGCCGCTGCTCAACTGGGTCGGCTACAACGAGGCCAAGGAGCTGGTCGAGGGCAAAGGGGCGCAGTGGCTCGACGTCCGCCTGCCGCCCGAGTACGAGCAGCGCCACCTCGAGGGCAGCATCAACGTGCCGTTCTTCTCGCTGCGCATGCGCCTGAAGCAGCTCGACCGCGAGACGCCCTACGTGGTGGTCTGCGACACCGGCAGCCGCAGCTCCGCCGCCGCATTCCTGCTCAACGAGCGCGGCTACGACGCCTACGTGCTGCGCGGCGGGCTGAACAAGATGCCTGCCGGCATCCTGCCCTAGGCCGCGCGGACCTCAGTCGCCCCGGTAGCCGGGAACCTCGGCGAGGTCGACCTCGTCGATCTGCTCCGGCAGCAGGAAGGTGTTCGCGTACTCCAGCCACACCTTCTCGCGCACGAAGACGTCGAACAGGTCCGGGTCGATGTGGTTGTCCTTCTTCATGAAACCCATGATGCGCAGGCTCTCGGAGAGCGTCTTGGCCTTCTTGTAGGGGCGGTCGGCCGCGGTCAGCGCCTCGAAGATGTCGGCGATGCCCAT
>JAWVZO010000128.1:0-7365 GCA_033722135.1 Gammaproteobacteria bacterium | reverse complement strand
TGGCCCCCCGCCACGCTGGGCGCGGTGCGCTTCGCGGGCTAGCGTCCCCCCGTCCTCTTGGAGCGGCAGTAGCCGCGGTCCTCTAAATCTCGGGGCGGGCGCAAGTCCCGCCGCTTCCAGCGCATCGATCCAGCGCGCGAGCAGGTCGCGCGCGACGACCGCGACCGCGACGCGGCCCGCCTCGTCACGCGGTCCGAGCGCGAAGTGCAGCCGGCCGACCTCCTCGGCGAGCCGCTCCTCGAGCAGGAAGGGGATGGCCCGGCGAACGTGGTGCGGTTTCCGGCTGGGGACCTCCGTGCTGGTCAGCAGCACGCATTCGCCGGGCGCGAGGGCGATCACGCGTCGATTCGCGGCGAGCGCGGGACCTTCCGCCACGGCGTCGTCGCCGCGCGCGCTCACCCGGCCCTGCCCGAACTGCACCCAGGCGACCGGGCCGGCCGGGTCGGCGGGGAGGCGGAGCAGCAGGCCGTCGGCCAAGGTCACAGTTCCAACCGGCTGCGACGCCGGGACGTGACCCGCCCGTCGGCCTCGCGCACCAGGAGGGTGGCGATCCGGACGCGGCCCTGGCCGAACCGGGCCTCGCCCTCGAACAGGAAATGGCGGCTGCCGACCGCGAGAGGCAGGGCGGCGAGTTCCGCGCGCGGCGCATCGCCCGTGAGCACCTCGACCTGGTCCAGGAAGGCCTCGACATCCGCGAACGCATCGTCCTCGCCGCGCACGCGCAGGGTCTCGGCGACGTCTTCCGGCAGCGGGCCGAGGAGCGCCTGAAGTATTTCCCCGGTGGCGGTATTGACGTTGAGCGGGGTGCGCGTCGGCAGGGCGGTGACGAAGGGTTCGAGTCGACGGTAGGCGGCCATGTCGAATCCTTCGATCATCAGCAGTTCCGACGGGCTGGAGAGCGGCCGGCCCGAGGTCCGGTAGGCGGGATCGCGGCGCAGGTACTCCAGGTCCTCCACGCCTCCCGCCGGCGAGGGATCCTGGTCGGCGTCGAGCCAATCTACCACATTCCACGCGGCATCCGGGGGCAGCTCGAGCAGGCGCAGCAAGCGCTGGAACAGCGCCACCTGGGCCTCGTCAGGCCCGGTGTCGTCGACCAGGTTGTTGAGGTTGAAACGGCCCTGGAGATCTTCGAGTCGGCCGAACAGGTCGCCGCCGTCCACCGCCGTCGGCGGCACCAGCGTCGCCCAGCCCTCGCCGGGATGGTCGAGGTCGCCGTCTCCCGCGTCCCGGCGCAGCACCTGGCGGGCGAAGGCCTCCGCGCCGACCGCGTAGAGCCAGGCCTGCTCGCCGTTGAGGACGTTCGCGCTGCGCTGGATGACCAGTTGCTGCTGGCGGGCGAGGGCGGTGGCCGTGGCCGCGGCGATGGCCACCACCAGCAGCGCGGTCACCAGGGCGACGCCGCGCTCTCTCCGGAACTCATTCACCGGTCACCATCCTCCTCGTGACCACGCCGTGACCGTCGACCTCGAGCGAGATCTCGATCGCGAGCGGCAGGCGGGGACTGTCGGCCGGTTCCGAGGCGGGGGGCCAGGATGCGCTCCAGCGGTCGCCGCGGTCGGCCAGGAAGCGCACCTCCAGCCGCTCGACGCCGCCGAGCAGCCGCTGCCGGACGGGTCGGCTTCCGGGCGCGCGGTCGAGGACCGGCCAGGCGAGGCGCACCAGGGTGCGCTCCTCGAGCGCGTAGCCGATCCGTTGCAGGGTACTGCGTTCGCGGCCGGCCGGGTTGCGCCAGCCGCCCCGCGTGAACTCGAGACCGCCGCCGTCCGCGCGCAGGGCGGCCTGCGGGTCGCCGAATGCGTCGCGGACCGGGCGTGGCGCGAGCTGCGCCAGGTCGTCGGTGACGCGGTGCACGGCCCGCTGCAGCTCGCCGAGCCGTTCCGCGCGTGCGCCGGCGAGGTCGCTGCCGTCGAGCACGCTGGCGAGTCCGCCGTAGGCGAGCAGGGAGAGCACGGCGAAGATCGCCAGCGCGACCAGCAACTCGATCAGCGTGAAGCCCCGTGACCGCATCACCGTGCCTCCCGCATCGGCCGGCCCAGGTAGGCGACCAGGGTGACCAGCGGCCCGTCCGTGCCGTCGCCGGCGGCCACGCTCACCTCGATCCGGCGCAGGTCGGGGTCGTCGGTCGCCAGGGTGACCGACCGCCACGCCCAGCGCCGTTCGCCCATCTCCCCGTGGCCGCGGCGGGTGCCCGGCTCGGGCCACTCACCGGCCAGCCGGGCGTCGGCGACCACGTTCGCGGCGACCCACTGGGCGAGGGTGCGATCGGCGAGGTGGACGACGTTGCGCGCCTGGCTGGAGACCGCGCTGATCACGGTCCCGAGGCTGAGGGCGAGCACGGCCAGCGCGACCAGGATCTCGATCAGCGTGAACCCCCGGGCGGGTGTGCCTCGCCGTCTCACGGCGTCCGGCACTCCGGTGGCGGCAGGTCCTCGAGACCGTCGCCGCGCAGCAGGCAGCGCTGCTCCGGCCCTTCCAGCTCGATTTCGAACGGCGACATCTCGCCGCTGGAGAGCAGCAGCAACTGCGGCTCGCCGGGTGGGCTCGCGGGAAGCGGCAGCGCGGCGCCGTCCACGACGAGGTGCAGGCGCATCCCTTCGGGCAGCGTTCTCGGGCGCCAGGGCGAGCCCTCGAGTGGCTCCCAGCGGCGCTCGCCGAGCGCCAGCAGGCGGTAGCCGTCCCGGGTCACCTCGAGGCCGTGCTCGACGCCCCGGAGCACGGCCTGTTCGCGGGCGAGCTGCAGCAGGGCGGCGAGGCGCCGGGCCTCCTCGGCGCCGTCGTGACGGCCGAGCGCCGGGCCGACCGCGAGCGTGGCCATGGTCAGGATGATGCCGATCAGCAGCACCACCACGAGCAGTTCGAGCAGGCTGAACCCGCGCGCCGGCGGGCGGCGGTCAGTCGAGCTTCCAGTTGCCCAGGTCGGCATTGACCCCCTCGCCGCCGGGCACGCCGTCGGCACCCAGCGTGTAGACATCGAAATCCCCGTGCTGGCCGGGGTTCAGGTAGAGGTAGGGGCGCTGCCACGGGTCCACCGGCAGGCGGTCGATGTAGCCGCCGGGCTGCCAGTTGCGCGCCTCGGGCTCGCCGGTCGGCTCCTCGACGAGGGCTTCGAGGCCCTGCTCGGTGCTCGGGTAGACGTAGTTGTCCAGCCGGTAGAGGTTCAGCGCGCTCTCCAGCGTGCGCAGGTCCTGCTTCGCCTTGACCAGGCGGGCGGTGTCGGGACGGTCGAGCACGCGGGGCACGATCACCGCGGCGAGGATGCCGAGGATCACGACCACGACCATGATCTCGATCAGGGTGAAGCCGGCGCTTCGGCCCCGGGGAGGGGCGATGCGGAGGTACGCGGTTCGTTTCACAGGGTCACCAACTGGTTGAGCTGGAAGATCGGCAGCAGGATGGCCACCACGATGGCGAGGATGATACCGCCGAGCAGGACGATCATCAGCGGCTCGAGGAGCCCGACCAGGGCGGCGAGGCCGAGCTCGATCTCGCGCTCCTGCTGGGTCGCGGCACGGTCGAGCATGTCGGCGAGCCTTCCGCCGCTCTCGCCGCTGGCGATCAGGTTCAGGACCACGGGGGGGAACAGCCCGGTCTCGCGCAGGCTCGCGTGCAGTGTCCTCCCCTCGCGGATCTGCCGTGCCACGCCGAGCAGCGCGCGCCGCTGGGCGCGGTTCGGCACCACGCCCGACGCGAGCTGCACGCCGTCGAGCAGCGGCACGGCGCTGGCGGTCAGGATCGCCAGCGTGCGCACGAAACGGGCGCCGTTCAGGCGGCGCACGACGCCGCCGACGAGTGGCAGGCCGAGCTGGAGCCGGTCGAACGCGAGCCGCGCCCCGGGCAGGCGCAGCAGCAGGGCCCCGCCGGCCAGGGCGACGAGCAGCAGCAGGCTCGCCGGGAGCGCCAGTCGTTGCACCTGTTCGCTGGTGGCGATCAGGGCCCGGGTGAACCACGGCAGCTCCTGGCCGATGCCGGTGAACACGCGCACCACCTCGGGCACCACGTAGACCATCATGACCCCGATCACCGCGACGGCGACGAGCAGCACCAGCGCGGGGTAGACCAGCGACAGGCCCAGCTTCTGGCGCAGGGCCTGGCCCCGCTCGACGTGGTCGGCCAGCCGTTCGAGCACCTCGGCCAGGCGCCCCGACTGTTCGCCGGCCGCGACGGTGGCGCGGTAGAACGGCGCGAAGACGCGCGGGTAGTCCTGGAGCGCGTCGGAGAGCGCCACGCCCTCGACGACGCGGCCGCGGACGCCCAGAAGGACCCGGCGCGTGGCCGGCCGGGTGCTCTGCTCGGCGACGGTGGCCAGCACCTCGCCGACCGGCAGCCCGGCCCGCGCCAGCGTGGCGAGCTGGCGGGTGGCGATCACGAGTTCGGCGGCGGGCACGCGCTCGCGGCCGCCGGCGGCGGCATGGGCCGTGGCCGAGCGGCCGGCCACCGGCGTCACTTCCAGCGCGCTCAGGCCGCGTTCGCGGAGCAGCTGGCGGACGTGGCGCGCCGAATCGCCCTCCAGGACACCACGCTGTTCGCGACCGCGGCCGGTCAGCGCGAGGTACTCGTAGGCGGCCAAGCTCACTCCTCCCGGGTGACGCGCAGCACCTCTTCGAGCGAGGTCTCGCCGCGCAGCACCCGTCGCAGGCCGTCCTGGTGCAGCCGGGCCTGGTCCGCGTGCGCGTGCGTGGCCAGTGACTGCTCGCTGGCGTCGTCGTGGATCAGCGTGCGCAGGCGTTCGTCGACGGTGAGCAGCTCGAAGATACCGCTGCGCCCGCGGTAGCCGAGCCGGTCGCAGGCGTCGCAGCCCACGGGCCGGTAGAGCGTCGTCGGCGCATCGAGCCCGAGCCTGGCCAGCTCGGCGGCGTCGGGGGTGTAGGGCGCCTTGCACTCCGGGCAGAGCAGGCGGACCAGGCGCTGGGAGAGCACGCCGATCACGCTCGACGCGAGCAGGAACGACTCGATACCCATGTCGCGCAGGCGGGTGATCGCGGCGACGGCGCTGTTGGTGTGCAGCGTCGACAGGACCAGGTGGCCGGTCAGGCTCGCCTGCACGGCGATCTGGGCGGTCTCGAGGTCGCGGATCTCGCCGACCATCACCACGTCGGGATCCTGACGCAGGATGGCGCGCAGGCCCCGGGCGAAACTCATGTCGACGCGGGTGTTGACCTGGGTCTGCCCGACGCCCTCGAGGTAGTACTCGATCGGGTCCTCGACCGTCATCAGGTTGCGGCTGTGGTCGTTGAGCTGGAGCAGCGCGGCGTACAGGGTCGTGGTCTTGCCCGAGCCGGTGGGCCCGGTCACCAGCAGGATGCCGTGCGGCCGGTGGATCAGCTCCTCGAGTGTCTCGAGCTGGTCGCGCGGCACGCCGAGCTGCTCGAGGGTGAGGCGCCCCGACTGCTTGTCGAGCAGGCGCAGGACCACGCGTTCGCCGTGGGCCCCGGGGATGCACGACACGCGCACGTCGACCGCCCGCCCGGCGATGCGCAGCGAGATCCGGCCGTCCTGGGGCAGGCGTTTCTCGGCGATGTCGAGGGCGGCCATCACCTTGATGCGCGAGACGAGCAGGGGGCCGAGCGCCCGCTTGGGCCGCAGCACCTCGCGCAGGATGCCGTCCACGCGGAAGCGCACGCGGACCGCTTTCTCGAGCGGCTCGATGTGGATGTCCGAGGCGCCGCCGCGAATCGCCTCGGTCAGAAGCGCATTGATCAGGCGGATGACCGGCGCGTCGTCCTCGCTCTCGAGCAGGTCCTCGGGCTCGCCGATCTCCCGGGCGACGTCGGCGAGCGCGAGGTCCTCCTCGACGTTCTCGATGATCGCCCCGGCCTGCTGGGCCCCGCCCTCGTAGGCGCGCGCGAGCAGGTCGTCGAACGCCTCGGCGTCGAGGCTGCGGAAGGTCAGCGGACGGCCGGCGAACCGCCGCACCTCGGCGAGCCCCTCCAGCGAGGTCCCGGGCCGGTGCCAGGCGGTGACCCGGCCGTCCGGACCGGCCTGAAGCAGCACGCCCTGGCGCTTGGCGAAGGCGAAGGGGAGACCGGGCGGCGGATTGGCTTGCCTCTCGCCCGGTTCGCTCATCGCGTGTCCAGCTCGGGCAGCAGGGGCGGTTCGGGTGCGTCCAGCAGGCCGTCTTCGGCAACGCCCTGGCGCAGCTGCTCCTCGCGCATGAGGTTGTACTTGCCGTGACTGACCCGCCGGCTCGAGGTGTCGTCACGCAGGATCTCGGGGCGCAGGAAGATCATCAGGTTGCGCTTTTCCATCTGGTCGCTGCGGTAGCGGAACAGCGCGCCGAGGCCGGGAATGTCGCCCAGCAATGGCACCTTGCTGATGCCCTGGCGCAGGTTGTCGTCGATCAGCCCGCCGAGGACGATCAGCCGGCCGTCGTCGACGATGACGCTGGTGCGGATCTGGCGCTTGACGGTGATCAGGTCGACGGCGCCGGTGTTGGTGGCGTTGCTGAGGTTCGAGACCTCCTGCTCGATCTCCATCTTGATCGCGTCGCCCTCGTTGATCTGCGGCGTCAGGCGTAGCGTCAGGCCGACGTCCTGGCGCTCGATGGTCTGGAACGGGTTGACCGCCCCCTCGGTGGCGCCGGTGTTGGTGAACTGCCCGGTCAGGAAGGGCACGTTCTGGGCGACGACGATCTCCGCCTCGGCGTTGTCCATGGTCACCAGCGTCGGCGTGGCGAGGATGTTGGTGTCTGCGTCGGAGGCCAGCGCGCGCAGCAGGGCGCCGATGTTGAGGATCTCGGTGCCGAGGAAGCTGAGCGTGCCGTCGATGTAGCCGAGGCTGAGTCCGTCGCCGAGGTTGGTGGGGTTCTGGCTCAGGTTGCGCAGCCCCTGGTTGGTGAGATTGAAATTGCTCGTGCCGAACGCGCCGCGGCTGTTGGTGGCGTCGGTGATGAAACTCCACTGGACGCCCAACTCGGCGCTCTTGCTGGCGCTCGTCTCAGCGATGATGCCCTCCACGAGCACCTGCGCACGGCGGATGTCGAGCTGGCGCACCACGGCCTCGAGGGCGCGGTAGCGTTCCGGTCCGGCGTTGATCACCAGCGCGTTCGTGGTTTCGTCGGGCTGGACCAGGGTGCCGTCGGTGGCAGCCCGCGCCCCGTCGGCCTGCTGCTCCTTGCGCTCCGACTCGACGATACCCTGCAGGACCTTGGCGACGTCGGCGGCTTTGGCGTAGTGGAGGTAGAGGACGTGGATGTTGCCGCTCGTCTCCAGCGGCGTGTCGAGGTGGACGATCAGGGCCCGGGCGCGGAGCCGCTGGGTCCGGTCGCCGCTCAACAGGACGCTGTTGGAGCGGTTGTCGGCGACGAAGCGCATCGCCTCCCCGGTGGCGGGAGCCCCGCCGGCCGCCTTGCCGAGGTCGGCCTGGAGC
>JAWVZO010000127.1:0-7368 GCA_033722135.1 Gammaproteobacteria bacterium | reverse complement strand
ACTTTGTGGACAAGCGTTGCACCCGTTCGCGAAACGGTTGACAGCCACTGGCCAGGCATGTTTCCGCGAGTCGGCTAAAATGGGAATAAACATCTAAATAACAATGATATAAAGCGATATCTTCCGCCCGACCACACGAATATCCCTCGCTTCGTCACGGCTTGTGGACCACGCTCCGGATTGTGCATAACAAAATCCTCGCCGCAGCGTGCCGGCATGACGAAACCTCCAGGGAACACGCATACTTGGCGACGGGACCGGGAGGATGACGCAATGGCAACGGGCGAGGCGGGAGCAGCCAAGCGCCGCTACCGGACGGCGCGTGCGGTGATGCGCGGCGGGGTGCTCGTGGCGCTGGTCGCCGTGCTGGCCCTGCCCCCGGGACCCGCGTCGCTGCTGCTCTTCTTCGCCGCCTGTCTGGCCGTCGCGTGGGGGGCCTGGCGCAGGCATCGCGACTGCCCGGCCCGCCTCGCGGCACGCTCCGGGGGAACGGAAACTACTCGACGGTGACCGACTTCGCGAGGTTGCGCGGCTGGTCGACGTCGGTGCCGCGCAGCACCGCGACGTGGTAGGCGAGCAACTGGAGCGGCACGCTGTAGACGATCGGCGCGATCACCTCGTCGGTGGGCGCGACCTCGATGACCTCGACGCCCGGCCCGGCGGCCATCTCCGACCCTGGATCGGCGAACACGTAGAGCCGTCCGCCCCGTGCCCGCACCTCGTGCAGGTTGGACTTGAGCTTGTCGAGAAGTTCGTTGTTCGGCGCCACCGCGACCACCGGCATGTCGTCGTCGACCAGCGCCAGAGGCCCGTGCTTGAGCTCTCCCGCCGGGTAGGCCTCGGCGTGGATGTAGGAGATCTCCTTGAGCTTGAGCGCACCCTCGAGCGCGACGGGATAGTGGTCCCCGCGTCCGAGATAGAGAGCGTGGTGCTTGTCCGCGAAGGCCTCGGCGAGGGTCTCGATCACCGGGTCGAGTTCCAGGGCATGCTCGACCTTGCCCGGCAGCGAGAGCAGCTGGCCGACGAGGGTGCGCTCGGCCGACGCGTCGAGATCGTGACGGCGCCCGAGCGCGATGACCAGCAGCAGCAGGGCGACGAGCTGCGTGGTAAACGCCTTGGTCGAAGCGACGCCGATCTCGGGACCCGCGCGGGTCATCAGTACCAGTTCAGACTCGCGGACCAGCGAACTCTCGGGCACGTTGCAGATGGCCAGGGAATGCGCGTAGCCGAGCCCCTTGGCGGCGCGCAGCGCGGCCAGCGTATCCGCGGTCTCGCCAGACTGCGAGATGGTCACGAACAGCGTCTCCGCCGGCACGACGTGGCGCCGGTAGCGGAACTCGCTCGCCACCTCGACCCAGCACGGCAGGCCGGCTAGCCCCTCCATCCAGTAGCGCGCGACCGCCCCGGCGTGGTAGCTAGTTCCGCATGCCACGATCTGCACGGCGCGGACCCGGTCGAAGATCGCCGAGGCGCCGGGACCGAACGCCTGCTCCAGCAGCCGGCCGCCACCGAGACGCCCCTCCAGGGTATCGGCGAGGGCCCGCGGCTGCTCGTGGATCTCCTTGAGCATGTAGTGGCGGTAGTGACCGCGCTCCACGGCATCGGCGGTCAGCTCGCTGCTGGTCACCGGACGCTCGACGCGGTTTCCGCCGGCGTCGTAGATCGTCACGCCGTCACGGCGGACGTCGGCGACGTCGCCCTCCTCGAGGAACACGAAGCGCTGGGTCACGGGCAGCAGGGCCATGACGTCGGAGGCGACGAAGTTCTCGCCGATCCCCAGGCCCACCACCAGCGGGCTGCCGCGTCGCGCGGCGACCAGGCGCCCAGGTTCGTCGACGGTCACCACGCCCAGCGCGTAGGCGCCCTCGAGCTCCTCGACCGCCGCGCGGACGGCCCCGAGGAGGTCCTTGCCCGCCTCCAGGTGATCGTAGACGAGGTGGACGATCACCTCGGTGTCGGTCTCCGATTCGAACTCGTGGTCGGCCTGCGCGGCGCGCAGGCTCTCGAAATTCTCGATGATGCCGTTGTGGACCAGCGCCACCCGGTCGCGGCAGAGATGGGGAGGCGCGTTCGCCTCGCTCGGGGGTCCGTGGGTCGCCCAGCGCGTGTGGGCGATGCCGGTCGTCCCGTGGAGCGGCGCCTCGGCGAGCGCGCCCTCCAGGCCGCTCACCTTGCCCGCCATGCGCATGCGCACGAGCCCCTGGCCCTCGTGTCCGACCACGGCGATGCCCGCCGAGTCGTAGCCGCGATACTCGAGCCGGTGCAATCCCTCGACCAGGATCGGCACGACGTCCCGCTCGGCCACGGCGCCTACGATCCCGCACATCGCTCAGCCCTCCTCGTCGGTCGGCGTGCCGGGCCGTCGCCAGTCGGCCACGGTGCGCTGCGGGGCACGGCTGACCGCGAGGCTCCCCGCGGGGACGTCCCGGGTGACCGTGGTGCCCGCCCCGACGGTCGCCCCGTCGCCGACGCTCACCGGGGCGACCAGCTGGGTGTCGGAGCCGATGAACACGCGGTCGCCGATCCGGGTCGGATGCTTGGCGTGCCCGTCGTAGTTGCAAGTGATGGTGCCGGCCCCGATGTTGCTCTCACGCCCGATCACCGTGTCGCCGACGTAGCTGAGGTGGTTGACCTTGCTCCCCTCGCCGATGCGGGCCTTCTTGGTCTCGACGAAATTGCCGACCTTGGCGTCGTCCCCGAGCACGGTCTCGGGGCGCAGCCGGGCATACGGCCCGACGCTGCAGCGGCGCCCGATCTCCGCCCGCTCGACCAGGCTGTAGGCCTCGATGCGCGACCCCGCGCCCACCCGGGCGTCCCGGAGCACGCAGTGGGGCCCGACGTGCACCCCATCGCCGAGCGTGACCGCGCCTTCGAGGATCACGCCGACGTCGATGAACACGTCCCGGCCGACGTCCAGCGTGCCGCGCAGGTCGAAGCGGGCGGGGTCGGCGAGCGTCGCCCCCTCGTCCATGGCCCGGCCGGCGAGGGCCCGCTGGTAATGCCGTTCCAGCTGGGCCAGCTGCGCCTTGGTGTTGACCCCCAGCACCTCCTCGGCGTGTGCGGCGTGGCTCGCAACAACCTGGCAGCCGTCGGCCACCGCGAGCGCGACGACGTCGGTGAGGTAGTACTCGCCCTGGCTGTTATCCCTGCCGACGCGGCCGAGCCAGTCGCGCAGGCGGAAGGCCGGTGCGGCGAGGATGCCGGTGTTGACCTCCCGGACGGCGCGTTCGTCCGCCGTGGCGTCCTTCTCCTCGACGATCCGGACCACGCGACCGTCGGGATCGCGCACGATCCTGCCGTAGCCCGTCGGATCGTCGAGGATGACGGTGAGCAGGGCCAGGCCGCCGGCCGACGCCGCTTCGAGCAGGGACTCGAGCGTCGCCGCGGTGATCAGCGGGACGTCGCCGTAGAGCACCAGCACGAGGTCCTCGTCGCCGATCCCCGGCAGCGCCTGGACCACCGCGTGGCCGGTGCCGAGCTGCTCGGCCTGGTGCACCCAGGCCACGTCGTCCGCACCCAGCGCCTCGGGGACCCGTTCGCCGCCATGTCCGTAGACGACGTGCAGACCCGCTGGCGCGAGTTCGCGCGCCGTATCCAGGACGTGGGCCAGCAGGGGACGCCCGGCCAGCGGCTGCAGCACCTTGGGCAGATCGGAGCGCATGCGCGTGCCCTGTCCAGCCGCGAGGATGACGGTGTGCACGGCCATACTAGTGGCGGTCGGGGGCGCGCGCCCCGGGGAGCGCCTCGAGGACCTGGTCGTGCAAGGCGACGGCCTGCCCGGCCACGCGTCCCTCCGCGCCGGTGATGCGGCAGGTCAGCGTCACCGCCTTGTTATTGCCGATGCGTTGCAAGGGGTCCCCCGGGTTGATCGACGGATCATTTTGCCACAGCGAAAACGACGACAGGCAACCCTGGGGTTGCCTGTCGAACGAATCATCTACGGCTCGGTACGGTTACTTGTGGCCGCGGAGCTTCTTCATCTGGCGGACCATCTCGAGCTGGGCGAGCGCCTCGGCGAGCTGGGCGTGAGCCTCCTCGTAGGAGAGTTCGGACTTCTCGCCCTTGATCGCCTTCTCGGCGCGCTGCTTGGCCTTCTCGGCGGCCTGCTCGTCGATGTCCTCGCCGCGCAGCGCGGTGTCGGAGAGCACCGTCACGACGTGCGGCTGCACCTCGAGGATGCCGCCGGAGACGTAGAACGACTCCTCGCCGCCACCCGAGACCTTGACCCGCACCACGCCGGGCTTGAGCGGCGAGAGCAGCGGAGCATGGCGCGGTGCGATTCCGACCTCGCCGCGCAGCGCCGGAGCAAAGACCATCTCGGCGGCCCCCGAGAAGATCGATTCCTCCGCGCTGACGATATCTACGTGGATGGTCATGGCCATAGCTTAGCTCACCTTGCCGGTCAGAGGGTCTTGGCCTTCTCGACCGCCTCCTCGATGCCGCCGACCATGTAGAAGGCCTGCTCCGGCAGGCTGTCGTGCTCGCCGTCGACGATGCCCTTGAACGCGCGGATCGTGTCCTTCAGCGTCACGTACTTGCCCGGGGTGCCGGTGAAGGTCTCGGCGACGAAGAACGGCTGCGACAGGAAGCGCTGGATCTTGCGCGCCCGGGAGACGATCAGCTTGTCCTCCTCGGAGAGCTCGTCCATGCCGAGGATGGCGATGATGTCGCGCAGCTCCTTGTAGCGCTGCAGGGTACCCTGCACGGCGCGCGCGACGTCGTAGTGCTCCTGGCCGACGACCAGCGGGTCGAGCTGGCGCGACGTCGAGTCGAGCGGGTCGACCGCCGGGTAGATGCCGAGCTCGGCGATCTGGCGCGACAGCACCAGCGTCGCGTCGAGGTGGGCGAAGGTGGTCGCCGGCGACGGGTCGGTGAGGTCGTCCGCGGGGACGTAGACCGCCTGGAACGAGGTGATCGATCCCGTCTTGGTCGAGGTGATGCGCTCCTGGAGGGCACCCATCTCCGAGGCCAGCGTCGGCTGGTAGCCCACCGCCGACGGCATGCGGCCGAGCAGCGCCGAGACCTCGGTGCCGGCCAGCGTGTAGCGGTAGATGTTGTCGACGAACAGCAGCACGTCGCGGCCCTCGTCGCGGAAGTTCTCGGCGATGGTCAGGCCGGTCAGCGCGACGCGCAGGCGGTTGCCCGGCGGCTCGTTCATCTGGCCGTAGACCAGGGCCACCTTGTCGATGACGCCGCCCTCGGTCATCTCGTGGTAGAAGTCGTTGCCCTCGCGCGTGCGCTCGCCCACGCCGGCGAACACCGAGTAGCCGGAGTGCTCGACGGCGATGTTGCGGATCAGCTCCATCAGCGTGACCGTCTTGCCGACGCCCGCGCCCCCGAACAGGCCGATCTTGCCGCCCTTGGCGATCGGCATGATCAGGTCGATGACCTTGATGCCGGTCTCGAGGATCTCGACCGAGGCCGCCTGGTCGGCGTAGGCCGGCGCCTCGCGGTGGATCGGCGAGCGCTCGTCGGTCTCGACCGGGCCGGCCTCGTCGACCGGATTGCCGAGCACGTCCATGATCCGGCCGAGCGTCGCGGTGCCGACCGGCACGGTGATCGGCTCGCCGGTGTTCTTGAACTCCACGCCGCGGCGCAGGCCGTCGGACGAGCCCATGGCGATGGTACGCACCACGCCGTCACCGAGCTGCTGCTGGACCTCGAGGGTCAGCCCGTATTCATCGTTGAGCAGCGCATCGTGCACCTTCGGGATGGCACCGCGCGGATACTCCACGTCCACCACGGCGCCCACGATCTGAACCACCTTACCCGAACTCATAGTGCGTTCCTCTTCAAGCTTGATTCATGTCAGACCGCGGCGGCACCGCTCACGATCTCGGAGATTTCCTGGGTGATGGCTGCCTGGCGGGCCTTGTTGTAGACCAGCTGCAGCTCGTCGATCAGGTTGCCCGCGTTGTCGGTCGCGGCCTTCATGGCCACCATGCGCGCCGCCTGCTCCGAGGCGAGGTTCTCGACCACGCCGTGGTAGACCAGCGACTCGATGTAGCGTGTCATCAGCCCGTCGACGACGGCCTGTGCCTCAGGTTCGTAGATGTAGTCCCAGTGATGCTCGAGACGCTCGTCACCGGCCGGGGGCAGCGGGATCAGCTGCTGGACCGTCTGCTCCTGGGTCATCGAGTTGACGAACCGGTTGTAGGAGAGGAACAGACGGTCGATCGTGCCGTCGTCGTAGGCATCGAGCATCACCTTGACCGTGCCGATCAGGTCGGCGATCTCGGGCTTGTCGCCGAGGTGCGAGGTCGACGCGACGATGTTGCTCCTGAAGCGGGAGAAGAAGCTGCGCGCCTTGGTGCCGATCACGCAGAGGTCGATCTCGACGCCCTGCTTCTCCCAGTCACGCATCTCGGCCAGCAGCTTCTTGAACAGGTTGATGTTCAGGCCGCCGCAGAGGCCGCGATCCGACGAGACGATGATGTAGCCGACGCGCTTGATCTCGCGGTCGAGCGTGAACGGGTGGTGGTACTCGGGATTGCCCTGGGCGAAGTGCCCGATCACCGCCCCCATCTTGTCGGCGTACGGCCGCGAAGCGTTCATGCGCTCCTGGGCGCGGCGCATCTTGCTCGCCGCGACCATCTCCATCGCACTGGTGATCTTCTGCGTGCTCTGCACGCTCTTGATCTTGGTGCGGATTTCCTTGCCTACGGCCATCTCGGGCTCCCGCTTACCAGGCGTGGTTCGCCTTGAACGATTCGGCGACCTTGGTCAGACCCTGCTCGATCTCGTCGGTGAGCTTCGGCTCGTCGTTGATCTTCTCGAGCAGGTCGGCGTGCTCGCTGCGCGCGTAGCTCAACAGGGCGGCCTCGAAGTCGACCACCTTGTCGATCGCGACGTCGTCGATGAAGCCGCGGTCCACGGTGAACAGCATCAGCGCCTGCTCGGCGACCGACATCGGCGCGTACTGGTGCTGCTTCATCATCTCGGTGACGCGCTGGCCGCGCTCGAGCTGCTTGCGGGTCGCCTCGTCGAGGTCGGAGGCGAACTGCGAGAAGGCGGCGAGCTCGCGGTACTGGGCGAGCGCGAGGCGCACGCCGCCGCCGAGCTTCTTGATGATCGGCGTCTGCGCCGCGCCACCGACACGGGAGACCGAGAGACCGGCGTTGATCGCCGGACGGATACCGGCGTTGAACAGGTCGCTCTCGAGGAAGATCTGCCCGTCGGTGATCGAGATGACGTTGGTCGGTACGAACGCCGATACGTCGCCGGCCTGGGTCTCGATGACCGGCAGCGCGGTCAGCGATCCGGTCTTGCCCTTGACCTTGCCGTCGGTCAGCTTCTCGACGTAGTCGGCGTTGACCCGGGCGGAACGCTCGAGCAGGCGCGAGTGGAGGTAGAAGACGTCGCCCGGGT
>JAWVZO010000126.1:0-7389 GCA_033722135.1 Gammaproteobacteria bacterium | reverse complement strand
TGAATTGGGTTGGCGACATCGTAGAAACGGGCCATTTGCGTGTAAAACGATGATTCCTAAGCCGATCGTTTAGCCGTGCTTGTGCAAGGTCCGCGGGGTGCCGCGGGCCGCGTCCGCGCGATGTGGCCGGAACCGGCGGGGTGGAGCGGCTGTCTCTGGAAGTACGCCGCACCGCGGTTCACGCAGACTGGAGACGCCGCCATCGGAGCCGGGACGAACGCCATGCCTCCCCGAATCGCGCCCACCCCGGGCGGATTGCGCTTCCTGGCCCATGCCCTTTTCCTCCTCGCGGCGTGGACGGTGTTCATCAAGTACCTGTTCCCGATCGCCTACGCGCTCAGCTACGGCGAGCCGTGGCACGCCCACGTCTACTGGGACCTGTGGCCGGTCGCGCACGTCTGGCTCGGCTGGGCGCTGCTGGCGCGGCCGTGGTATGCGCGAGGGCTCGCGATCGCGATGTCCGCGGTCGAGATCGTTATCATCGTGACCCTGTTCGCGGGGTTCCTCGCCGAGCCCGACTGGACGATCTGGCGCACCAACTGGTTCGTCAACAAGGTGTTCGTGCTCGCCGCGTTCGCGATGATCCTGGCCACGGCCCTGGCTCGGCCCGAACCGTTCCGCACGAGGTCGCCATGAACACGAACTGCACCCGGAGAACGGCGCTCAAACGGCTCGCCACCGGCGTCGCCGGGGCGTGGCTGCTGCCGCGGGTGCCGCTGGCCGATCCCGGCGGCCTGCTGCGCAAGCCGATCCCCGCCACCGGCGAGACGCTCCCGGCCGTCGGCCTCGGCACCTGGCGCACGTTCAACGTCGGCAGCGATCGCCGGCTGATGGACGCTCGCACCGAGGTGGTCCGCGCCTTCTTCGGCCACGGCGGCGGCCTGGTCGACTCCTCGCCGATGTACGGCTCGGCGCCCGACCTGATGGGCTACGCGCTGGAGAAACTCGGCGCGCCCGGGACGCTGTTCTCGGCCGAGAAGGTGTGGAGCCCCGCCGGCGG
This sequence comes from Gammaproteobacteria bacterium, assembly GCA_033722135.1. Taxonomy (GTDB): domain Bacteria; phylum Pseudomonadota; class Gammaproteobacteria; order QNFN01; family QNFN01; genus QNFN01. The sequence goes on along the minus strand of JAWVZO010000126.1, from coordinate 6,389 downwards.
CACGGCGCGCGAGCAGTTCGCCGACCTGTCCGGGCGGTGGGGGGTGCCGCGCTTCGACCTCGTCCAGGTGCACAACCTGGTCGACTGGCGCGCCCACCTCGAGGCGCTGAAGGCGATGAAGGCGGAGGGCAAGCTGCGCTACATCGGCATCACCACGTCGCACGGGCGGCGGCACCGCGAGTTCGAGCGGGTCATGGCCGACGAGGCGGTCGACTTCGTCCAGCTCACCTACAACCTCACCCACCGCGAGGCGGAGGACCGCCTGCTGCCGCTGGCGCGGGAGCGGGGGCTCGCCGTCATCGCCAACCGTCCCTACGACGGAGGCCGACTGGTCAAGGGGCTCAAGCGCCGTGCGCGGGTGCCCGAGTGGGCCGAGCGGGCGTGCGGCTGCCGAACCTGGCCCGACGTCCTGCTCCGGTTCATCGTCAGCCACCCGGCGGTGACTTGCGCGATCCCGGCGACCACCCGGGTCGACCACCTCGACGAGAACATGCGCGCCGGCGTCGGGCCGCTGCCGTCGCCCGAGCTGCGCGCGCGGCTGGTCCGCCACGTCGAGTCGCTGTGATCGACGCCTGGCAGGGCTACCGGCTCGAGCACTTCATCCCGTTCACGCCCGAGGTCTACCTGCGGCTCCTCGAGCGGGTCAACGAGGCCGCGTGGCCGCTGCACCCGGCCGCCGTGGCGCTGGGCCTGGCGTCGTTGGTGTTCGCCTGGCGCGGCCGGGCCCGCCTCGCCGTGCTGCTGCTCGCCCCGGCGTGGGTGTCGAGCGGCGTGCTGTTCCACCTGCAGCGCTACGCCGAGCTGAACTGGGCTGCCCCGTACCTCGGCTGGGCGTTCCTGGGCCAGGCCGCGCTGCTGCTGGGCCTCGCGTTGACCGGGCACGAGGCGGGCCGCCGGGCCGGGGACGCGCCGCACCGCGCGCTCGCTGCCGCGGTCGCACTGGCCGGCATCGCCGGCTACCCGCTGGTCGCCGTGGTCGCCGGCCACGGCTGGGGCCACGCGGAGATCTTCGCGTTGCACCCGGACCCGACGGCGGCGGTGACGCTCGGCGTGGTGCTGCTCGCACCGGGCGGCGCCCGCGCCGCGCTCGCCGCGCTGGTGCCCGTGCTGTGGCTCGCGGTGTCGACGCTGACCCTCGTCGGGCTGGGGATCGCCTGGGCATGGGCGCCGGCGGCGCTCGCCGCGGCCGCCGGCGTCGGCGCCCTGGCCGGCGCGATGAACCGCGGCCGTGCCCGGTCCACGTCAAGGGCACGATGAACTACGGTTATCCGTAGGCCACGAAGGAGGCTTGCAATGAACCGGAAACGACGCATCCACGACGGCATCGCCGGCGCCCTGATCACCCTCGGCGTCCTGCTCGGCTACTACGTCCACCCGAGCTGGCTGCTGCTGCCCGGGATTCTCGGCGTGACGCTGCTGCAGAGCGGTTTCACCGGCTTCTGCCCGGTCTACTACACGCTCGACAAGCTCGACGTCGGCGACGATCGCCACCCCACCGCCTGACCGTCGCTGCCGGAACCCGGGAGCGAAGACCGCGCCACCCACCGGAGGAGAACGCATGATCGAACCGGAACTGCGACGCCACGACGGCATCCTGATCGTCCGCCCCGACGCGCCGCTCACCGAGGAGGACTTCGAACAGGTCGCCGCGCTGGTCGACCCCTACCTCGACGAGCACGACCGGTTGCAGGGCATCCTGATCCACGCACCGCAGTTCCCCGGCTGGGACGATTTCGCGGCGCTGGTCACCCATTTCCGCTTCGTGCGCGACCACCACGAACGGGTCGAGCGGGTCGCGGTGGTCTCCCGCAGCGCCCTGCTGGAGGCCATGCCGACGCTCGCCGGCCACTTCGTCTCGGCCGAGATCCGGACGTTCCCGGAGGATGGCTACGCCGACGCGCTGGATTGGCTGCTCGGCGAAGCGCCGGCGGATGGCTAGCGCGGTCAGGCCCCGGCGCGCGGGGCGACGCCCCGCTGCCGCCGATGGCGAAGCTCCACGCGGTGCGCGACGGGGACGCCTGGTGGCTCACGTTCGGCTGCATCGAGGCCGCGCCGTGACGTCGGCCGGCCCCGTCGCCCGGCCGCGGTGAACCGCGTGGGCTAGATTGGGTTCGAAAGGGAGGAGAGCCGAGGGGCCGGACTACCGGTCGCGAAGAACAGGCCGGGAGAGACCGGGCCGGACGGGCGGGGCGAGGATGGAGCAGCAGAACGAGGGCCTCGATTTCGAGATCAACCCGGGTACCTACGCCTGGGCGGTGCGGGTCTTCTCCACGGTGGAGCGGATGCTCAAGGTGCGCATCCGGCTGCACGGCGACGAGGCGCTGCTCGACGACGGCCAGGTGTTCCTGTTCAACCACTTCGCCCGCTTCGAGACCTTCATCCCGCAGTACCTGATCCACCGCCGTACCGGCGCCTACTGCCGCTCGATCGCGTCGCGCGACTTCTTCGCGCAAGACGACGCGCTGGCGCGCTTCCTGTGCCAGGTCGGCGCGCTGCCGAACGACCTGCCCGGGCTGCTGCCGCGCCTCGCGCGCGAGCTGCTGCACGGCCGCAAGGTGGTGATCTTCCCGGAGGGCGGGATGGTCAAGGACCGCCGCGTGCTCGACGAGCGCGGCGCCTACCGCGTCTATTCGCCGACCGCGCGCGAGCGCCGCGTCCACCACGCCGGCGCCGCGGTGCTGGCCCAGGTGCTCGAGACGCTGAAGCACGGCCTGCGCCACGCCGCCGAGCGCGGCGACACGGAGACGCTGGCGCACTGGGCCGGGGAACTCGGCTTCGACGACCCCGAGGCGCTGCTCGCCGCCGCGTCCCGGCCGACGCTGGTAGTGCCGTCGACGATCACGTTCTACCCGATCCGGGTGCGCGACAACCTGCTGCGTCGCGGCGTGGAGATGTTCCGCAAGGGGCTGAGCCGGCGCACCACCGAGGAGCTGCTGGTCGAGGGCAACATCCTGTTCCGCGAGACCGACATGGACCTGCGCCTCGGCACGCCGCTCGAGCCGATCGCCTGGCCGCGGCTCGAGGGGCGCCTGGCGCACCGGCTGCTGCGCCGCCACCGCGCGCTCGAGAGTTTCTTCGCCGCGCGGCCCAGGCAGTGGGATCTGCGCCTGCTCGCGCCGGGGCTGAAGCGGCGCATCCTGCGGCTGCGCAACCGCTACATGCGCGCGCTCTACACCGGGGTCACGGTGAACCTCAGCCACGTCGCGGCGACGCTGATCCTGGCGCTGCTCGACCGGGGCGAGGAGACGGTGCCGCGTCAGCGTTTCCGCGTCCTGCTCTACCTCGCGGTGAAGCGGCTGCAGGCGCACGACGGCGTCCACCTGCACGACTCGCTGCGCGACCCCGACGGCTACCGGACGGTGCTCGACGACGCCTGCACCGGACTGCAGCAGTTCGAGCGCATGGCCGGGGCGATGGGACTGATCGACAAGAACGACACCGAGTACCGCGTCCTCGCCAAGCTGCGCGCCGAGCACGCCTTCGACACCATCCGCCTGGAGAACCTCGTCGTGGTCTACGCCAACGAGGTCGCGCCGATCCGGCCGGTGCGCGAGGCGGTCGAGGCGGCGCTGGCGGAGCCGGACGGGGGCCGCGGCGAGGGGTTCGCCCGGGCGCTGTTCGACGACGAGCTGCGCGGTCACCAGCACGACCGGCTTGCGTTCGACGGGCCGCGCCACGCCGCGGTCAACGGCGCCGAGACGGCGAGCGCCGACGGGCGTCCGTTCCTGTTCAATCCGCAGCCGGCGCCGTTCGGGGTGCTGCTGGTGCACGGTTTCCTCGCCTCGCCGGCCGAGATGCATGGCCTCGGCGAGCGCCTCGCCGACCTCGGTTGGCCGGTGCTGGGCGTGCGCCTCCGGGGCCACGCGACCTCGCCGTGGGACCTGCGCGAGCGGGCCTGGGAGGAGTGGCTCGCCTCGCTGCGGCGCGGTTACCGCATCCTCGCCGAGCTCTGCCCGCGGATCGCCGTGGTCGGCTTCTCCACCGGCGGCGCGCTGGCGCTGCTGCACGCCGCGGACCGCCCCGCGAAGCTCGCCGGCGTGGTCGCCGCCGGGGTGCCGATGGGGTTCCGCGACCGCGGCATGGCGCTGGTGCCGCTGGTGCACCGTGCCAACCGCTTCACCCGCTGGGTGACCCGCGACGAGGGGGTCCTGCCTTTCCAGCGCCACGAGTCGGAGCACCCGGACATCAACTACCTGCACATGCCGATCAGCGCCCTCTACGAGCTGCACCGGATGGTGGGCGCGTTGCGCGTGCACCTCCGCTCGGTGGCGTGTCCGGTGCTGCAGCTCCAGGCCACCGAGGACCCGGTCGTCGACCCCGCCGGCGCCGAACGGGTCCACGACCTGCTCGGCACGCCGTTCCGGCGCCTCTGCTGGATCGCCAGCGCGCGCCACGGCATCGTCCACGAGGACGTGGGCGGCACCCACGAGGCGATCGTCGCGTTCCTTCACGAACTCGGCGCGCGCGATACCGCCCCGTCACTGCCGCCGGTCGACCCGGGACCCGCCGGTCCGCCGGATGCGGTCACCCGCGCGGTCGAGGCGTGACGTGCCGCCCGCGCGTCCCGCACCGGTCGCGGGTCCGGAACTGATCGCGCACCGCGGCTACCCGGCGCGCTACCCCGAGAACACGCTGCCCGGGCTTGCCGCCGCGCTGGACGCCGGCGCGCGTTGGCTGGAGTTCGACGTGCAGCTCACGCTCGACCGGGTCCCGGTTCTGCTTCACGACGCGACGCTGCAACGCACCGCGGGCCGTGCCGGCGACGCGCTGGCGCTCCCGGCCGCGGCGCTGGCCCGGGTCGCGGTCGGCGAGACGGCCCGCCTCGGCCCGGCCCACGCGGGGGTCACCGTGCCGACTCTCGCCGAGGCACTCGCGCTGCTCGACCGTACGCCCGGTGTGACCGCGTTCGTCGAGCTCAAGGGCGAGAGCATCGCGCGCCACGGCGTCGCGGCCTGCCTCGACGCGCTCGCGCCGCAACTCGAGGCGGCGCGCGGCGCCTGGGTCCTGATCGGCTTCGATGCCGACATGCTCGCCGCCGCGGGGGCGCGTGGCTGGCGCCGCGGCTGGGTGCTCGACCGGGCCGGCGCCGCGGCGCGTGCGCGGGCCGAGGCGCTGCGCCCCGAGTGGCTGTTCGTCGACCGCCGCAAGCTGCGTGCCGACCGCGACCTGCCGTGGCCTGGGCCGTGGCAGTGGGCGGCCTACGTCGCGAATTCGTCGCGCACCGCGCTCGCCCTCGGCGCGCGCGGTTTCGGTTACGTCGAGACCGACGACATCGGGGGGCTGCTCGACGGCCGGGCGCACACCGCGAACGACGCGTGACAATCGACCGGGCCGAGCGCATGCTCGGCTCAATCTCAAGGTCCGGAAACGGCGCTGCACCATGCGGTTTCCTCTCCGCCAGCACGGCTTCCGTCCAAGCCACGACACGGCCTCCGTCCTGCTCGTCATCCAGGTCCTCGCGACCCTCGGCTGCCAGTCGATGCCGCACGAGCCGCTGGAGATCCCGCATGAATTCGCCCAACGGCCCGAGGAGAGCGGCAGCCTCCCGGTGGGGATCGTCATCGGCGTCGACGCGTTCCGAATCCGGGAGGTGGGCCCGATCGAAACGCCGACGTTCCGGCAGGCTATGGCCGAGGGTGCGGCGTCCATGCTGATCCCACCGGTGGCGCTGCTCGCCGCCCCGGCCGTTCTGCTCTACTGCCTGGTCGATGGCTGCGACGAGCCGCCGCCCGCCGATGCCGCAGCAACGGAGGACGACCGGGTGCTGCGGTACGAGGACGAAGGCCCCCGATTCCAGCGCGGCACAGCGGCTCAGGCCGATCCCGATGGGGCACCGGTGCCGCCCGCCGAAGTGGGGCAGATTCAGGCCCCTGCCTATGTCGAGGCCTCGACGGTGCCGCTGGATGAGGGCGAGGTCTTCCGGCACCGCGTGCAGCTCGTCGGCAGCGAAACCCGGGTGATCCGATTCGAGTTCTGGCGGTACCGGATAGGTGATTGCGTGGCGATACGCGACAATCCCTACATGTTGGTCCCGGCACTCCCAGGGGCATGCGATTGAGCCGCGATCGATGATCGCGTCACGACGGCACTTCAGTCCGTAGTTTTCATCCTCGGCAGCGCCAGGTTCGCGACCACGCCGAGCACGCCGGCCAGGCCGATGCCGCTCAGCGAGAACGCCTCGCCGCCGAGGCTCAGCCCGCCGACGCCGCTGACCAGCACCAGCGCGACGATCACCAGGTTGCGCGGCTGCATCAGGTCCTCGCCGGCGCGCACCAGGGTGTTGACGCCGACCACGGTGATCGCGCCGAAGAGCAGCACCAGGATGCCGCCCATGACCGGCGTCGGCAGGGTGGCGAGCAGCGCGCCGACCTTGGCGACGAAGGCCAGCG
>JAWVZO010000125.1:0-7422 GCA_033722135.1 Gammaproteobacteria bacterium | reverse complement strand
TTCTCGCGGCCGGCGAGCGAGATCGCGCCGAGCGACTCCGGCTCGTCGGTCTCGCCGTCGCCGAGGAACGCCCACACCTTGCGGTCGCCGGCGTCCAGGATCTCCCGGTGGTGCAGGTACTTCATGAACCGCGCCTGGTAGATCGCCATGATCGGGCCGAGGCCCATCGACACGGTCGGGAACTGCCAGAAGTCCGGCATCAGCCACGGGTGCGGGTAGGAGGAGAGGCCGTCGCCATCGACCTCGGCGCGGAACCGGAGCAGCTGCTCCTCGCTGATCCGCCCCTCCATGAAGGCGCGGGCGTAGATGCCGGGGATGGCGTGGCCCTGGAAGAAGACCAGATCGCCGCGGTCGTCGTCGGTCGGAGCGCGCCAGAAGTGGTTCAGCCCCATGTCGTAGAGCACCGCCGAGGAAGCGAAGCTGGCGATGTGGCCGCCGTACTCGGTCGTGACGCGGTTGGCGCGCACCACCGTGGCCATTGCGTTCCAGCGATTCAGCGTGCGGATGCGCCACTCGAGCGCGTCGTCGCCGGGTGTCGCCGGCTCGCGCGCGGCCGGGATCGTGTTCAGGTACGGGGTGTTGGCATTGACCGGGAGCGGGGTGCCGATCTCATACGCCTTGCGCGAGGTCGCGCCGAGCAGGAAGTTCGCCCGCTCGTGACCGTGCCGCTCGACGACGGCCTGGATCGACTCCTGCCATTCGCTGGTCTCCACCGGGTCGACGTCCGGGGTCCTGCTTTCTTCGCTCATCGTCTGCTCCTTGGTCGGCGCGACCGGTGTGCCGGGGCGCCGGGTGGTGGCTGGGAGGTGCGGCGTGGGCGCCGGCGTTTTTGTTCAATTGTCTGTAGGTCAGACCAATGCACGTTCACAGCCTGACACGGGCACTTGGTCTTTGTCAACGATCCAGTTTAGGACGGAACGCGACGGCCGTCGGACGCGGCCGTCGTTTTCCTCGAAATGGTCACTCAAAACAGTGTGATGAGAGATCCTGCGTCGCAAATGAGCCCGTCAATTCCAGGTCGACATGGACCGACAATCGTGCTAGTCTGAACATCAGACCAGAGATGGGAGTGAACCGTGAAGTTCGCCAAGATCAAGGTTCCGCGGATCGCGGACACCATCGTCGAGCAGATGGAGAAGCTGATTCTCGACGGCGTCATCAAGCCGGGCGAGAAGCTGCCGGTCGAGCGCGAGCTCTCGGAGCAGTTCAACGTCTCGCGCGCGTCGCTGCGCGAGGCCATCGCGATCCTCGAGGCGCGCGGCCTGATCTCCTCGCGGCGCGGCGAGGGGACGTTCGTCCGCGACGTCATGGCGCCGTCGCTGACCGAGCCGCTCGAGGAGCTGATGCAGCGCCACCGCGGCACCGTCTACGACATCATCGAGCTGCGCCATGGCCTCGAGGCAGTCGCCGCCTACTACGCGGCGCAGCGCTGCACCGAGGACGACCGCCACATCATCGGCACCGCCTTCGAGCGGCTGCGCGCCGCCGCCGTGGCCGGTGACGAGAAGGAGGAGGCCGAGGCCGACCTCGGGTTCCACATGGCGATCGCCGAGAGCGCGCATAACTTCGCGCTCGCCCACGCCATGCGCAGCCTGTTCGACCTGCTGCGCAAGGAGATGGGGCGCGGTCTCGGCACGCTGCGCGCGCACCCGGAGAAGCGCGAGGCGCTGATGGCGCAGCACGCGGCCATCCACCAGGCGGTGCTCGACCGCGATCCCGAGCGGGCCCGCCAGGCCGCGCACGACCACATGACCTTCATCGAGAAGGCGCTGCGCGAGCTCGAGGCTGTTACCGAGCGCGAGGCCCACGCCCGGCGCCGCCGAGAGATGCTCGAGACCCAGGCCACGAGCGCCTGAAGTCCGTTATACGGCGCCCGCCGTGGGCGAACGCCCGGCGGGCCGCTATGCTTCGCTCCTGAACTCCCCAGGCGGGCCGCGTCCCGGCCCCGAAAGCCGACCATGAGCGAAGTCAACGATGTCGTCGTGTTCTACGACCAGCGGGTCCAGGCCCACCAGCCCGACGTCAACGCGGCGTTCCTGCCCGGGCGCCTGGACCGGCGCATCCGCCAGGTGCTGGCCGACCTCAACGTCCAGTGGAAGTACCCGGAGCATCCCGGCCGCCTGACCGCCATCATGGACCTCCTGCAACGGGAGCCGGTCCCCGGGGTCCGTTTCGAGCAGGGCCGGGCCGCGACCCAAGCCGAGCTGGCCCGCGTGCACACCACCTCCTACCTGGAGGACATCGCCGCGCTCCGGGACCAGAGCGCCTGGCTGGACGTCGACACCACCGCGGTCTCCCCGGGGAGCGTGACCGCGGCCGAGGTCGCGGCCGGCACGTCGATCGCCGCGGCCGAGGCCGTGATGCGCGGGACGGCGCGGAGCGCCTTCGCCCTCGTCCGGCCGCCCGGCCATCACGCCGAGCCGGTGCGGGCGCGCGGCTTCTGCCTGTTCAACAACGTGGCCGTCGCCGCCGCCCACGCCCAGGCCGAACTCGGCTGCCGGCGGGTGCTGATCCTCGACTGGGACGCCCACCACGGCAACGGCACCCAGGAGATCTTCTGGGCCGACCCGGACGTCATGTTCATCGACCTGCACCGCGCGGCCCCGTTCTACCCGGGCTCGGGCGCGCTCGAGGAGACCGGCGCCGGCCTGGGCGAGGGGACCACCGTCAACATCCCGCTGCCCGGCGGCACGGGCGACGTGCCCTACCTGAAGGCGATGGAGGAGATCGTCGCCCCCGCGGTCGCGTCGTTCGAACCCGACCTGATCCTGGTCTCGGCCGGATTCGACGCCCACTGGTACGACCTGGCCCTGAACGTCTCCTACGACGGCTTCGCGTCGATGACCGCCATCCTCCGGCGGCTCGCCGACGCGCACTGCCAGGGCCGGCTCGCGTTCGTCCTCGAGGGTGGTTACAACGTCGAGTCGCTGGCCCACGGCGTGCGTGCGGTCCTGGAGGTGCTCGCCGGCAGCGAGCCGGCGAAGCCTCGCGTCTGCGGGCTCGAGGAGGTGGAGGCCGCCGTGGCCTTCCACCGCGACGCCTTCCTCCCCGGCTGAGCCCGCCCCCGTCCGGCCATCCCCGCACGACTGGCGCGGGCCCCGCGTCGCGGGCGGTCACCCCTGCGCCATCGACTACGCTGGAGTCCGGGGAAGCGCCACGAGGGGGGAGGCCATGAGTTACCAACGCATCCGCCAGCGCCTGGCCGAGGGCGAACGATTCCTGCTCGACGGGGCGGTGGGCACCGAGCTCCAGCGGCGCGGCGTGCCGATGGACCCGCACGCCTGGTGCGGCGCTGCGACGCTGGAGAACGACGACGTCCTGGTCGACATCCACCTCGACTACATCCGTGCCGGGGCGGACGTGATCACGACCAACACCTACGCCTCGTCGCGGTTGATGCTATCGGGTGCCGGACTCGCCGACCGCGTCGGCGAGATCAACCGGCGCGCGGTGGACGCGGCGCTCGCCGCGCGCGAGCGGGCCGACGCCGGTCGCGACCTGCTGATCGCCGGTTCGCTGTCGCACATGGTGCCGTTCCAACCCGGTTCAGCCGACTACGACCCGGCGCGGCGGCCCTCGGACCAGGAGATCGCAGACGCCTTCGGCGAGCTCGCCGGACTGCTGCGCGAGGCCGGCGTCGACCTTATTCTGCTGGAGATGATGTACCGGCCGGACCTCGCCAGGATGGCGCGGGACGCGGCGCTCGAAACGGGGCTGCCGACCTGGTACGGGCTCTCGGCGCGACGCCTCGACGACGGACGCGTGGTCGCCTACGACCGCGTTGCCGAGACACCACTCGATGCCGTCGCCGGGCTCGCCGACGCGGACGGCATCGACGTCGCCGGGGTCATGCACACCGGCGCCGACCTGGTCGGCGAGGCGCTGGACGAACTCCGGCGCCACTTCGACGGACCGCTGATGGTCTACCCGGACTCAGGCTACTTCGAGATGCCGGACTGGCGCTTCGTCGACGTCATCGCCCCGGAGCGCTTCGAGGCGTACGCGCGGGCGTGGTTCGAGTCGGGCGTGCAGGTGGTCGGCGGCTGCTGCGGGCTGACCGTGGCCCACGTCGAGGCCGCCGCGCGGGCGCGCGAGACCGTGGCGGGCGGCGACGCCTGAGGCGCGGCGGCCCGCCCGGTCAATCGTCGGCGGCTTCGCCGACCTCGCCGCCGGCCTCGCGCCAGGCGGCCATGCCGCCGCCGATGTGGATCGCGTTGTCGAAGCCGGCCTTCCAGGCGATGCGCAGCCCCAGCGCCGAGCGCTCGCCGTAGGCGCAGAACAGCACCAGCCGCTTGCCGGTCTGCTCGACCATCGCCGCGAGCAGTTCGCCCGACTTCAGGTCCCGCTCCAGGGCGGGGTAGGGGACGTGCACCGACCCCGGGATGATCCCGGTTCGCCGGCGCTCGCCCGTCTCGCGCAGGTCGACGACCAGCCAGTCCGGGTTCGGGTAGGCCGCGACGGCGTCCTCGACCGGCAGCGTCGCCTCGCGCAGCAGGTCCTCGTCCTGGGAGAAGCCGATCGCCAGGTTGGCCGGCACCGCGACGTCCATCAGCCGCGGGTTGCTGAGATCGAGCCCGTTCATGATCTCGGCGTAGGCGTCGGCCGAGTCGACCTGCAGCCGCGGGTTGTGCGCGCGCTCCTCGCCGATGGTGCTGACCGTGAAGCCGTTGTAGTCGTGGCCGGGGTAGACGAGCGTCGCGTCCGGCAGCACCAGCAGCTTGCCGAAGATCGAGTCGTAGGCGGCGCGCGGGTCGCCGTTCTGGAAGTCGGTGCGCCCGGAACCGCGGATCAGCAGTGTATCTCCGGTGAACACGCGGTCCTCCATCGTGAAGCAGTAGGAGTCGTCGGTGTGCCCCGGGGTGTAGAGCACGCCGAGACGCACGCCGTCGATCTCGATCGCGTCGCCCTCCTCGACGCGCATCGAGACCACGTCGACCCGCGACGCGGCGCCCATCACGGTGATGCAGCCGGTGCGGTCACGCAGCGCACCGAGCCCCGAGACGTGGTCGGCGTGGACGTGGGTGTCGACCGCCTTGACCAGCCGCAGGTCGAGCTCGTCGAGGAGCTGCAGGTAGGCGTCGACCTTCTCGATCACCGGGTCGATGATCAGCGCCTCGTTTCCGGGAGCGCGGGCCAGCAGGTAGGTGTAGGTGCAGGAGACGCTGTCGAAGAGCTGGCGGAACAGCACGGCGCGATCAGGTGCCGCGCCGGTTCAGCGGCGGCGCACCGGGCGGCGGGGCGTCGCGGCGACGACCGGCACCGGTCGCACTTCGATCCGGGGCGGCAGGGGACGCCAGGTTCTGAGGCGTCCTGTCAGGCGGGTCCAGGTCTCGCGCAGCGCCGCGGCGCAGGCCCTGAATCCCTCGCGGTAGTCGGCATGGGCACACATGGCGTTCCTCCGGGAAGGCTCGTGGCCAAGTATAGGCGGTCGTGCGCGAGCGTTCCGGTCGCCGCTTCCCGGAAATGTGAACCGCGTCACGGTTTCGCCCCGGCCGGGTCCGTATCCTGACCCTGCCCACGACCCCCACCTCCACGTGGGCGACCCCTTGGTGGCATGGGGCGGCAGGGAAGCTGCCCCACTACCTTCGCCAGGCTCCGGCTTCAGGCGGTCCCGGCCTCCGGGGGCGCCGCGAACACGTCGGGATGCCGGATCCGCCAGTCCGCCTCGAGCCGCTCCGCCGCGGCGAGCTGCGTGGCGTTCATGCGCCCGGCGAGCTTCCGGCAGAGTTCCGCCGCGTCCCGGCTGCCGCGCCCGGCGAGGAGATGGAACCAGAAGTAGGCGAGCGTGTCGTTCTGAGGCGTGCCCTGGCCATCGGCGTAGAGCGCGCCGAGCCGCGCCTGGGCCGGCATGTGCGCCTGCTCGGCCGCCTTGCGGTACCACTTCACCGACGCCCTGAGGTCGCGGGGGATGCCCTCGCCCTTCTCGTAGAGGTAGCCGAGCGTGTACTGCGCGCCGGCGTCCCCCTGCTCGGCCTGCGCCCGCCACGGGCCGAGGATCGCGTCGTGGAACTCGGTCAGCGTCGCCTCGTCGGTGGCGTGGACGACGTGGATGCCCTCGGCCTCCTCCGCCTCGTGCGCCTCCGTCTCGGGCTCCTCCCGCTCGAGCTTCATGAACACCTCGATCGCGTCGAGGAAGTTGCGGCAGGTCAGCGCCTTGACCGGGGTGGAGACGTTGGGCTTGAAGCGCAGGTGGTTGACGCTGAAGCGCACGGCGCGGCCCGACAGCGTCCCCGTGGTCAGCACCATGATGCGCAGCTTCTTCGCCTCCTCGCGCAGGAACTGGTAGAGGCTGCTCGGCCGGCCCATGTAGTTGTAGGCCGTCGCGGTGCTCCACGCGTGGCGGCCGCGGTCGTAGGCCGGCGCGACCACCTCGCCGAGGCTCTCGGAGAGGTCCTTGAAGTTGATCAGCAGGTGCGGCATCAGCCACTGCGGCGTGCGCTGAAAGAAGCCGTTCTCGGCCAGCGTCCAGATCTGGATCTGGTGGTAGCCGAACTGGTCGCTGTAGACCGGGACCTTGACGTCCATCGCGGTGGACCTTCGCGTGGTGGACGGAATAGTGCCAGTGTAGCCTCTATGCCCGATGGGGTGGTGCCATGCCGGCCGCGATCGGGCGGGGTACCATGGCCGCTCCCGCAACGAACGGAACGGCCGGCGCGACCGGTCGCTGGGGACCATGGTCAGGAAAACGAAGATCCGCAAGCTGCTCGTCGCCAACCGCGGCGAGATCGCCATCCGCGTCATCCGCGCGGCCAACGAGCTCGGCATCCGCACCGTCGGGGTCTACGCCGAGGAGGACAAGCTCTCGCTGCACCGCTTCAAGGCGGACGAGACCTACCGCATCGGCGCCGACCTCGGCCCGGTCAAGGCCTACCTCTCCATCGACGAGATGCTCCGCGTGGCGCGCGAGGCGGGCTGCGACGCGGTCCACCCCGGCTACGGCTTCCTTTCCGAGAACCCGGAGTTCGTCGACGCCTGCGTCGAGGCGGGGCTGACCTTCGTCGGCCCGCCGGCGGACGTCATGCGCGCGCTCGGCAACAAGGTCTCGGCGCGCGAGCTCGCCGTCGCCGCCGGCACCCCGGTGATGCCGGCGACCGGCCCGCTGCCCGAGGACATGGCCGAGGTGCGGCGCCTGGCCGAGGAAGTCGGCTACCCGGTGATGCTCAAGGCGAGCTGGGGCGGCGGCGGACGCGGCATGCGCGTGATCACCGACGCGTCGAAGCTGGAAAAGGAGGTCGTCGCCGGGCGCAGCGAGGCGGAGTCGGCGTTCGGCAACGGCGAGGTCTACCTCGAGAAGCTCGTCGAGCGCGCCCGCCACGTCGAGGTGCAGCTCCTCGGCGACCACCACGGCACCGTCGTCCACCTATGGGAGCGCGACTGCTCGGTGCAGCGGCGCAACCAGAAGGTCGTCGAGCGCGCGCCGGC
>JAWVZO010000124.1:0-7443 GCA_033722135.1 Gammaproteobacteria bacterium | reverse complement strand
GTTGGTCCACTCGTCGCCGTCGAAATGGGCGAGGCCGCCGCCCCAGGTCCCGGCCCAGACGGTGCCGTCGGGATCGACGGCGAGCGAGACGATGTAGTTGGGGTTGTAGGCGACGTCGACCTGCTCGAGCCCCTGCTCGGCCTTCTGTCGAGCGTGGTGGCTCGACACCTTGGCCGGGTCGTTGCGGAACTGGATCGACTCGCGGACCGTCTCGTAGGGGGCGCCGAGGCCGTCCTCGTGCTGCCAGTTCTTCCAGTCGCCGTCCTCGTAGCGCGCCAGGCCGCCCTCGGTGGCGAGCCAGATGACGCCGTCCTCGCCCTCGGCGACGCCGTAGACCCAGTCGTTGGGCAGCCCGCCGTCGGTGTTGGCGACGGTGTAGGTGTCCCACTTCGAGCGGTCGTCGAGGGCGCCGCCACGGATCCGGTTGGCGCCCGACCAGGTGGCGATCCAGACGTCGCCGTTGGACGCCTCGAGCACGCCGTAGACGAAGGCGTCGGCGAGGCCGTGCTGGATGTTGTAGTGGTCCCAGAGGTCGCGCGCCTCGTCGTAGATCGACAGCCCGCCGCCGTAGGTGCCGACGCTGATCCTGCCGTCGATCTTGCCGATCCAGAAGATGCCGTTGGAGAGCAGCCCGCCGCGGTTGTCGAACAGGCGGTGGGTGTCGGTCGCGAGGTCGTAGCGGACCACGCCGCCCGAGGTGCCGACCCAGACGACCCCGTCGTCGGCGAGCATCGCCTTGACGTTGCGGTTGCCGACCTGGAAGTGGGTGAACTTGCGGTTGTCGGCCGTGGCGGCGCTCTCCGCCGCGGGGGCGGCCGACGGGATCGGGGGATGGCCGCTGGCCGGCATCTGGGCGTCCGGCGCGAGGCGGCCCGCCTGGGTCTGCCCGCCCTGCGCCGGCTGGGCCGCGGTGGGCGCCGGGGCCTGGCCGGGAGACTGCGGCGCACTGGCGACGTCCGGCGCCTCCGGCGTCGTGCTGGTGCCGAGGTAGTAGCCGCCGGCCGCGAGCAGGAGCCCTGCGGCGGCCAGGAGCAGAACGGCCTTGCTGTCGAGTTTCACTTCGGGTTCTCCGTATCGTTCCGGTTCACTGGTCCTGGTTCGCGCCCCGGTCCGGGACGCCGATCCGGTTCACGCCCCCGAGGGTACCCGCCCAGACGTCGCCATTCTCGTCGACGGCGAGGGCGTAGACGTTGTTGCCGAGGAGTCCGTGGCGACGGTCGAGGGTGTGCCAGTTGGTGCCGTCGAAGCGCGACAGTCCGCGGTGGGTGCCGAACCAGAGCGCGCCGTCCGGCGTCCGGGCGATGCTGTAGACGATGTTGCCGGCGAGGCCGTCGTCCTCGGTCAGGTTGTGCCACTGCGTGCCGTCGAAACGGCTGACGCCGCCGCCCCAGGTGCCGACCCAGGCGGTGTCGTCGGGTTCGACCAGCAGCGAGAAGACGTAGTTCGGGTTGTAGGTGGCCTGGCCTCCGGAGAGGATGCCCAGGTCGTGGCGGCGACGGGTGCCGAGCCCCGTGTTGTCGCTGTGCGGCAGCCCGAGCGGATTGCCGGCGCCCATGCCGTCGGCGTGGGTCCATTCCGTCCACGTGGTGCCGTCGAACATCGACACCCCGCCCTCGGTGCCGAACCAGACGCGGTCGCGGGAATCGACGTCGATCGCGTAGACCCACTCGTTGACCAGTTCCTCGACGTAGGTCGTGAACTCGCCGCTCTCGGGGTCGTAGCGATTGACGCCGGCCCAGGTGCCGATCCAGTAGGTGCCGTCGGCCTGCTCGGCGAACGAGTAGATCCAGTAGTCGGCCAGGCCGTGCATGGGAAAGTAGACCTGCCACTCCCCGTCGCGGTAGCGGGAGACGCCGCCGGCGTTGGTGCCGAACCACTTGTGGCCGTCCCGGTCGAGGCCGATGGCGAAGACGTACTCGTTGGCCAGCCCGTCCTCGCGGGTGAAGGTGTTGCGCGGTTCGCGGGAGGCGAGGTCGATCTCGTGGACACCGGCCGAGGTCCCGACCCAGAGCGCGTCGCGCGACGGTTCGACGGCGAGCGAACGCACGTAGACGCCCTGGCCGACGTTGAAGGTCTCGAGGACGCGGGGCGCGGGGGCGACGGGCGCGGGAGCCGGGGCCGGTGCCGGGGCGGGTTCGACCGCCTGCGGCTGGGCCGGCGGGGTCGATTCACTGCAGCCGGCGAGGAGCGCGGCGCCGAGTACGAGAGGAGCAAGACGCCGTTTCCAGCGGAAGTCGATCATGGAAAATTGGATCACGGAATGGCATTCACGGTTGGCAACGGGACGCCGCGCCCGGGCGCGGCGATGCGTAGTTTAGCGGCGCGACCGGGCCGGGTCACCGTCGGGATCAGGGCTTCGTTCCCTCGCCCCCCTGTCGGGCGCCCGATCCGGCATCCGCAGCCCGCGCGGCGGCCTCGGAACGGGCCACGGCCTCCAGCCCCGCCTCGGCCTGGGGGTGCCCCTGCGCCAGCGCCTCCCGGAACAGCTCACGCGCCTTGTCACGGTCCTTGGCGTAGCCCATGGCCCCGTTGAGGTGGGCGTAGCCGATCTGCATCTTGGCCGGTGCGTGGTCCTGGGCGCGCGCCTTCTCGATCCACTCCCGGGCCAGTGCGGGATCCTTGTCGACCCCCTCGCCGGTCAGGTACATGCGTGCCAACTCCATCTGGCCGCGCGGCTCGCCCGTCTCGGCGGCCATGCGGTAGTAGCTCACGGCCGCCTCGTTCTCCTCGGACCAGTCAAGGATGAAGCCGAGCAGCAGTTGCGCCTCGACGTGACCCGCGTCCGCGGCACGGCGCAACGGCGCCATCGCGCCGACGATGTCGTTGCGGTCCCGGTAGGCCTCGAGCCCTTCCCGATAGTCGCTTTCCGGGTCGGCGAGCCCCTGGAGCGGCCAGGCGAGCGCCAGGGCCCAGAGCAGGGTGAAGGCGCCCAGTCGATTTCGCTTGTTCTCCATGTCCACCTCGTTCCTTAAGCTGGTTACGAGCCGTGCCCCGCCGTTACCTGAGCGCGGGACACGCCTCTGCGCATGAGACCGCGTGCCTGGTCAGGGGTTCGCGCCCTCTTCCTCGAGCTTGCGATAGAGCGTCGACAGGCCGATGCCCAGGCGTCGCGCGGCGACCTTGCGATCGCCGTCGGCCTCGTCGATCGCCTCCTTGATGACCCCGACCTCGAATGCGCGCACCCGGTCGCGGAGCGACTGGGCCTCTCCGTCGGCCGTCGAGAGCATCGCCTCCGCCTGCTGGCCGCTGGCGAGCTTCGGGGGGAGGTCGGCGACCGTGATCCGCTCGTCCTCGGCGAGGATGTGGGCCCTCTCGATGACGTTCTCCAGTTCCCGCACGTTGCCGGGCCAGTCGTGGTGCAGCAGAAGCTGCTCCGCCATCCGGTCGAGTTCGAACGGCCGGCCCTGCCCGATCTGGTCGGCGTGGCGTTGCATGAAATGGCCGATCAGTTGCGAGATGTCGCTGCGCCGCTCGCGCAGCGGGGGGATGTGCAGGTGCACGACGTTGAGGCGGAAATAGAGATCCTGGCGGAACGCGCCGCTCTCGACGTCGGCGGCGAGGTCGCGGTTGGTCGCGGCGATCACGCGCACGTCGACCTTGCGCGATTTCTCGCTGCCGACCGCGCGCACCTCCATGTCCTCGAGAACGTGGAGCAGCTTGACCTGCATCGCCAGCGGCAGCTCGCCGATCTCGTCGAGGAACAGCGTGCCGCGATCGGCCTCGACGAACAGCCCCTTCTTGGCCCGCTCGGCCCCCGTGAAGGCGCCCTTGACGTGGCCGAACAGCTCGCTCTCGAGGAGGTTCTCGGGAATCGCGCCGCAGTTGACCGGCAGGAACAGCGCGTTGCGCCGCCTGCTGTGGTTGTGGAGCGCGCGCGCGGTCACCCCCTTGCCGGTGCCGCTCTCACCGGTGATCAGCACGGTGCTCTCGCTCGGCGCCACCTTGAGCACCAGGCGGTCGATCCTGCGCATCGCCTCCGAGTCGAACGAGCAGAACCCCTCGTCGTCCCCGAAGACGATGTCGCGCAGCGTGCGGTTCTCGTCGCGCAGGCTGATCACGTCGGCGATCTGGTCGAGCCTGCGCAGGACATCCTCGTTGCGCAACGGCTTGATCATGTAGTCGTAGGCGCCGGCCCGCATCGCCTCGATGGCGGTGGAGACCGAGGCGAATGCGGTCATCATCAGGAAGGTGGTGTCGACCCCGGCCTCCCGCGCCTGGCGCACCATCTCGATGCCATCGATCCCGGGCATCTTGATGTCGCACAGCGCGATGTCGTAGTGGTCCCCGCGCAGCTTCTCCAGGGCGTGCTCGCCGTCGTTGACGTAATCGACCTCGTAGCCGCCGCGCGAGATGGCGTCGGCCAGGACCTGGCAGATCGCCGCCTCGTCGTCGATCACCAGCACGCGCAGGTCGGTCTGGTCGCTCACGACGCCTCCTCCGCCGGTCGCGGCCGGGCCCTGCCGTCAACCGGCAGGATCACGCGCACCCGGGTGCCGTGGCCGGGCCTGGAGTCGAGATGGAGGGTCCCGCCGTGCTCGCTGACCACCGTGTAGCAGAGTGGCAACCCCAGGCCGGTGCCCTTGCCGGCGCCCTTGGTGGTGAAGAACGGGTCGAGCGCCTTGTCGAGGGTCTCCTCGTCCATGCCGTGACCGTTGTCCTCGAGTTGCAGGCCCACGCCGGAACCGACCCTGAAGGTCGAGATGGCGATGCGCGGCGGTGCTTCCCGGTGGCCCTCCATCGCGTCAGCGGCGTTGATCATCAGGTTCATCAGCAGTTGCACCAATTGGTCGGAGACGCCGTAGATCGCCGGCAGACCGGGATTCAGGTCGAGCACCACCTCGACGTTGCGCAGCCGGCGATCGAAGCGCATGAAGCGGTTGGTGTTCTCGATCAGGCCGTTGAGGTTGAGCAGCTCGCGCTTGCCCGACTGCGGCACCGCGAAGTCGGAGACGTCGCGTGCGATGGCCGCCAGCCGCTCGACCTGGCGCTGGACCATATCGAGCTTCTCGAGGCGCGCCTCGTGGCTGTTCGGGGCGTGCGACTGCTCCTCCTGCAGGGTGCTCAGCAGGCCCGAGATCGCCGCGACCGGGTTGCCGATCTCGTGCACGATACCGGCTGCGAGCGTGCCGATCGAGGCCATCTTCTCCTGCTGGAAGGTCTTGCGCCGCTCGATCTCGAGGTCCTTCTCGCGCTGGCCGAGTTCCTCGACCATGCGGTTGACGTCGCGGGTCAGCTGGCCGAGCTCGTCGCGGCGGCGCACCGGCAGCGGCGCGCCCCGGTAGCCGTGCACCACGTCGTCGAGGCGCTGCTCGAGGCGCTTGATGTCGCGCGTCAGGCCGGTGAAGAAGTACATCGCCACCAGGCCGATGGTGACCACCCCGCTCAGGCCGAGCAGCAGCGAGTTCATCGCCGCGGAGTCGCCGAGCGCGTAATACTCGTCGGCCAGCACCCGCTGGCGGGTGGTGATCTGCCCCGCGAGCTGCTGCAGGTGGCGCTGCGTGTTGGCGAGCTGGGCGCGCACGTCGGCCAGCGCCTCGCTGCCGGGGCTGCTGATCGCCCGCGCCAGGGCGTGCGAGAGCTCGGCGAAGGTCGGCGCGATCTCCGGATAGCGCGCCATCACGGCCAGCTGGCGGCGCTGGAGGGCCTGGATCTGTTCGCGCAGGTTCTCCGGGCGTTCCAGCAGCTCGGCGTCGATGAACAGGAAGAACTCGGTGATGTCGCGGAACGCCGCGAGCTCGGTGAGCAGCAGCTCGCTCTCGGTCTCGTGGAGACGCTGCAGCTCGTTGAAACGCTCGAGCAGCTCGTTCTTCTGCGCGGTGGCGTAGATGGCCATGAAGAACGCGTAGACGATCACCACCAGCAGCATCCCGAGCCCCTTGGTGCGCAGGGTCAGGCCGCTCGGCAGGCCGATCCGCGCCAGGGGGGACACGCCCGGTGTAGGGTGACTCGATTCGTTCATGCTGCCCGTCATGACGGCCGGCCGAAGCAGGGTCGATTCGCCGCTCATGCACCCTGGGCCAGCAGGTTATCGAGCAAGCTTACCATCTCCTCGCCGTCCCATTCCCGGCCGCCGGTGACGTGCTCGACGAGCCGGCCGTCGGGGCCGACGATGAATGTATCGGGGTAGGCCACGACGCCGAGCAGGCCCTCGGCGACCGCGCCCGAGGGATCGCTGGCGTTCGCGAAGCGGATACCGTACTTGAGCAGGAATTCGCGTGCCAGGTGGGTGTCCTCGTCCACCGTCAGCCCGACCACCGCGAGCCGTTCCGGGTAGCGCTCGCTGAGCCGCTGCAGCGAGGGCATCTCCTCCCGGCACGGCGCGCACCAGGTGGCCCAGACGTTGAGCACCAGCACCCGCCCGCGGTAGGCACCGAGGTTCAGCGGCGGGCCGTCGAGGGCCGGCAGGTCGAGGTCGGGGAATGGCTCGCCCACCCGCGGCCCGACCGGCTCTCGGGGCTCGCCGCAGGCCGTGAGGGCGAGCAGCAGGGCCAGCGGCAGGGTCAGCGGCAACAGTCGGCTGCGGTTCTGGTTCATCGCGGTGATTCGGACCGGCCCGACCGGCCACGGGTTCAACGTCGGTGGCGCGCGAGGTAGAGCGGCGTGCGGGAGTGCGGCACCTTGAACACGAAATTATACCGGGCCACGTGGTAGCTCGGATCGAAGCCGTAGAAGTTCCGGCGCATTCTTTCGAGCTCGTCCTCCCGGTAGGCGCCGAGCGGCCGCGCCGCCTCGTCGCGCTGCCGCCGGGCGCGCTTGGCCTGGAGACGCGCGGCGAAGTCGTCAGCGGCCGCCGTCGCCTCCGCTTCGCCCGCGACCGCGGCCCGGAACGCCGCGACGTCGCCGGGCAGCACTGCGTCGACCAGGCCGGTCTCCAGCGCCTCCCGGTCGCCGACCGGCAGGCGGTTGGCGACCAGGCGCTCCGCCACCTCGGGACCGACGCGGCGCGGAAGCTGGTAGGTCCAGTACTCGGATCCGTAGAGGTTGCCCATCGACTTGTAGTGGGGATTCAGCACCACCCCCTCGCGCAGCACCACCCGGTCCGCGGCGAGCGCGAGGAACACCCCGCCCGCACCCGCGTTGCCGGCCAGGGCCGCGACGGTGAGCTGTCGCGGGCTGTCGATGATCTCCAGCGCCAGGTCGTCGATGGCGTTGATGTTCTCCCACGACGCATCGGCCGCGCTCGGCGCGGCCTCGATGGCGTTGAGGTGCATGCCGTTCGACCAGAAATCGGGCCCGCCGTGCAGAACCAGGACAAGCACGTCGCGGCGTTTGGCCTCGGCCAGCACCTCGCGCAGGCGACGGCACTGGTCGCTCGCCATCGCCCCGTTGTGGAATGCGAACTCGAGGTGCCCGACGCCGTTCGCCTCGTGGTAGCGGATCGCCCCGTCGCCGTCCCCGGCGAAGGGGTCGCAGGCCACCTCGGGCAGGCGCGCGGCCCGCTCG
>JAWVZO010000123.1:0-7471 GCA_033722135.1 Gammaproteobacteria bacterium | reverse complement strand
TGTCGGCGACGATGCGCATCGACGGCTCGGGCGGGTAGATGTAGGTGTTGCGGACCATGAACTCCTTGAGGATGTCGTTCTGCAGCGTCCCGGCGAGCTGATCCGGGGTCACGCCCTGCTCCTCGGCGGCGATGATGTACATCGCCATCACAGGCAACACCGCGCCGTTCATGGTCATCGACACCGACACCTGATCGAGCGGAATCTGGTCGAACAGGATCTTCATGTCGGCGATCGAGTCGATCGCCACGCCCGCCTTGCCGACGTCGCCGACGACGCGCGGGTGGTCGGAGTCGTAGCCGCGGTGGGTGGCGAGGTCGAATGCCACCGACAGCCCCTGCTGGCCCGCGGCCAGGTTGCGCCGGTAGAAGGCGTTCGACTCCTCCGCGGTCGAGAAGCCGGCGTACTGGCGCACGGTCCACGGCCGCCCGGCGTACATGGTCGCCTTCGGTCCCCGGACGAACGGCGCGAAGCCCGGCAGGCTGTCGACGTGGTCGAGCCCCTCCAGGTCGGCGGCGGTGTAGAGCGGCTTGACCTCGATCCCTTCAGGGGTCTGCCAGTTCAGCTCGTCGACCGGCCGGCCCTTGCGCTCCTTGGCGGCCAGTTCGTGCCAGTCATCCAGGGACTTCTTCGGGAAATCTGCCATGGCTTCATCCACCTCGATTCGGTTTCGTGGCGTGGGCCCGTCTCGCAACCTGCCGGTCCCTCACGCCGTCCTCGGCGCGCACCGTCCCTGCGTGCGCCTGCGTCCGTCGACGCCCCGCGGTCAACCCGCGGCGGCCTGCGCCTCGGTACTCGCCTCGCGCTTCTGCGCGTCGACCACCGCCAGCGCGGTCATGTTGACCAGGCTGCGCACGGTCGCCGCCGCGGTGACGATGTGCGCCGGGCGCTCGGTGCCGACCAGGATCGGGCCGAGCGGCACGCCGTTGCCGAGCACCTTGATCATGTTGAACGCGATGTGCGCGGCATCCAGGTTCGGCATCACCAGCAGGTTCGCCTGGCCCTTCAGCTCCGCCTCCGGGAACAGCACCCTGCGGATCGACTCGGAGAGCGCGGAGTCGGCGTGCATCTCGCCATCGACCTCGAGCTCCGGGGCGCGCGCCTTGAGCAGCTCGGTGGCCTTGCGCATCTTGCGCGGCGACGAGTGGCGGCTGGAGCCGAAGTTCGAGTAGGAAAGCATCGCCACCTTGGGCGTGATGCCGAAGCGGCGCATCTCCTCGGCGCACAGGTAGGCGATCTCCGAGACGTCCTCTGCGGTCGGGTCCGGGATCACGTGGGTGTCGCAGACGAAGAAGGTGCCCGAGGAGAGGATCACCGCGCTCATCGTCGAGCAGCGGCGCACGCCGGGAGCCCGCTTGATGATCGGCATGATGTGGCGGAAGTGGTGGCCGAAGCGGCCCACCGTGCCGCACAGCATCGCGTCGGCGTAACCGAGGTGCACCGCGAGCGCGGCGATGACGGTGTTCATCGTCCGCACCTGGGTGCGCGCTTCCTCGGGCGACAGGCCGTCGCGCTCGCGCAGCTTGTGGTAGGCGCGCCAGAACTCGCTATAGCGCGGGTCGCTGTGCGGGTTGATCAGCTCGAAGTCGGTATCGCGCTCGAGGCGCAGGCCGAGCCGCTTGATGCGATCGGCGACCACCTCGGGACGGCCGACCAGTATCGGCTTCGCCAGCCGCTCGTCGACCACCTGCTGCACGGCCTGCAGCACGCGCTCGTCCTCGCCCTCGGCGTAGACCACCCGCCGCGGCGACTTGCGCGCGCTCTCGAAGATCGGCTTCATCAGGTTGCCGGAGCGGAACACGAAGCGGCTCAGCCGGTCGCGGTAGTGTTCGAGGTCCTCGATCGGCCGCACGGCCACGCCGCTGTCCATCGCCGCCTTGGCGACGGCCGGCGCGACCTCCAGCATCAGGCGCGGGTCGAACGGCTTCGGGATCAGGTACTCGGGGCCGAACACCAGCGACTCGCCGCCGTAGGCGTCGCGCACCACGTCCGACGACTCGGCCACCGCGAGGTCGGCGATCGCCTTGACCGCCGCCTGCTTCATCTCCTCGTTGATGGTCGTCGCACCGACGTCGAGCGCGCCGCGGAACAGGAACGGGAAGCAGAGGACGTTGTTGACCTGGTTCGGGTAGTCCGAGCGCCCGGTCGCCAGCACCGCGTCGGGGCGCACCGCGAGCGCCTCCTCGGGAAGGATCTCCGGGGTCGGGTTGGCCAGCGCGAGGATCAGCGGGCGCTCGGCCATCTTCTCGACCATCTCCGGCTTGAGCGCGCCGCCCGCCGACAGGCCGAGGAAGACGTCGGCACCCTCGATCGCCTCGGCCAGGTTCCGCTCGTCGGTCTCGCGCGCGTAGCGCATCTTGAACTCGTCGACGTCTTTCTCGCGGCCGACGTAGATCACCCCGCTGCGATCGCAGACCGTGACGTGCTCGCGCGGCAGCCCCATGCTGACCAGCAGGTCGAGGCAGGCGAGCGCGGCGGCGCCGGCGCCGCTGGCGACCAACTTGACGTCGGCCAGTTCCTTGCCGACCACGCGCAGGCCGTTGACCACAGCGGAGCAGACCACGATCGCCGTGCCGTGCTGGTCGTCGTGGAACACCGGGATGTTCATCCTCTCGCGCAGCTTCTTCTCGATGACGAAGCACTCGGGCGACTTGATGTCCTCGAGGTTGATGCCGCCGAAGGTCGGCTCGAGGCTGGCGACGATGTCGACGAAGCGGTCCGGGTCGAGCTCGTCGATCTCGATGTCGAACACGTCGATGCCGGAGAACTTCTTGAACAGCACCGCCTTGCCTTCCATCACCGGCTTGGAGGCGAGCGGCCCGATGTTGCCGAGCCCGAGCACGGCGGTACCGTTGGAGACCACCGCGACGAGGTTGCCGCGGCTGGTGTACCTCGACGCCTTGAGCGGGTCCTCGGCGATCGCCAGGCAGGGCGCCGCGACCCCCGGCGAGTAGGCGAGGGCGAGGTCGCGCTGCGTGGCCAGGGGCTTGGTGGCGACGATCGCCATCTTCCCGGGGAACGGCTCCTCGTGGTACTGGAGCGCCTGTTCGTCGAGTTGTTTCTTGCTCACGTTTCCCCCCTGGGTGAACGGCCCGGCCGTCACGGCCGGGCCATGCTGCCTGAGCTTGCCGCCCGGCCTACCCCTTCGGGTAGCCGAGCCCCTTGAGGGAGTCGGAGATCTCGTCGAGGATCGCCGGGTCGTCGATCGTCGCCGGCATCTTCACCTCGGCCCCGTCGGCGATCTGCTTCATGGTCTTGCGCAGGATCTTGCCCGAGCGCGTCTTCGGCAGCCGCTTGACCGTGGTCACCAGCTTGAACGCCGCCACCGGGCCGATCTTCTCGCGCACCAGCGCGACCAGCTCCTTCCTGAGCTGCTCCTCGTCCACCTCGCCGCCGGCCTTGAGCACCACCATCCCCAGCGGCAGCTCCCCCTTCAGCTGGTCGGCGACGCCGAACACGGCGCACTCCGCGACCGCAGGGTGGCTCGCCAGCACCTCTTCCATGCCGCCCGTCGACAGGCGGTGGCCGGCGACGTTGATCACGTCGTCGATCCGGCTCATGATCCAGAGGTAGTCGTTCTCGTCCCTCATGCCGGCGTCGCCGGTCAGGTAGTACCCCTCGTAGCGGCTCAGGTAGGCGTCGACGAACCGCTGGTCGGCGCCCCACAGCGTCGGCAGGGTCCCCGGGGGCAGCGGCAGCTTGATCACGATCGCACCGATGTCGCCGGCCGGTACCTGGTTGCCCTCCTCGTCGAGCACCTGCACGTCGTAGCCCGGCACCGCCTTGGTCGGCGAACCCGCCTTGATCTCGAACTGCTCGATTCCCAGGCAGTTGGCCGCGATCGCCCAGCCCGTCTCGGTCTGCCACCAGTGGTCGATCACCGGCACCTGGAGCTGCTCCTGCGCCCAGAACAGCGTGTCCGGGTCGCACCGCTCGCCCGCCAGGAACAGCGCCTCGAAGTTGGAGAGATCGTACTTCTTGATGTACTCGCCCTCCGGGTCCTCTTTGCGGATCGCGCGGAACGCGGTCGGCGCCGTGAACAGATTCTTGACGCCGTGTTCGTTGATCACGCGCCAGAAGGTACCCGGATCCGGGGTGCCGACCGGCTTGCCCTCGAACACGATCGTCGTGTTGCCGTTGAGCAGCGGTCCGTAGCAGATGTAGGAGTGGCCGACCACCCAGCCGACGTCCGACGCCGCCCAGTACACCTCGCCCGGCGCGACGTCGTAGACGTACTTCATCGACCAGGCGAGCGCCACCGCGTGGCCGCCATTGTCGCGCACCACGCCCTTCGGCTGGCCGGTCGTGCCCGACGTGTAGAGGATGTAGAGCGGATCGGTCGCCGCGACCGGCACGCAGTCGTGCGGCTCGGCCGACGCCACGGCCTCGGCCCAGTCGAGGTCCCGGCCGGACTGCAGCTCCGCCTGCACCTGGTCGCGCTGCAGGATCACGGTCTTCTCCGGCTTGTGGCTGGAGAAGTCGATCGCCTGGTCGAGCAGCGGCTTGTAGGGGATCACGCGCCCCGGCTCCACGCCGCAAGACGCCGACAGGATCATCTTCGGCTTGGCGTCGTCGATGCGCGTCGCCAGCTCCTTCGCCGCGAAGCCACCGAACACCACCGAGTGCACCGCGCCGATCCGCGCGCAGGCCAGCATCGCCATCAGCGCCTCGGGCACCATCGGCATGTAGACGATGACCCGGTCGCCCTTGGTGACCCCCTGAGCGGCGAGCACGCCCGCCAGCTTCGCCACCGCGTCGCGCAGCTCGTCGAAGGTGTAGGTCGCCTTGTTGCCGGTGATCGGGCTGTCGTAGATGATCGCGGCCTGGCCGCCTCGGCCGTTCTCGCAGTGGCGGTCCACCGCGTTGTAGCAGGTGTTCAGCTCGCCGCCCGCGAACCACCGGTAGAACGGCTTGTTGCTCGCGTCGAGCACCTTGTCCCACTTCTTGGTCCAGCTGATCGCCTCGGCGGCCTCGCCCCAGAAACCCTCCGGATCCTCGATCGATCGCCGGTACATCTCGTCGTATTTGCCCACGGGGTCCCCCTTCTTGCTGGTCTGTTCGTTGCCTTGCGTGCGCCGGTACGCCCGGTGCGAAAAACGGCCTCTGCGCGTGCCCGCTCGAGGAGCACGCGAGGCCAACATTGTCGACAATCCTTGTTAGGGTCGCGATTCTATGCGCTATAAACCGTAATGGTCAAGCGGTTTCCCTGAAAGAATGTTGACAATCCAGCGTTTTCGCGTCCAGCCCGGCTACCCCTCCGCATATCGCGACCGCTCACGCGACGGCGCCGCGTGACGCCCGCGCGGACGGGCCACGCGGGGCCGCGCGCGACGAAGCGGCGGACGGTCGGGATCGCGGAGACGGGGAAGCGACGAGCGGACGATCTGGCGCACGGTGTCTCCTCCAGTATGGGCCCGGGCGGCGCGTGCCGCGGTCGCGATCCACGGTTCTGCCGCCTCGGCCACGGAACAGTCTGGCACAGCGGAGGGTGTTTTGCCGACTGCCGCGCGACGGCGGCCGCCCACCCGGCGCCGCGCAGGATCACGGGAGGGTTCCCGGGAGCGCCCGGGGCTCCGGGCGCGGCGTCACGCCCCGGCCGGCCGGCAACGCACGAACCAGTTCGAGGTGAGCCGCGCGACCGGCGCACCGTCCTGGCGGACCATCTGGTTGCGCAGCCGCACCAGTCCCTCGCCGGGCCGGCTGTCGAGACGCCGGGCCTCGGTGATCTCGGTGTGCGAGGCGAGCACGTCCCCGGCGCGCACCGGTTGCATCCAGCGGATGTCGTCCCAGCCGGGCGAGATCACGGTCGCGCAGTTCGGGAAGCCGTCCTTGCTGAGCCGCCGCCAGATCGCGAGGATCTGCAGGCCGGAGGCGATCAGCCCGCCCCAGCCGAGCTCGCGGGCGGCCGCGTCGTCGACGTGGAACGGCTCCGGATCGTAGACCCTCGCGAACTCGAGCATCGACTCGACGGTCATCTCCCACGCGCCATAGACGTAGCGCTGCCCCTCGGCGAAGTCCTCGAACCAGCGGACGTCGGGGTAGCTTCCCCCACCTGCCTCGGTCATTCCGATTCTCCATCGACCCCGAAAGGCGGGAGTGTAAACGACACAGTCCGGGCGTCATGAACCAGGCCGTGGGAGCTCCGGGATCACTTCCGGCCACCCGGTCGCCGCGCCGCAGAACCGCCCCTGCGCGAGCCCTTGCGCCGGGCCGAGGTCCACGCCACGAGCAGCAGGACCCCGATGACCACGTGCCCGAGTGCGAAGTAGAAGAGGAACGATTCCAGCGCCGTCGGGTCTTCCAGCACCAGGCGGGCGATCTTGTTCGCCTCTCCCGGGGCCGTGGTGCGCTTCCCCATCGCCGAGAGCGCGATCAGCACGACCGCGATCTCCAGGATCACGACCGGCACCAGCCAGGCGCGCCATCCCGACGCTTTCATCGGCTTCGACGTTCCGCTTCCATGGATCGGGCCGGCACGCGGTGCCGTCTGCCCGGCAGGCGGCCCGTCACGACGACCCCGCCCGGCTGCTCGTGTAGACACTCAGCGCGGTCACCGTCGCCAGGATCAGCGCCATGCCGAGCAGCTGCGAGAGGGCCAGGCGCTCGTCCAGCACCGCGACGCCGAACAGCGAAGCGGTGACCGGCTCGACCATCGCCACGATCGCCGCGACCGCTGGGGCGGTGTACCGCAGGCCGACGATGTAGAGAATGAACGACAGCCCCGCGCCGAGCACGCCCAGGGTCGTGAACAGCATCCAGCTGGACGCCCCCAGGGCCGCGACGACCTGCGCGTGATCGCTCGGCCAGAGGAGCACGGCGACCAGCGTCGCGAACGCGATCGCCAGGATCGCCTGCGGGCTGCCGTGCGGCGCCGCGAACTTGAAGCCGAAGATGAACAGCGCGTACGAAAGCCCGGAGAGCAACCCGGCGCCGATGCCGAACAGCGTCATGTCGCCGACCTGCGCATCGTAGACCCGGGTCAGCAACACGATCCCGACCATGACCAGAACGATGGATTCCCACTTGAGCGGGGTCGGTTTTTCCAGGCCGAGCGTGAACGACACGAGGTAGACGAACACCGGCGCGCAGTACATCAGCGTCGCCGCGACCGCGACGCTGCCCTCCGCGATGCTGACGAAGTAGAACGAGAAATTACCGGCCACGCCCAGGCCGGCGACCACCGACCAGAGCCAGAGGCGGGGGTTGCCAAGGCCGTGTCCGCGCGGACGCAGCACGAGCCAGAGCATGACGAACAGCAGCCCGATCGCGCCGCGGTAGAACGACACCACGAACGGGTCCCAGCCGGCAGCCACGAGGATCCCGCCGATCCCGCCGGAGAGCCCCCAGCAGAGCGCCGCCAGTGCTACCCATGCCGTGCCGAATCCCGTCATCTGTCGCCTTCGGATCGGTTTCGTGGACGCCGTCGCCGGACGGGTCGCGAGAAGCCGGGCCGGAACGCCCGCCCGACAGC
>JAWVZO010000122.1:0-7516 GCA_033722135.1 Gammaproteobacteria bacterium | reverse complement strand
TGCGCCTCGCCGGCCGGGGAGGCCGGCTGGTCGATGCGCGCGATGACGCCGAGGATCGCCTCCTCGAGCGCTCGCGCCTCGTGCGGCGTCGACTGGAGCCAGTCGAGGGCACGGTCGAAGTCGGCCAGCGTTTCGGCGAGTCGCGGGTCGCGGTAGGAGAAGAAGCGGAACGTGGCCGAGTCGCCGTCGTAACCGGCGCCGCCACCGTACGCCCCGCCCTGCTCGCGGATCGCCCGGTGCAGGAAGCCGTTGCGCAGGAACCCGCCGAGCACCATCAGCGCCGCGGCGTCGGGATCGGACGGCGGGACCACAGGGTAGGCCCGGGCGCAGAAGCGCACCTGGGTGCTGGTGATCCAGGCCTGCCGGACGCGTTCCGGCGCGAACGACGGTGCGAACGGCACGCTCTCTCCCTGGCCGGTGCCGGCGAAAACCGTCTCGAGCGCCTCGCGGATGGCCGCCTGCTCGTCCGCCTCGCTGATCACCAGCAGGCGGCGCGGCAGCCGCGCGATCGCGTCGCGCAGCGCGGTCATTTCCGCCTCCAGCGCGGCGATGCGCTCCGGCTCGCCGAGGCCGTCGTCGAGCGCCTTGAGGCGGCGGATCCCCTCGAGCCCGCGCCAGCGGTGGGCCAGCGCCGCCGACGGGCTGAAGCCGCTCGAAGCGGCGAGCATCGCCAGAGCGTGGCCGGAGTCGGTGACGCTCTGCTCTGCGCCGAGACGCGCCTGGGAGACCAGCTCACGGAGCCGGTCGTGCTCGTCGAAACGGGCCGTCTCGAGGGTCTCCCGCAGCAGCGTGGCGAGCTCACCGTGGTTGCGATTGAGCGCCTTGCCGGCGACCACGAAGGCCGAGCTGAGCCCGCTGCCGTCGTCGACGCGGCCGCGCACCGTGACGTTGGCATTCAGCCCCCCGGTCACCGCCGCCTGGAGACGCTGCGTGGCGCGGTAGTCGCGCCCGCCGCTGCCGACCTCGCTCATCAGGCCGGCGAACAGGGTGAGCTGGTCGACGCCGCCCTCGTCGAGTGACGGCATCGGCAGCACGAGCTGCTGGTAGACGAGGCCGTTGGTGCCCTGCGCGTACCAGTCGGCGGGCATGCCGGCGACCGGCGCGGACGCCCCCTCGGCGATCTTCAGGTCGGGCGGCACGTCCTCGAGGCCGACCCGTGGCAGCAAGCCGGGATCGTCGGTCTGGTTCTGACGCGCCTCGAGCTGCCGGGCCCGTTCGACGATGGCCCGCTTCTCCTCGTCGTCGAGCGCGGCGCGCAGCGCCGCGAGGCGCTCGGCCTCGGCCTCGGCGCGGCGTCCCTCGAGTTCGGTGTCGGGCTTGAAGACCAGGCGCACGCGGTGCGGGTTGTCGAGCAGCCAGCGCCGGACCAGGCCGGGGATGAAGCCGGGGTCGCGGATCTTCTCGCGCAGGCTCTCGAGCACCGGATCGATGTTGAGCGCCGCCGCGGGCGAGCCGCCGTGCACGGCCGGCGTCAGCGCGTTGACGATCAGCTGCAGGCCGTAGGGAAAGTGATCGCCGCCGATCTCGCGCTGGGAGAGCTCGAGCTGGTGCAGCATCGACTCGACAAGCTCCGGGTCGACGCCCTGCTCGGCCACCTCTCGGAGGGTGTCGAGGACCAGCGCCTCGACCTCGTCGGCGCGCTCGGGCGACGACCCCTCGAGCCCGCAGGCGAAGACCATCTCGCGGATGCCGTCCTCGAGGCCGCACAGCGGCGAGGGCGCGCTGCCGAGCCGGGAGCTCTCCAGGGCGTAGCGCAACGGCGACGCGCTGTTGTCGAGCAGCACGCCGCTCAGCAGGTGCGCCGTCAGCACGGTCTCGGGGTCGGTGATGCGGTCGAGCAGCCAGCCGAGCACGACGTGGGTGCGGTCGCCCTTCGCCTCCTCGGCGGCGAGCGCGTAGCTCCCCTCCTCGGCCCGCGGCGCGTCGTAGCGTCGCTCGTCGTCCACCTCGAAGCGCGGCCCGGTGCCGTCGAAGCGGCCCAGCGCGAGGCGTTCGAAGTCGGCCTGCAGCTCCTCCGGCGGGAGGTCACCGTAGGTCATGAAGATGGCGTTGGACGGCTGGTAGTGCTGGCGGTGGAACGCGACCAGCTGCTCGTGGGTCAGCGTCGGGATCTCCTCGGGGTCGCCGCCGCTGTTCCAGTGGTAGGTGGTGGTCGGGAAGAGCCGGGTCTCGAGGGCGTCCCACAGCGCGCGCACCGGCGAGCTCATCGCCCCCTTCATCTCGTTGTAGACCACCCCCTTGTAGACCAGCGGGCTCTCCGGGTCCTCCGGGTCGGCGAACTCGACACGGTGCCCTTCTTGCGCGAAGTCGAGCGGATCGAGCTTCGGAAAAAACGCCGCATCAAGATAGACTTGCAGAAGATTATTGAAGTCCTTTCTGTTCTGGCTTGCGAACGGGTAGGCGGTCCAGTCGCTGCTCGTGAAGGCGTTCATGAAGGTGTTGAGCGAGCGCCGGGTCATCATGAAGAACGGGTCGCGCACCGGGTAGCGCTCGCTGCCGCAGAGCGCCGTGTGCTCGAGGATGTGGGCCACCCCGGTCGAGTCCTCGGGCACCGTGCGGAAGCCGACCAGGAAGACGTTGTTCGGGTCCTCGGCGGCGATGTGGAAGTGCTGGGCGCCGGTGGCGCGGTGGCGGTATTCGTGGACGGTGACGTTGAGCGAGGCGACGGGCACGCTGGCGACGTACTCGAAGGCGGGGTCGGCTTGCGGTTGACTCAAGGCGTGGACTCCGTGGTGTCTGCTGGGGTCCGGCCGACGGGCCGGCTCATGGTGTGACCCCGGGACGGGGCCCGGGTTCGGCTCAGGCGGCGCCGAAGCCGTCGAGCAGCTCCGGCACGAGCTGGCTGAGCTCGTGGGTCATGATGGCGAAATCGGCGTCGAAGCGCTCGGCCTCGCTCTCGGCGACGACGTCGTCGCGCGCGTCGCGCACCTCGTCGAGGAACTGCAGCCCGCGCAGCGACAGCTCGGCGTCGATCGTGAACGCCACGCGGTCGTGCCAGGTGAGCGCCAGGCGCACCGCGTGCATGCCGGCCGCGACGTGCGCCTGCACCTCCTCCTCGGCGAGGTCTAGGCCGCGGCAGCGCACCACGCGGTTCTCCTGCAGCGGGTCGCGCAGCTCGCACTGCTCGCCCAGCGCGAACGCGTCGGGCAGCCCGTCCCCGCCGAGCCAGCGGGTCAGGCGCGCGGCCGGGCTGGTGGTCGGCTCGGGCGGCACCGCGCGCAACTTGCCGAGCGACTCGCGCAGCAGGGTGACCAGCTCCTCGGCCCGGGTGCGGCTGGAGCTGTCGATCCAGAGCCAGCCGCCGCGCGGGTCGATCACCGCCCAGGTGCGCCGGTTGCGCGGCAGCGCGGCCGGCAGCAGGCGGGTGACGATGCTCTCCTTGACCGCCTGGCGGTCGCGACGCGGCAGCTTCCGGCCGCCGCGCTGGCGCTCGAGCTCGAGCACCTCACCGGCGACCAGCTCGTTGACCACGCTCGGCGGCAGCAGCTTCTCCTGGCGACAGGCGCAGACCAGCAGGAACCCGCCGGCGGCGTGCACCAGCGTCTCGCCGCCGAGCCCGAGCGGCGAGACCCACCCCTCGGTGCTGAACTCGAGGCTGCCGCAGTCGCGGAACGCCTGGCCGGCGAGTTGCGTCTCGAGCGCCTCGGCGTCGGTCGTCGGCATCTCGTGCAGGCGGAAGAGCTGGAGGTTCTTGAACCACATGGCGGAGTCCCGGGGAAAGGCGCGGATTATGGCCGAACCGCCCCGCGCCTGGCCACCCGCTCCGCCCCGCGGCGGGCGCCGCGCGGTTGCATTATCATCGGGTCAGGTCCACCGCTCTCCTAGCCATGCCAATCACCTACCTCGACGGGCGGCGTTTCGCCAGGGTGGTCGTCGGCGGCGCTGACTGGGTGCGCCATACGCGCGACCAGATCAACCGCATCAACGTCTTCCCGGTCGCCGACGGCGACACCGGCACCAACATGGCCCTGTCGCTGTCGGCGACGGCCGCGGCGCTGCGCGACCTCGACGAGCGCGACCTCGGGCCGGCGGTGCGGACCGCCGCCGAGGCGAGCATTCTCGGCGCCAAGGGCAACAGCGGGCTGATCATGGCGCACTGGTTCCTCGGCCTGTCGCGCGCCCTGGGCGAGCGCGCCCGGGTCGGCCTGCGCGAGTTCGCCGACAGCCTCCACGGCGCGACCGACGCGGTCTACGCCGCCCTCGATACACCGGTCGAGGGCACCGTGGTGACGGTGATGCGCGCGGTCAGCGAGCACGCCGCCGCGCGCGCCGACGACGTCGCCGACCTCGCCGAGCTGGTCCATGCGCTGGTCGAGGTCGGCCGGGAGGCACTGGAGCGTACCCCGCAGCAGCTCGCCGTGCTGCGCGACGCGCACGTCGTCGACGCCGGCGCCCTCGGCTATGTCAACTTCCTCGAGGGCGCGCGCCGCGTGGTGCGCGGCGACCCGCTGCCCGAGGCGGCGGCACCGCTGTTCGCCGAGAGCGCCCACCCGCCGTTGTCCGAGGATGAGCTCGACGCGCGCTACTGCACCGAGCTGATCGTCCGCGGGACGGGGTTCGACGAGGCCGACCTGAAGCAGCGCTTCGCGCCGTTCGGCAACTCGCTGCTGGTCGCGACCACCGGCGAGCTGTTCAAGCTGCACATCCACACCGACCACCCCGACGAGCTGATCCGCGTCGCCGGCCGGCTCGGCCACGTCGAGGAGCGCAAGGTCGACGACATGCTCCGCCAGCGCGAGGAGCGCGACCACGCCGTCGCCCCGGTGATCCCGCTCGACGAGCAGCCTCGGACCGTCGCCGTGGTCTGCGACTCCACCGCCGACCTCGACGCCGGGGCGCGCCGGAGCCTGGGCATCGAGATGGTGCCTCTGCAGGTGCTGTTCGGTGACCGCGTGTTCCGCGACCAGGTCGATCTCGACCTCGACGGCTTCTACGATCTGCTGCGCGACGACCCGCACCACCCCACCACCAGCCAGCCGCCGCCGCGCGCCTTCGTCGAGGCGTTCGACCGCATCCGCCCGGATCGCCAGGTGCTGGTGACCACCCTCAGCGCCACGCTCTCCGGCACCCACAAGTCGGCGCGGACCGCCGCACGGCTGGTCGACCACCCGCGCGTCGAGGTGTTCGACAGCGGCACGGCGAGCCTCGGGCTCGGCCTGATGGCACGCAACGCCGCCCGCCTCGCCCGGCGCGGCGCCGACATGGAGGAGCTGCTCCGCTGGCTGGCGCGCTGGCGCGAGGCGAGCGGCCTGGTGTTCGCCGTCGCCACGCTGGAGTACCTGCGCCGCGGCGGGCGCATCGGTCGCGCGAGCTCGCTGATCGGTTCGCTGCTCAGGCTGCGCCCGGTGCTGACGCTGCGCGACGGCGAGGTGGTGCCGCTCGCCCGGGCTCGGGGTGACGCCGAAACCGTGCGCCTCGTCGAGAACCATCTCGAGAACACGCTGCCACCCGACGCCCGGCTGCGCGTCGGCCTGGTCGGGATCGACACCGACACCCGGCTCGACGAACTCGAGGCGTGGCTGCGCGCGCGCTGGGAGCTGGTCGAGTGCGTGCGCAGCATCCCGACCGGCGTCATCGGCGCGCACGCCGGGCCCGGTGCCTGGGGCTGTTTCTACCAGGTCGTCAGCGACGACGACCCGCTGCTGGAGCCGTCCGGCTGACCCGCCGGCCCGTGCTATCCTCCCGCGACCCCGCAGGGAGTCCACCATGTCCGTCCACGTCGTCGACCACCCGCTGGTGCGCCACAAGCTCGGCCTGCTGCGCCGCCACGACCTCAGCACCAAGAGCTTTCGCGAGATCGCCGCGGAGATCGCCACGCTGCTGACCTACGAGGCGACCAAGGACTTCACCACCGAGACGGTCACCGTCGAAGGCTGGGCCGGTCCGGTCGAGGTCGAGCGCATCAAGGGCAAGAAGATCACCGTCGTGCCGATTTTGCGCGCCGGGCTCGGCATGATGAACGGCGTGCTCGAACTGCTGCCCAACGCCCGGGTCAGCGTGATCGGCCTGTACCGCAACGAGGAGACGCTCGAACCGGTCCGCTACTACGCCAAGATGGCGGGCAGCGTCGACCAGCGCACCGCGCTGATCCTCGACCCGATGCTGGCCACCGGCGGCACGCTGATCGCCACCATCGACACCCTGAAGAACGCCGGCTGCCAGGAGGTCCGGGGAATCTTCCTCGTCGCCGCGCCCGAGGGCCTCGCCCGGCTCGAGGAGGCGCATCCCGACGTCGAGGTGTTCGTCGCCGCCGTCGACGCGAAGCTCAACGACGTCGGCTACATCCTGCCCGGTCTCGGCGACGCCGGCGACCGGATCTTCGGCACGCGCTGACGCAACAGCACACCCAGCCGCCGTCCTCCGGCACGGCCGGGCAAGGGGTGGCCGACGACCAGAAGGGACGACGCGATGTCCGAATCCACCGTCGAGAAGGTCGCCCACTCGGGCGACTACCGCTTCCACCCGGCCGAGGCGCTGCTCGGCGCGCAGATGCTGTTCGTCGCCTTCGGCGCGCTGGTGCTGGTGCCGCTGCTGACCGGCTTCGACGCCAACGTCGCCCTGT
Source organism: Gammaproteobacteria bacterium (assembly GCA_033722135.1). Taxonomy (GTDB): domain Bacteria; phylum Pseudomonadota; class Gammaproteobacteria; order QNFN01; family QNFN01; genus QNFN01. The sequence goes on along the minus strand of JAWVZO010000122.1, from coordinate 954 downwards.
TCACCGCAGGGGCCGGCACGCTGCTGTTCCAGGTCATCACGGGCGGCCGCGTGCCGGTGTTCCTCGCCTCGTCGTTCGCGTTCATCCCGGCGATGATCTACGGCGCGCAGACCTGGGGCATCCCGGCGACGCTGTCGGGGCTCGCCGCCGCGGGCGTGTTCTACGTGGTGCTCAGCCAGGTGGTCCGCTGGCGCGGCGTCGGGGTGCTGCACCGCCTGCTGCCGCCCGTCGTCACCGGCCCGGTAATCATGGTGATTGGTCTGATGCTCGCGCCGGTCGGGGTCAACCTGGCGATGGGCAAGACCGGCGACGGCGCCGCCGAACTGGTCCCGTACGGCACCGCGCTCGCCGTCGCCGGCATCTCGCTGCTCGCGACCGTCCTCGTCTCGCTGCGCGGGCGCGGGATGCTGCAGCTGGTGCCGATCCTGGCCGGGGTCGCGACCGGCTACCTGCTGTCGCTGGTGCTCGGGCTGGTCGACTTCACCCCGGTTCGCGAGGCGCCGTGGTTCGCGATGCCGGCCTTCGTCGCTCCGGAATGGAACTGGGCGGCGGTGCTGTTCATCCTGCCGGTCGCGATCGCCCCGGCAATCGAGCACTTCGGCGACGTGCTCGCGATCGGCTCGGTGACCGGCCGTGACTACCTCGAGAAGCCGGGCGTGCACCGCACCCTCCTCGGCGACGGCCTCGCCACCTCGCTCGCCGCGCTGTTCGGCGGCCCGCCCAACACCACCTACTCCGAGGTGACCGGCGCCGTCGCGCTGACCCGCACCTTCAACCCGGCGGTGATGACCTGGGCGGCGCTGTTCGCGATCGCGCTGGCCTTCGTCGCCAAGGTCGGCGCGCTGCTCGCCACCCTGCCGACGCCGGTCATGGGCGGCATCCTGGTGCTGCTCTTCGGCGCGATCACCGTGGTCGGCGTCAACACCCTGGTGCGCGCCGGCGAGGACCTGATGC
>JAWVZO010000121.1:0-7614 GCA_033722135.1 Gammaproteobacteria bacterium | reverse complement strand
CCCATCGACTAGGCTTGATACACAACCCGTCGCGGGCGCACCGGTTCCCGGGCGCCGCACACCGCTCGCCGGCCGCTCCGTCGCGCCCGCGCCGACACCCTCAACGGTCCCGGCCAAGCCGTCGTGCCCCGAGGACCGGCGCGCGCCGCCGTGCCGCGCAACGGAAAGGAGAAACCGATGGAACTGAACGGCAAGCACGTCGCGATCCTCGTCGAGGATACCTACGAGGATCTCGAGTTCTGGTACCCGAACTACCGCCTGCGCGAGGCCGGTGCCCGGGTCACCGTGGTCGGCACCGAGAAGACGACCTACCGCAGCAAGCGGGGCTACGAGGCCGAGGCCGACGCCGCGTCGAACGAGGTCGAGGCCGACGCGTTCGACGCGCTGGTCATCCCGGGAGGTTATGCCCCGGACCGCATGCGCCGCTGCGCGGCGACCGTCGAGCTGGTGCGGGCGATGCACGTCGCGGGGCGTCCCGTCGCGTTCATCTGCCACGCCGGCTGGATACCCGCGTCGGCCGACATCGTCCGGGGCCGGCGCGTCACCTCGTTTCCGTCGATCGCCGACGACCTGCGCAACGCCGGGGCCGAGTGGGTCGACGAGGAGGTGGTCCGCGACGGCAACCTGATCTCGAGCCGGGTCCCCGGTGACCTGCCGGCCTTCTGCCGCGAGCTGATCGACGCGCTGGGAAGTGCGTCATGATCTTCCGCCAGTTCTACCTCGAGGCCCTCGGCCACGCCTCCTACCTGGTCGGCTCGGAACAGACCGGCGAGGCGCTGGTACTCGACGTGCGCCGCGACGTCGACACCTACTTCTCGGCCGCCCACGACGAAGGGCTGCGCATCGCCTACGCCTGCGACACCCACCAGCACAACGACTACGTCACCGGCATCACCGAACTCCCGGAACGGGGCGAGGTCCAGCTGCTCGCCGGCGCCCGCGCCGAGCTCGGCTACCCGGTGCGCGCGATGGACCACGGCGAGCGCCTCGAGATCGGCGAGCTCGCCGTCGAGGTGCTGCACACGCCGGGGCACACGCCCGAGCACGTCTCGCTGCTGGTCACCGATCGCGAGCGCAGCGAGGAGCCGGCGCTGCTGCTCTCGGGCGGCGCGCTGCTGGTCGGCGACGTGGCCCGCCCCGACCTCCTCGGCGACGCCGACGACGTCAGGGAGAACGCGCGCGCGATGTGCCGCACGCTCCAGGAGCAGATCCTGGCGCTGCCCGACCACGTCGAGGTCTACCCGACGCACGTCGCAGGCTCGCTCTGCGGCGGCAACATCGGCCGCCGGCTCTCGACCACGATCGGCTACGAGAAGCGGGCCAACCGGTTCCTCAAGGCGCTCGCGGAACGGGAGCAGTTCGTCCGCGATTGCATGGAACTGAAGGACCTGCCCGCCGTCCCGCCGTACTGGAAACGGATGCGGCGCATGAACACCGAGGGCCCCCCGCCGCTCGGGGTGCTCGCCGACCCGCCGCCGCTCGAGGTCGCCGCGTTCGAACGGCGCATGGAGGACGGCGCGCTGGTGCTCGACTGCCGGTCGCCCGAGGCGTTCACCGCTCACGTGCCGGGCGCGCTCAACGTCGGCTTCGGAACCTCGTTCCCGACCTGGGCCGGGACCGTGCTCCCCGCCGACGCGCGCACCGTGCTCGTGCTCGAGCGTCCCGACGACCTCTGGGAGGTGTGCTGGCACCTGCTGCGCATCGGCTACCCGCTGCCGGAGGGGTGGCTCTCGGGCGGCATGCTGGCGTGGCGCGCCTCTGGCCGACCGCTCGAGATCGTGCGGCAGTGGGACGTCGCCCAACTGAAGGATGCGCTCGGCGGCGACGCGCCGCCGTGGGTGCTCGACGTGCGCCAGCCTGCGGAGTGGGCCTCGGGCCACATCCCGGGCGCGCGGCACATCACCGGTGCGGAGCTCCCCGAGCGCCTCGACGAGGTGCCGGGCGACCGCGCGGTGGCGGTGGTCTGCGGCAGCGGCTACCGGTCGTCGGTGATGACCAGCCTGCTGCGCCGGGCGGGGCGCGAACCGGTCTTCAACGTGCTCGGCGGCATGGGTGCCTGGCAGGCCGCGGACTACCCGCTCGACGCGCCGCGGGAGTGAAGCGCGCAGCCCCCGACGGTCAGCGGTCTTCCCCCCCGGCCGCGGCGGCATCCTCGGCGCGCTCCTCGCGCGCACGGCGTCGCTTGGCCGTGACCGCCTCCTCGTGCTCGGCGTCGCCGCTGGAACCGGACCCGCGCGCGTCGAGCTTTTCCAGCGCCTGACGCTCGGCGTAGACCACCAGCGTATCGCCGGTGCGGAGCTTCGTCCCGCCGCGCGGGATACCCATGTAATGGCCGTTCCCGCGGGCGATGCCGAGCACGACGACGCCCTCGTCGCGCAGGCGCACCACGTCGAGCTTCTTGTCGGCGAGCCAGTGGTCGGCCTCCACCGGGAACTCCGCGACGTGATAGTCCCCGCCGAGGTGCATCAGGCCGGCGTAGTCCTTCGCCTCGAGCTCGGTGTAGCGATCGAGCAGCCTGCCGATCAGCCGCGACAGGTGGCGATCGACCCAGTCGCTCCCGGCGAGGAACCAGAGTCCCACCAGGCCGGCGGCGAGCACCGTGACCTTCGGCGCGACGGAACCGCCCTGGTCGACGAAGGAGAGAATCAGGCTGGAGACCGCGGTGACGAGGCCGGCGTTGCCGAGCAGCATCAGCAGCATGATGATGCGCCGTCGCACGGGGTGGTTGACGACGTTCTCCGACTCCGCGGTCGTGAACCCGGCGCCGCTCAGCGCCGAGCGCGACTGGAAACGGGCGGCCTGGCGCGACAGGCCGGTGTGGGTCAGGGCGACGGTCGCCACGCGCGTGATCACGATCGAGATCAGCGCCACCAGGAGCAGCATGATGATCGGTGTCATGTGCCGAGTATAGAAACGCGCGCCGGGGAACCCGCGTGACCGGAGCCGCGGGAGACTGGCCAAACGGCGCGTCTCCCGGTAATTTGATCGCGTGATCGGCGGTCGCGCTTGGTGGGCTGCAGTCATGAACCGTCCCGGAAAACCGTTGGAACGAGTGACCCGACCCCGGACCCTGGCGGCGTCCGTCGCCTGCCTGTTCCTCTCGCTGCTGCTCTCCGCACCCCCGGCGCAGGCAGCCGTCTACCGCTACGTCGACGAACAGGGGCGCGTCCATTACACCGACAAGCCCGAGCACGACGGCTACCGCAAGCTGGTCCGGACCTGGAAGGGGTGGCGGGAACCGAGCTACGACTACCGCCAGTTCCACGCCAACCAGGCGCGCTTCACGCCGCTGCTCGCCGAGATCGCCGATCGCTACGGCCTGCCCGACTCGCTGCTGCACGCGATCGTCAGTGCCGAGTCGGCCTACGACCCCGATGCGCTGTCGAGCGCCGGGGCCGTCGGCCTGATGCAGTTGATGCCGGCCACGGCGCGGCGCTACGGCGTGACCAACCGCCAGAACCCGCGCGCCAACGTCGACGGGGGCACCCGCTACTTCCTCGAACTGCTCGCGCTGTTCGGCAACGACATGACCCTCGCCCTCGCCGCCTACAACGCCGGCGAGAACGCCGTGATCCGCCACGGCCGCCGCGTGCCGCCCTATCCCGAGACGCGGAACTACGTGCGCAAGGTGCTCGAGTACTACCGCCGGTACCGCGAGGAGGGAATTCCCGCCCAGAGGGGCTGATCAGGACGGCTCGGTCACGACCCCGGTGACCTGCAGGGGGCCTTCCGCGCACACGTGGCACGCGTGCCACTCCCGCCCGGACGTCGATTCGTGCGCCGATCCGGACCGGACGGTTGCGGAGACGCCACCGCTTTCCGGCGCCCACCGCGCCGCGATGAACCGCCCGCCGACGCTGCCGGGCTTCAGGTGGCGAGCAGGTCGCAGAACGCGTCGACCGGCGTGGCCGCGAGGCGCTCGGGGTCCCCGCACAGCGCAGCGATCGCCTCTGTCTGCGACGCCGGGTAGGTGCCGCTCAGCGCGTCGCGGAACTTGCGCGCGAGCAGCGGTCGCCCCTCGTCGCGGCGCCTGCGGTGCCCGACCGGGTACTCGACGACCACCCGCTCGGTGCGGCTGCCGTCGGCGAAGACGACCTGCACGGCGTTGCCGATCGACCGACGTTCCGGGTCGTAGTAGCCGGCGGTGAACTCCGGCGCCTCGGCGACCCGCATCCGCGCGCGCAGGGCATCGATGCGGGGATCGGCGGCGAAGGCGTCCTCGTAGCACGCCGCGGTCAGCTTCCCGTGGATCAGCGCCACGGCGACCATGTACTGCAGGCAGTGGTCCCGGTCGGCCGGGTTGGCGAGCGGCCCCTCCTTGGAGATGATGCGCAGGGCCGGTTCCTGGGTCTGCAGCTCGATCCGCGCGATCGCGTCGAGCCGGCCGACGACCTCGGGATGCAGCCGCAGGGCCGCCTCGACCGCGGTCTGGGCGTGGAACTCCGCGGGGTAGGCGATCTTGAACAGCACGTTCTCCATGACGTAGCTGCCGTAGGCGCGCGGGATACGGAGACGCTCGCCGCCGAACAGCACGTCGTAGAAGCCCCAGCCCGGCGCGGAGAGCGCCGTGGGGATCCCCTCCTCGCCGCCGGCCACCCGCAACGCGAGCCAGACACCGCGCGAGGTCGCGTCCCCTGCCGCCCAGCTCTTGCGCGGCCCGGCGTTCGGGGCATGGCGGTAGGTGCGCAGGCTCTGGCCGTCGACCCAGGCATGCGACAGCGCGGCGACGATCCCGTCTCTGTCGAGCCCGAGCATCCGCGCCGCGATCGCGGCGGTGGCGACCTTGACCAGCACGACGTGGTCGAGCCCGACCCGGTTGAAGGCGTTCTCCAGCGCGAGCACGCCCTGGATCTCGTGCGCCTTGATCATCCAGGTCAGCACGTCGTGCATCGTGAACGGCGCGCGCCCCTCGGCGGTGGCCTTCCTGGAGAGGTGGTCGGCGAGCATCAGGATGCCGCCGAGGTTGTCCGACGGGTGGCCCCACTCCGCGGCGAGCCAGGTGTCGTTGTAGTCGAGCCAGCGCACCAGGACGCCCAGGTCGAAGGCCGCCTTGACCGGGTCGAGCCGCTCGCCTGTGCCCGGCACCCGCGCGCCGTGCGGCACCACCGTGTCCGGCACCAGCGGCCCCAGGTGGCGGGTGCAGGCCGGGTAGTCGAGGGCGAGGCAGGCGCAGGCCAGACTGTCCATCAGCACCAGCCGGGCCGTGGCGTACGCCTCCTCGCTGTCGATCGTCCGGTCGACGACGTAGTCGGCGATCGCGACGAGCTCGGGGTCGGGGGGCGGTCGCCGCGACGATTGGGCCACGTGCGCGCCGTCGGCATGGGCCTCCTCGGTAACCTCCGGCTCTGGGTGCCGCGCGGCGCGGACCTCGTCGTGCATCGCCCGGCCCGCGTCAGGTGCGCTCGTCGAGCGGCACGAAGGGCCGGTTGTCCGGACCGATGTACTCCGCGCTGGGACGGATGATCTTGCGCTCGATGCGCTGCTCGATGACGTGGGCGGCCCAGCCGGTGATCCGCGCGAGCACGAACAGCGGCGTGAACATCGCGGTCGGGATGCGCATGGTGTGGTAGGAGATCGCCGAGAACCAGTCGAGGTTCGGGAACAGGTGCTTGGTCTCGAGCATCACCGACTCCAGGCGCACGGCGATGTCGTAGAGCTTCATGTTGCCCGCATCCTCCGACAGGCGGCGCGCCACCTCCTTGATCACCTGGTTGCGCGGATCGGCGACGGTGTAGACCGGGTGGCCGAAGCCGATGATCACCTCGCCGGACGCGACCCTCCTGCGCACGTCCTCCTCCGCCTCCTCGGGACTGTCGTACCGGGTCTGGATGTCGAACGCAACCTCGTTCGCGCCACCGTGCCGCGGCCCGCGCAGCGCGCCGATCGCGCCGGTGATGCAGGCGTACATGTCGGCCCCGGTGCCGGCGATGACCCGCGCCGTGAAGGTCGAGGCGTTGAACTCGTGCTCGGCGTAGAGCACCAGCGAGGTGTGCATCGCGCGCACCCAGAGCTCGCCCGGCCGCTCACCGTGCAGCAGGCGGAGGAAGTGCCCGCCGACCGAGTCGTCGTCGGTCATCACCTCGATGCGCCGCCCGTTGACGGCGAAGTGGTACCAGTAGAGCAGGATCGAGCTGGCGCTGGCGAGCAGCTTGTCGGCGATGTCGCGCGCCCCGGCCGTGGTGTGCGCGTCCTTCTCGGGGAGGCAGGTGCCGAGCACCGAGACGCCGGTGCGCATCACGTCCATCGGATGGGCGGAGGGCGGGATCGCCTCGAGCGCCTTCTTGACCGCCTCGGGCAGGCCGCGCAGCGAACGCAGCTTGGCCTTGTAGTGGGTCAGCTCGGCCCGGTTGGGCAGGTGGCCGTGGATCAGCAGGAACGCGATCTCCTCGAACTCGCAGGTTTCGGCGATGTCGAGGATGTCGTAGCCGCGGTAGTGGAGGTCGTTGCCGTGGACCCCGACGGTGCAGATCGCGGTGGTGCCGGCCGGCTGGCCGGAGAGGGCGACGGATTTCTTGCGCACCCGCTCCGGGTGAATTGAGGAATTCATGGCGCACCCCCGCTCACGGGAAGGAAACGGTCGTAACGACCATCCTAGCCGAGCGCGCGGGGCGCGGCCTCAAACCGCCCGGACCTCGCGCTCGGCGATGCGGCGCATCGCGTTGGCCCGGGTCGCGCGGATGTGGTGGCGCATCAGCAGTTCGGCCATCTCCCCGTCGCGCTCGGCGAGGGCGGCGACGACGTGCTCGTGCTCTACGAGGGCGCGCTGCGCGCGCGCCACCACGCCGAACTGGTGCCGGTAGAGGCGCACGAGGTGATAGAGGTCGTTGCACAGCAACTGGATCAGGCGGCGGTTCTTGCTGCCCTGGACCAGCCGATAGTGGAAATCCAGGTCGCCCTCCTTCTGCACGTAGCCCTGACTCGGGTCGCGCTCGACCTGCGCGCGATGATGGTGGAGCAGGCCGGCGAGGTCGTCGATCTCGGCCTCGCTCATCGCCGTGGCCGCGAGCCTCGCCGCCATCCCCTCGAGCGCCTCGCGCACGTGGTAGATCTCGAGCAGCTGGTCCGCGGAGAGCGACACGACGCGCGCGCCGACGTTGGGCTTGCGCACCACGAGGCTGCAGGCCTCGAGGCGGCCGATCGCCTCGCGCAGCGGCCCGCGGCTGATGCCGTAGCTGCGCGCCAGTTCCGGTTCGCTGATCTTGCTCCCCGGCTTGAGCGTCCCCTCAACGATCTCCCGCTGCAGCCGGGCAAAGATCCGGTCCGCGAGGGTGATGTGCATGGACTCGTCAGGGGTATTCGGCGACTCTTCCATCAATTGTCGACAATAATCGATATTTAAAGCCTCATGCTCTCATATTTCGCTTGATTGTCAACAATCATCGCTCTCATGCCGATCGCCGCGCCAGCGGGGCCGCCAGACGCACCTCGTGTCGACGTCGAGCCGGCAACCCGTCTCCCCCGTCATGGCGGGGCAACTTGACAAACTGTGAATTTGGGAATATTTTCCCATTCGAGGATAGCAATCAACATGCGGCTCTCCGGTGACAGGTACGTCATCCCGGGGCAGGCGTCCCGACCCCCGCGGTCGCCCGCGACGAAAAAGGAACACGGCAT
>JAWVZO010000120.1:0-7656 GCA_033722135.1 Gammaproteobacteria bacterium | reverse complement strand
TCGCCTGGCTCGCCTGAAACGGCCGGTGGGGACGCCCGGGTCGGGCGGCGTGCTTTGACAGGATGCAAAATTGGGAATATATTCCCATGTCATGAGCACGACGGTTCAGCGCGCCCTGATTGCATCGGTCGTCACCCTGCTGCGCCCGATGGTGCGCCTGCTGCTGCGCTACGGCATCCCGTTCGCGAGTTTCGCCGAGGCGGCCAAGCAGGTCTACGTCCAGGTGGCCGACGCCGAGTTCGCGCTGCCCGGGCGCAAGCAGACCAACACGCGCATCGCCGTGCTGACCGGCCTGACCCGCAAGGAGGTGCTGCGCATCCAGCGGTTGCCGGCACAGGACAACGTCCTGCTCGACGAACGCTACGGCCGGGCGACGCGGGTGATCAGCGGCTGGCTCAACGATCCCGAGTTCTGTGACGAACAGGGCCAGCCGGCCCCGCTGCCGATGGAGGGCACGGAGCGCAGCTTCACGGCCCTGGTCGGCCGCTACAGCGGCGACATGTCGGTGCGCGCAGTGGCCGACGAGCTGCTCCGCGTCGGCGCGATCCGGGAGCGCGCCGACGGCCGCGTCCAGCTCGTCAACGCCGCCTACGTCCCCTCGGCCGGCGAGGAGGAGAAGCTGGCGATCCTCGGCACCGACGTCGCCGACCTGATCGCGACCATCGACTACAACGTCGACCCGGAGATCCCGGGCACGCGGTTCCAGCTCAAGGTCAGCGAGGAGGACCTCGCTCCGGAGACGGTCGCGGCATTCCGCGAGATGACCAATCACCATTCCCTGGCGCTGTTGAAGAACTACGACAAGTGGCTCTCCGAGCGGATCCGCAAGGACGGCCGGGCGGCGCCGGACGACAAGGGCCTGCGTGCGGGCGTGGGCATCTACTACTTAGAACGGGAGCAGGAGCCCGAGTCCTGACAGGAGCGATGCGATGAGCAAGAGAACATCCATGCTTGCCGGCGCGGCGGTGCCGGCCCTGATCCTCGCCGCGTGCGGCGGCGGTGGTGGAGGTGGCGGTGGCGGCGTCGCCGGCATCGGCGGCACCGGCACCGGCGGCGTGACCGGCTTCGGCAGCGTCATCGTCAACGACGACAAAAGGCTGGTCACCGACGGCGACACGGCGTTCACCATCGACGGCGTAACGGTGACCAAGGCCGAGTTCGAGGTCGCGGCCAACCGCGGCCTCGTGGTCCGCTTCGAGGTCGGGGACGATACCGAGAGCGACGGGCTGGTGACGGCCGATGCCGAGACCATCGCCGGGTTCCACCAGGTCAAGGGACCGGTGACCGGGACCAACCCCCTCACGGTGCTCGGCCAGACGGTGTTCTGCACCGGCGACACCTTCGTCGAGGACGTGGCGTCGTGCGGTGCGCTGACCACGGCCGACTTCGCGGAGGTGGCCGGCTTCGCCGACGCGGCCGGGATCGTCCAGGCGACCCGTGTCGAGAAAAAGATCGCCGCCGACCTGCCGACCTGGAAGGTGGTCGGCGAGGTCGGCGCGCTCGGTGCGGGCAGCTTCCAGATCGGCGGCCTGACGGTGCTGTTCGTGCCCGCCGTCGTCGACAACGGCTGCGGCGCGCTGGCCAACGGCGACCTCGTCGAGGTCAAGGTCACCGCCGGATTCGCCGCTCCGTTGACCATCGATGTCGACGATTCCAACAACGAGAAGATCGAGTGCCCGGCCGAAGGCATCGCCAACCCGGGCGGGGACGCGTCGGCGACGGTGATCGACGGCAGCATCGAGGGGTTCGTCTCCTCGGTGACCGGCGCGCCGGTCACCCGGTTCGTGGTCAACGGCCAGACGGTCGTCGTCGACGCCGGCACGGTCTACGAGAACGGCACCAACGCCGACATCGTCGTCGGCGCCAAGCTCGAGGCCGAGGGGCTGTTCAACACCGGCACGGGGGTCCTGACCGCCGAGGAGATCGACTTCCGGCAGGCGCGGATGCGCGTGATCGCCCCGGTCGATCCCGGCGATGTGACCGTCGGTACGTCCCTGGACATCCTCGGGTTCACGGTCCTCGCGACCCCGCAGACCGAGGACGACGACAGCGTCATCTCGGCCGGGCTCGGCGGAACCCGGCAGGTCGAGGTGCGCGGGTTCGTCGACGGCAGCGGCACCGTGTTCGCCGAGGAGGTGCGAGACCGCGGGGCGGCCGACCTGGCCGACGTTCGCCTACGTGGGCCCGCGGAGAACATCGTGAATAACGTCAGTTTCGACATCCTCGGCGTGACGGTCGTGACGGCCGGGTCGCTGTTCTTCGACGAGAACGATGCACCGATCAGCGAGGCCGACTTCTTCGCCGCGCTGTCGGCCGGTGCGATCGTCGACGTCAACAACGCCACCTACACCGAGGCGACCAACGAGCTCGACGGCGCCGAGATCAGTCTCGAGGACTGAGGCTCTGGAAGCCATATGAGGGGGCGGCCTTGGCCGCCCCCTTTTTTGGTTTTTCGTGTGCCGCGTACCGTGGCCGGAGGCTTTCCAGCCGTGCGGCTTGCCGAGCCTCGCAGACGGCCTGGGTCCGAACCCGAAGTAGCGCGGCAGGGACGCGCGCCCCCTCCGGTTTTCCGCCGCGGCCGCGGTCCTCGGCCGGGTCGACGATTTCGATGCACCGTTCGGGGATGTTCCCGGTGACGTGCGGAGAGGTGTCTACGGTACGTCCTCGTCCAGCGCCTCCTCCAGTGCTTCGCAGAAGCGCCGGATGACCGCGACCCGCGCGTAGCGCTTGTCGTCGCCCTCGATCAGGGTCCACGGGGCGAGCCGCGTGCTGGTGCGCTCGACCATGTCGTTGACGGCGTGCTCGTAGGCATCCCAGCGCTCGCGGTTGCGCCAGTCCTCCTCGGTCAGCTTCCAGGCCTTGTGCGGCGTCTTCTCGCGCAGGCGGAAGCGCTCGAGCTGCTCGTGCGGGGTGATGTGCACCCAGTACTTGACCAGCACGGTGCCGAACTCGACGAGCTGCTCCTCGAAGTCGTTGATCTCGGCGTAGGCGCGCATCCACTCGGTCTCCGACGCGAAACCCTCGACCCGCTCGACCAGCACCCGGCCGTACCAGCTGCGGTCGAAGATGGTGATGCGCCCCGCGCGCGGCAGGTGGCGCCAGAATCGCCAGAGGTAGTGCTGGGCCCGTTCCTCGTCGGTCGGCGCGGCGATCGGGATCACCTGGTAGCTGCGCGCGTCGAGCGCCGCGGTGATGCGCCGGATCGCGCCGCCCTTGCCGGCGGCGTCCCACCCCTCGAACAGCAGCAGCGCGGAGAGCTTCCGCTCGCGCGCCGCGCGGTGCAGCTGGTTGAGACGGCCCTGGTAGCGGTTGAGCTCCCGGTTGTACTCCTTCTTGCCGAGCTTCTTGGTCATGTCGAGGCTCGACAGCACGGTCGGCAGGCCGGTGCCGTCAGGGCTCTCGTCGGCCGGCCCGGGCGCGTCCTCGTCGCGCGCCTCCTCGTCGGCCGCATCTGCGGCGACCTCGTCGAGTCGTGCCTCCTCGGCCTCGCGGTGCGCCTTGGCCACGGCCCGTCGACGCCGGATGCGACCGAGGTGCTTGTCGATCGACTCGGCGATGATCGTGCCGATCTGGGTGCTGCTGTAGCCGAGGTCGAAGCCCTCGATGATCTTCCAAGGCGCGGGACCGGTGCTGGTCTTGCGGATGGTGCGCTCGGCCGCCTCGATGAAGCGGTCGTAGAGGCGCCAGTGCTTCCAGTCGGTCTCGGTGACCCGCCAGCTCAGCTCGGGATCCTTCTCGAGCTTCTTGAAGTGTTTCTTCTGCGAGGCCTTGTCGAGGTGCAGCCAGAACTTCAGGATCAGTGCGCCGTCGTCGGCCAGGCCCTTCTCGAACGCGGCGATGCGGTCGAGCTGTTCGTCGAACTCCGCCAGCGGGGCCTCGTCCATGACCCGGCTCAGCACCGGGTTGGAGTACCAGCAGCTCAGGAACAGGCCGATCTGCCCCTTCGGCGGCAGGTCGCGCCAGTAGCGCCAGTACTCGGGGCGTTCGCGCTCCTCCTCGGAGGGCTCGCCGTAGGCACGGGTCACCAGCCAGCGGGGGTCGAGCCAGCCGGAGAGCAGGTTGACGATCTCGCCCTTGCCGGCGCCGTCGACGCCGGCGAACACGACGATGGTCGGGAACGAGGCGTCGGCGAGCAGCTTGCGCTGCGCCTCGAGCAGCTCGATGCGCAGGTCGGGGACGCGTTGCTTGTACTCCTGGCGCGTCAGCTTGCGCCCGAGCTCGGCGGCTTCGAACATGGTCTCCTCCCGGTTGGCGCGGCGGGCCGCGTGGCGGCGCCCCTCCCGGCGCACCCCTACCGGAACTATGGCAATCGCCCGACCCCGATGCAACGGGCTGCATGACCGCCCGGAAACGGGTCTGGTATCCTTGCTGGCCCACCCGGACCGGTCCCGATTCCCGATGAGCAAGCAGCGCAAGGCGGTCGCCCTGATCTCCGGCGGGCTCGACTCGATGCTCGCCGCGCGCGTCGTCCAGGAGCAGGGTGTCCACGTCGAGGGCATCAATTTCTTCACCGGCTTCTGCGTCGAGGGGCACACCCATGCCATCCGCAAACAGGACGAGGCGAAGCCGAAGCGCAACAACGCGCTCTGGGTCGCCGAGCAGCTCGGCATCCGGCTGCACATCGTCGACATCGTCGAGGAGTACAAGGGGGTGCTGCTCAACCCCCGGCACGGCTACGGCAAGAACCTCAACCCGTGCCTCGACTGCAAGGTGTTCATGGTCGGCAAGGCGCACGAGTGGATGCGCGAGCACGGCTTCGACTTCATCGTCACCGGCGAGGTGGTCGGCCAGAGGCCGATGTCCCAGCGCAGCGCGACCCTGCCGGTGGTGGCCGACGAGTCCGGGGTCGGCGACCGGCTGCTGCGCCCGCTGTGCGCGCAGCGTCTGCCCGAGACGCTCCCGGAGCGCGAGGGCTGGGTCGACCGCGACCGGCTCCACGACTTCAGCGGCCGCTCGCGCAAGCCGCAGATGGCGCTGGCCGAGCGGTTCGGTTTCGAGGAGTACGCCCAGCCGGCCGGGGGCTGCTGCTTCCTGACCGACGCCACCTACTCCGCCAAGCTCGCCGACCTCTGGCAGGCGCGCGGCGATCGCGACTACGACCTCGACGACATCATGCTGCTCAAGGTCGGCCGGCACCTGAGGCCACGCCCCCACTTCAAGCTGGTCATCGCCCGCGAGGAGGGCGAGGTGAAGTTCCTGCAAGGGTACCGTCGCCAGTTCACCCACCTGGTCACGCGCAGCCACGCCGGACCGCTGGCCCTGGTCGACGGAAAGGCGGACGCCGGGGACCTGGAACTCGCCGCGCGCATCGTCGCGCGCTACAGCCAGGGGCGCGATGCCGAGCGCGTCGAGGTCGACGTGGTCCCGCGGGGGGGCGAGGCGCGCACCGTCACGGTGCCGCCGCTCGCGGCCGGGGAGATCCCGGCGGCATGGCACGTATGAACCGCCACGAGCTCGACTGCCGTCGGCTGCTCTGTCCGATGCCGGTGATCCGCACCCAGAACCGGGTCGCCGAGCTGGCCCCCGGCGACGTGCTGGCCGTGACCTGCACCGACCCGGGTGCGGCCAAGGACATCCCGGCCTGGTGCCGCATCAACGGTCACGAGCTGCTCGGCATCGAGCAGGGCGATGACGAACTGGTGGTGACCGTCCGCGTCGTGGCCGACCCGGACTGATGGGCGGGGCCCACCACGCGCCGCGGGCGGTTCCGGGCAAGGCCGGCACGCCCGACGCCGAGCGGTACACCGCGACGCGCCGCGTGACGATGGTCGGCGCCGCGGTCAACGTCCTGCTGTCGGTGCTCAAGGTCCTGCTCGGCGTCGTCGGCCACTCCGCCGCGCTGGTCGCCGACGGCATCCACTCCCTCTCCGACCTGGTCAGCGATGCGGTGGTCATCTACGCCGCGAAGCTCGGCAGCGAGCATGCCGACGAGCGCCACCCCTACGGTCACGGGCGGATCGAGACCGTTGCCACCGTCGCCGTCGGCGGGCTGCTGATCCTGGTCGCGACCGGTATCGCGTGGGACGCCACGGCGAGGCTGTTCGAGCCCGAGCGCCTGCTCCACCCGACCCTCCTGGCGCTCGCCGCCGCGGTGGTCTCGGTGTTCGCCAAGGAGGCGCTGTTCCACTACACCATGCGCGTGGCGCGCGCGCAGCGCTCCAACCTGCTGCGTGCCAACGCCTGGCACCACCGTTCCGACGCCATCTCCTCGGTGGTGGTGATCGTCGGCATCGGCGGGGCCATGGCGGGACTCGACTACCTCGACGCCGTCGCCGCCGTGGTGGTCGGCCTGATGATCGCCAAGGCGGGCTGGGACCTGGCCGCGCACAGCATCAGCGAGCTGGTCGACACCGCGCTCGAACCCGAGCGGCTCGAGGTGATCCGCGACGCCATCCTCGAGGTCGAGGGCGTCGACGCCCTGCACATGCTGCGCACCCGGCGCATGGGTGCGGAGGCGCTCGTCGACGTGCACATCCTGGTCGACCCGACGATCAGCGTCTCCGAGGGGCACCAGCTCAGCGAGAAGGTGCGCTGGCACCTGATCCGTAAGATCGACGAGGTCGCCGACGTCACCGTGCACATCGACCCGGAGGACGACGAGGTGGTCTCGCCGTCGATGCACCTGCCGCTGCGCGACAAGATGGAGCGCAAGCTGCGCGCTTGCTGGGCCGACAACGAGCACGCCGGGGCGATCGAGGAGATCACCCTGCACTACCTCGATGGCAAGGTGGAGGTCGACCTGCTCCTGCCGCTCGACCTGGCCGGCGGCAACCTCGATGCCCTGCGCGCCACGGGGCGGACGCTGGCGGAGGCCGCCGAGGCGCTCGAGGAGGTGCGCTGCGTGCGCGTCCGCTACCATTGAGCGCACCATGGTGGTGCCAAGAGTGACACACATGCACCAAAATAGTGCATACGTTGTTCCTGGTGCACCCGAATGTGCGTGATTTCAACGGCCTGCGTCCATGCCGTCATTGGCACGGCACATGCTTTCACATGGTCAGCCGAGGTCCACGCCGCCGGGTAGCCCGCGGCCCGACCCGAGTTGACATCCCAATCCTGGAGGAAATAACCATGTCTGCGTCCGATGTTCTGAAGATGATCGAAGAGAAGGAGGTCAAGTTCGTCGACTTCCGCTTCACCGATTCCCGCGGCAAGGAGCAGCACGTCTCCGTGCCGGCGCACGGGATCGACGAGGACACCTTCACCGAGGGCAAGATGTTCGACGGCTCCTCGATCGCCGGCTGGAAGGGGATCAACGAGTCCGACATGATCCTGATGCCCGACGACTCGACCGCGGTCATCGACCCGTTCATGGACGAGACCACGCTGAACCTGCGCTGCGACATCGTCGAGCCCACCACCATGCAGGGCTACGAGCGCGATCCGCGCTCGGTCGCGCGCCGCGCCGAGGCCTACCTGCAGTCGACCGGCCTGGGTGACACCGCCTACTTCGGCCCCGAGCCGGAGTTCTTCGTGCTCGACGACGTGCGCTGGGGCGTCGACATGAGCGGGTCGTTCGTCAAGGTCGACTCCGAAGAGGCCGAGTGGAACTCGGAGAAGGTCTTCGAGGGCGGCAACATGGGCCTCCGCCCGTCGGTCACGGGCGGCTACTTCCCGGTCCCGCCGGTCGATTCGATGCAGGACCTGCGCTCGGCG
>JAWVZO010000119.1:0-7761 GCA_033722135.1 Gammaproteobacteria bacterium | reverse complement strand
CTCCGATTTCTTCGAATGGCACGGCGCAGGCGAAACCTGCCCCGAACGCTATCGATTCCAAGCCATTCTGAAGCATGGCGGCACGAGGGAGTTCTGGGATCCCTATGCCTTTCCGCCCCAGGTCGGCGACCTGGACCTGCACCTCTTCGCCGAAGGCCGCCACCGCCAGGCCTGGCGCTTTCTCGGGGCCCGCCCCTGGCGGGCCGACGGCATCGACGGCGTCCTGTTCGCCACCTGGGCGCCGAACGCCGCGCGCGTCTCGGTGGTCGGCGACTTCAACCACTGGGACGGGCGCCGCCACCCGATGCGCTCGCGAGGCGGCAGCGGGGTCTGGGAGCTGTTCATCCCGGAGTTGGGCACGGGTGCGCTGTACAAGTTCGAACTGGTCAACCGCACGACGGGCGACCTGTTGCTCAAGACCGACCCTTACGGACGCCAGTTCGAGTTCCGGCCGGCCACGGCGGCGATCGTCGAGCCGGGTCAGGCGTACGAGTGGCGCGATGCGGAGTGGCTGTCGCGCCGCGCCGGGCGGGACTGGCTCCATGCCCCGATGACCGTCTACGAGGTCCATCTCGGCTCGTGGCAGCGCGACTCGGGAAACTACCTCACCTACCGGCAACTCGCCGAGCGGCTCGTCCCCTACGTCGTCGAGTTGGGCTTCACGCACATCGAGCTCCTGCCCGTGTTCGAACACCCCTACGACGGCTCCTGGGGTTACCAGTGCACCGGATATTTCGCGCCGACCTCGCGGCATGGCACAGTCGACGATTTCCGCCGTTTCGTCGACGCCTGCCACGCGGCCGGCCTCGGCGTGTTGCTGGACTGGGTCCCGGGCCACTTCCCGCGCGACAGCTTCGCGCTGGCCCGGTTCGACGGAACCCCGCTCTACGAGCATGCCGATCCCCGGCGCGGCGAGCACCGCGACTGGGGGACCCTGATCTTCGACTACGGGCGCAACGAGGTACGCAATTTCCTCATCTCCTCGGCGCTTTTCTGGCTCGAGGAGATGCATGTCGACGGCCTGAGGGTGGATGCTGTCGCCTCGATGATCTACCTCGACTATTCGCGCGACCCCGGCGATTGGACGCCGAACGTCCACGGGGGACGGGAGAATCTCGAAGCGGTGGCGTTCCTGCGCGAGCTGAACGAGCTGGTCCACGACCGCTGTCCCGGCGCCCTGGTCATCGCCGAGGAGTCGACCAGCTGGCCCCAGGTCTCGCGCCCCACCAGCCAGGGGGGCCTCGGTTTCTCGATGAAGTGGAACATGGGCTGGATGAACGACACGCTGGACTACTTCGCCATGGATCCGGTCCATCGCAAGCACCACCACGACAAGCTCACGTTCGGGCTCGTCTACGCCTTCAGCGAGAATTTCGTCCTGCCCCTGTCGCACGACGAGGTCGTCCACGGCAAGCGTGCGCTGCTCGACAAGATGCCCGGCGACGACTGGCAGCGACTGGCCAATCTCCGGCTGCTGCTGACCTACATGTACACGTTGCCCGGCAAGAAGCTTCTATTCATGGGCAGCGAGCTGGCCCAGAAGCGCGAGTGGAACGAGAACCGCGCGCTGGATTGGGAGCTGCTCGACCACGCAGAACACCGGGGCGTGCGTACGCTCGTCCAGGACCTGAACCGGCTGGTTCTCGACCATCCCGCGCTTCACGTGAACGACTTCGACCGTGCCGGCTTCCACTGGCTCGACTGCGAGGATGCCGACCGGTCGATCCTGGCGTTCATGCGCGCGTCCGGTAGCGAGCAGCTGCTCGTCTGCCTGAACTTCACGCCCGTGCCACGACGCGGCTACCGCGTGGGCGTCCCCGAACCCGGCAGTTACCTGGCCCGTTTCAACAGCGATTCACGCTTCTACGAGGGTGGCGACTTCGGGAGCAGCTCGGCCGAATCGGAGCCGGTTCCCTGCATGGGGCAGCCCCACTCGCTGGTGCTCGACCTGCCGCCGCTGGCCGGACTGGTCCTGGGGCGCGCCTGAGACGCGCGATCAGGGGTCCCCGAGCCGTTCCGCCGTCATCGCCTTGCCGAGTTCGACGCCCCACTGGTCGAACGGGTTGATGCCCCAGATCGTGCCCTGCACGAAGACCTTGTGCTCGTAGAGGGCGACCAGGGCGCCGAGACCGGCGGCGTCGAGCGCCTCGAGCTTCAGGACGCTCGATGGCCGGTTCCCGTCGAACGCCCGGTGCGGTTCCACCGACTCCCCGGGATCGCGGCCGAGACACAGCGCCTCGGCCTGGGCGAGCGCGTTGGCGTGCAGGATGCGGTGATGCCCGGCGAGGTCGTGCCCGGGCCGGTCCACGAGCAGGAAGTCGACGGGCACCACCTGCGTGCCCTGGTGCAGGTGCTGGAAGAAGGCGTGCTGCGCGTCGGTGCCGACCCCGCCCCAGATCACCGGGCCGGTGGCCCAGGAAACCGGCGTGCCGTCCCGCGTCACCCCCTTGCCGTTGCTCTCCATGTCGAGCTGCTGGAGAAACGGGGTGAACAGGCGCAGGCGGTGGTCGTAGGGCACCACCGCGTGGGACGTGCAGCCGAGGAAATTGTCGTACCAGATGCCGAGCACGGCCAGGATCACCGGCAGGTTCCGTTCCAGTGGAGCATCGAGGAAGTGGCGGTCCATGGCGTGCGCCCCGGCGAGCAGCGACTCGAAGCGGTCCATGCCGACGGCGAGGGCGATCGGCAGCCCGATCGCCGACCAGAGCGAGTAGCGCCCCCCGACCCAGTCCCAGAACCTGAACATGCTGGTCTCGTCGATGCCGAACGCGCGGACCGCGTCGGCATTCGTCGACAGCGCGACGAAGTGGCGGGCCACGGCCGACTCCGCCGCGCCCGAGGCGAGGAACCACTCGCGGGCGGTGTGCGCGTTGGTCAGCGTCTCCTGGGTCGTGAACGTCTTCGACGCGACGACGAACAGCGTGGTCTCGGGATCCACCGCGCGCAGCGCCTCGTCGAGCGCATGGCCGTCGACGTTCGCCACGAAGCGGACGCGGGGTCCGTCGCGCAGCGGTTCGAGGGCGGTGCAGACCATCCGCGGCCCGAGGTCCGAGCCGCCGATGCCGAGGTGAACGACGTCGCGCAGCGGTCGCCCGGTGTGCCCGCGCCACGCGCCGCTGCGCACCGCCTCCGAGAACTCGCGCAGCCGGTCGAGCTCGCCGCGCACGGCGGGATGGACGCGCGCGCCCCCGACGCGGCAGCGGAAGGCGTCGTCGAGGTCCCTGAGCGCGACGTGCAGCACCGCGCGCCGCTCGGTGACGTTGATCGGCTCGCCCGAGACCATCCGCTCGCGCCAGCGGGGGACGTCCATCTCGCGCGCCAGGTCCAGGAGCAGGGCCAGCGTCGTGTCGTCGAGGCGGTGGCGCGAGAAATCGAGGTCGATACCCGCGGCCGAGGCCCGGTAGCGCGAGGCCCGCGCCGGGTCCTCGGCGAAGAGCTCCCGCATGTGCACGCCCCGCAGCGCCGCGCAACGCGCCTCCAGGGCGGCCCAGGCCTTGGTCTCGGTCGGATTCGCCATCTATAGTTTCCCGAACGGTTTTCCGGGCGAGTATAGCGATTCGTCCCGGCCGATCCCGAGTTCCGTGGTCCACCCATGAAAGTTCTCTACGTCACCAGCGAAGCGCAGCCACTCGTCAAGACGGGTGGCCTCGCCGACGTCAGCGGCGCGCTGCCCCAGGCGCTCAAGCAGCGGCGTGTCGACGTGCGGCTGATCCTTCCGGCCTACCGCGCGACCGTCGAGGCGCTCGGCCAGGTCCGCGTGGTCGGCGAGATCGCCGGACTCGACCTCCCCGTGCGGCTGTTGCGCGGCCGACTGCCAGGCAGCGAGGTTCCCGTCTGGCTGGTGGACTGCCCCCCGCTGTTCGATCGCGCCGGGGGGCCCTACAGCGCCCCGGACGGCAGCGACTGGCCCGACAACCCGGAACGGTTCGCGCTGTTCAGCAGGGTCGCCGTGCGCGTGGCGCTGGACACGGCGGGCCTGCACTGGCGACCCGACGTCGTCCACTGCCACGACTGGCAGACCGGGCTGGTCCCGGCGCTGCTCGACGGCCACGCCGACCGGCCGCGTACCGTGTTCACCATCCACAACCTCGCCTACCAGGGCAGTTATCCGCACGAGACCTTCGCCCGTTTGGCCCTACCGGACCGCCTCTGGTCGCCGGAGGCCCTGGAGTTCTACGGCCGGCTGGCCCTGATCAAGGGCGGTCTCGCCTTCGCCGACCGCCTCACCACCGTCAGTCCGACCTACGCCCGCGAGATCTGCACGGCGAGCCACGGGCAGGGCTTCGATGGCCTGCTCCGGCACCGTTCCGACGTGCTCACGGGAATCCTCAACGGCGCCGACTACGCCGCCTGGGACCCGGCGCGCGATCCCCGGCTCGCCCAGCCGTTCGGCGCCACCACCCTGCCCCGCCGGCAGCGCAACAAGGCGGCGCTGCAGCACGCCTTCGGCCTTCCCGAGGAGGAGGTCACGCCGCTCGTCGCCCACATCGGCCGGCTCGCCTGGCAGAAGGGCGGCGACCTGATCGCCGAAGCCCTGCCCGAGATGCTCGATACGGGCGTGCAGTTCGTTCTCCTCGGCAGCGGCGATCCGGTCCTCGAGCGCCGGCTCGTGGCGCTGGCGCGCCGCCACCCGGACCGCCTCGCGGTGCGGATCGGCTACGACGAGACCCTCGCCCACCAGATCGAGGGCGGCGCGGACCTGTTCCTGATGCCCTCGCGCTACGAACCGTGCGGGCTGAACCAGATCTACAGCCTGCGCTACGGCTGCGTCCCGGTGGTGCGCCGCACCGGCGGCCTCGCCGACACAGTTATCGACGCGACCCCGCACGCCGTGCGCGGAGGGATCGCCACCGGCGTGCTGTTCGAGGAGGCAAGCCCCTGGGCGATCCTCGAGGCGGTGCGTCGTGCGCTGGCCCTCTACCGCGACAGGCGGCGCTGGCGGCAGGTGCAGCGGACCGGCATGGCCCAGGACTTCAGCTGGGACGAGAGCGCGCGCGAGTACGCCCGGCTCTACCGTGAGGTCGTGCAGGAGGCCGGCGAGCGTTGAGCGTCCGTCGGTCCGGCCCGCGCCGGTCCCGGGGAAAGTGCGCAGACCCGGGCTTCAGCCCGGCAGCTGCAGGGTCAGGTTGTCGATCAGGCGTGCCTTGCCGAGCCAGGCCGCGACCAGGATCACCAGGTCGCGATCCTCGGCCTGGGGGGACTGCAGGTCCTCGGCTCGCCGCACGGTGAAGTAGTCGGGCCGGAAGCCGAGCTCCTCGAGACGGTTGTGGCCCGCCGCCTCGACGGCGAGCACGCCGTCGCCGGCCAGCAGCGCGTCGCGGGCCGTGCACAGCGCCCTGTAGAGCTCGGCCGCGGTCCGTCGCTCGGCCGCGGTCAGGTAGACGTTGCGCGAGCTCATCGCCAGGCCGTCGGACTCGCGCGCGATCGGCGCGCCGACGATCTCGACCGGCATGCTCAGCTCCCAGACCATGCGCCGGATCACCGCGAGCTGCTGGAAATCCTTGGTGCCGAACACCGCGACATCGGGCTGCACGATGTTGAACAGCTTGTTGACCACGGTGGCGACCCCGGCAAAGTGGCCCGGGCGGTGCGCGCCGCAGAGGATGTCGGAGAGCTCGGGGACCTGGACGACGGTGCGCGCGTGATGGCCGTGATCCCCGGGATACATCTCGTCGACGGTCGGCGCGAACAGCAGGTCGACGCCCATCTCCTCGAGCTTCGCGAAATCGGCGTCGGGCGTGTTCGGGTAGGTCAGGTAGTCCTCGGTGGGTCCGAACTGCGTCGGGTTGACGAAGATGCTCACCACCACGCGATCGCCGCGCTGCCGCGCCGTCTCGACCAGCGTCATGTGGCCGTAGTGCAGGTTGCCCATGGTCGGCACGAAGGCCACGTGCAGCCCCTCGCGACGCCAGCCGCGCAGCGTGGCGTGCATCGCCTTCAGCGTGTGGACGGTCTCGGTCACGAGAAGCCGTGCTCGGGTCCCGGGAAAGTCCCGGCGCGGACCTGATCGACGTACGCCTGCACGGCGGCGCGCACGTCACCTTCGCCGGCGAGGAAATCGCGTGAGAACTTGGGCCGCTTGCCGGGCGTGATGCCGAGCATGTCATAGACCACCAGCACCTGGCCGTCGCAGTCGACCCCGGCGCCGATGCCGATCACCGGGATGGCGAGGTTCCGGGTCACCTCCGCCGCCAGGGGCGACGGAACGCATTCGAGAACCAGCATGTCGGCCCCGGCCTCCTCGAGCGCCGCCGCGTCCTCGCGCAGCGCGCGCGCCGCGTGCTCCTCGCGCCCCTGGACCTTGTACCCGCCGAGCTTGTGCACGTGCTGCGGGGTCAGGCCGAGGTGGGCGCAGACCGGCACGCCGCGCTCGGCGAGGTAGCGCACGGTCTCGACCTGGACCGCGCCCCCCTCGATCTTGACCATGTGCGCCCCGCCGCCCTGCATCAGGCGCGCGGCACTGGCCAGGGCCTGGGCAGGCGTCGCGTAGCTCATGAACGGCATGTCGGCGATCAGCAGCGCATACCGCGTGCCGTTGGCCACGGCCCGCGTGTGGTAGACGATATCCTCCACGCTGACGGGCAGGGTGGTGTCGTGCCCCTGGATCACCATGCCGAGCGAGTCGCCGATCAGCAGCACGTCGACGCCCGCCTCGTCGAGCAGGGTCGCGAAGCTCGCGTCGTAGGCGGTGAGCATGGTGATCTTCTCGCCGGCCTGCTTCATGTCGCGCAGCCGCGAGAGGGTCATCGGGCGACGCGGGCGTTCCTCGGTTTTCTCGGTGTACATCGATCACGACCCCGGGTTTGTGAACGGCATGCAGGAATGGAAGCGTGAAGTCTAGCGCATTGCCACCGTTCCACGCCGGTGACGGGTCACGCCAGTGCCACCGGCAGCGGATTGAAGTAGTGGCGCCCCTGGCCCACGGTCTCGACCTGGGCGAGCAGGCGGGAGAAGTCGGGACCGGAGGTGCTGAGGTCGATCTCCGCCGCGTTGACGATCAGCAGGGGCGACTCGTCGAAGTGGTAGAAGAGCCGGTTGTAGGCGTCGACCAGGCGCTGCAGGTAGGCCGAGCCGATCTGCCGTTCCATCGGGCGGGCGCGCCTGGCGATGCGCTCGAGCAGGACGCTGACGGGCGCCTGGAGGAAGATCACCAGGTCGGGCTGGGGACTCTCCGGGCCCAGCCGGGTGTAGACCTCGTCGTAGAGCCGGTACTCGTCATCCGCCAGCGTGACCCCCGCGAAGAGACGCTCCTTGGCCAGCATGAAGTCGGCCACGAGCCCGCCGCTGAACAGGTCCGCCTGGCGCAGCGCCTCGACCTGGCGCATGCGCTGGAACAGGAAATGGAGCTGGGTGGGCAGCGCGCCGCTGCGCGGATCCTCGTAGAAGCGCTCCAGGAACGGGTTCTCCTCGGCCCGTTCGAGCATCAACTCGCAGTCGAAGTGGTTGGCGAGCCGCCGGGCCAGCGTCGTCTTGCCCACGCCGATGGGCCCCTCGACGACGATGTAGCGCGAAGCCCGTCCGGGCTCCGGGTTCAATGCATCGACTTGAGGTGGGTCTTGGGGCATCTGGCCACGAGCTCGTCGAGCCTTCCGAGGCCCGGGATCGGGAGATCCGGCGGCGCGATCTCGGCGAGAGGATACAGCACGAAATCGCGCTTCGACAGGGCGGGATGGGGCACGGTGAGCAGGGCGCTGTCCATGCGCAGGTCGCCGTAGAGCAGGAGATCGAGATCGACGATCCGGGCGCCCCAGCGCGGCCCCG
>JAWVZO010000118.1:0-7960 GCA_033722135.1 Gammaproteobacteria bacterium | reverse complement strand
GCTGCTCGCCGGGCTCTACGCCGACGGCGTCACGCGGGTCACCGAGCCGGCCCCGACCCGCGACCACACCGAGCGGATGCTCCGCGCGCTCGGCGCCGAGGTGGAGCGCGACGGGGACCACGTCGGCGTGCACGGGCGCCCGGCGCTGCGCGGCACGGCCCTGACCGTCCCCGGCGACATCTCGTCGGCCGCATTCTTCCTGGTCGGCGCGTCGATCGCACCGGGCTCGGACCTCACCCTCCCGGGGGTCGGCATCAACCCCACCCGTACCGGGGTGATCGAGATCCTGCGGGCGATGGGCGCCGAGATCGAGATCAGCAACCGGCGCGACGAGGGCGACGAGCCGGTCGCCGACCTGCGCGTGCGCGCCCGGCCGCTCCGGGGCATCGAGATCCCGGAGCCCCTGGTGCCGCTCGCGATCGACGAGTTCCCGGTGCTGTTCGTGGCCGCGGCCTGCGCCGAGGGCACCACGACGCTGCGCGGCGCCGAAGAGCTGCGCGTCAAGGAGAGCGACCGCATCGGGGTCATGGCGGAGGGTCTGAACGCGCTCGGGATCGACGCGCGACCGACGGCCGACGGCATGGTGGTCGTCGGCGGCGCACTGCACGGCGGGCGGGTCGCCAGCCACGGGGACCACCGCGTGGCGATGGCGTTCGCGATCGCCGCGCTGCGCGCCGGGGGCGCGGTGACGGTGGACGACTGCGCCAACGTCGACACATCGTTTCCCGGTTTCGTGGCGAGCGCGGCGGCCTGCGGGCTGCGGATCACCCGCAAGGGGTGAGCCGAAACGGGTGCGTTTGCACCCCGGGAGTCGATGCCCGAGAATCGGGACGAACCCCGTTTCGCGCCCGAAACGACAAGAAGAAAAGGGCGCCCTCGCCGGACCGCACCGGGTCCACGTCACGCGTTTCCGGCGAGCCACATGACAGAGGAGGAGCCCACGTTATGCTGGTCCAGGTACCGGTCTACAACAACCATTTCGGTTACCACCAGATCAACATCTACGAGCAGACCGAGTCGGGGGACTTCCGCCGCACCCCGGGCCGGATGATGCCGCACATGCTGGTCAACTTCGATTCCGTGTCGGAGTCCCTGGGCGAGGTGGTGGCGCCGGCCTACGACCGGCGCGAGCAGCACTGGAACACGCCGACCGTCTACTTCTACCTCGGGCGCCCGCGCAGCTTCTTCCGCTTCCTGCGCGAACACGCGCTGCAGCGCCAGATCATGGTGCTCTGCACCCAGTCGCTGTCGCCCAAGGTCTACAAGTTCACCATCCACGAGCTGCGCTTCAAGCCCAATGTCGCCACCGCGGTCAAGGCGCTGACGGCGCGCAAGTTCATCGAGGCGATCGACGTCTACCTCGATCCCGAGCACGCCAACGAGGACGTCGTCGAGGGCAGCGCGGCCTGAGGTCCGGATCACGCCTCCGCTGAAGAGGCTTCGTCCGGGTCCGCGCCGACCAGCAGCACGTGCAGGCGGCGGGGACCGTGGATCCCGAGATGCAGCGTCTGCTCGATGTCGGCGGTGCGCGACGGGCCGGTGATCCAGTTGACCGTGCGCGGCAGGAAGCCGCTCCCGGCCCCGTGCGCGTCGCGCAGCCCGGCCCAGACCGTCTCGTAGGCGCCGACCACCGCGTCGGCGTGCAGGACGACCACGTGCAGGTCGGGCAGGAAGTTCAGCGTGGTCGGCGATTCGGGTCCGGACAGGAGCACCAGCGTGCCCGACTCCGCGACGCCGGCGTGGGCGCGCGCGACGCCGACCGCGTCGTCCCCGGTCGCCGGCCCGAAGCGGGCGTCGAGCCCGGCCGCGCGCCAGTCCAGCGCCTCGAGCTCGGCGTGCGGCGCGACGCGTACCGTGTGCGTGCCCGTCGCCTGCGCCGCCACGGCCCCGGGTACCCGGTCGATACCGGGCAGCGCCTCCAGCGTCGCATCGGCGCGGCGCACCTTCGCCACGAAGCGCCG
Organism: Gammaproteobacteria bacterium; assembly: GCA_033722135.1. Classification (GTDB taxonomy): domain Bacteria; phylum Pseudomonadota; class Gammaproteobacteria; order QNFN01; family QNFN01; genus QNFN01. Next base: position 5,999 of record JAWVZO010000118.1, on the reverse strand, counting down.
CAGCAGGGCCTCGCGTCCGCCGCGGCTCGCCGCGGGCAGGCGGTTGGGCCGCGGGTCGTCGAGATGCGCGGCGAGCGGGGCACAGGACCTTTCGTCGAGCGCGCCGCGGCCGAGCCCCTCGCGGATCGCGGCCAAGATCCGCTCGCGCGCGGTCACCGGTTCCGCTCCCGCCACTGGTCGAGGAACGTGCGTCCCTCCGGCGCGGGGAGGTCGCGGGTCGCGGTCCAGCCGCCGAGCCCTGGCAGGCGACGCAGCGCGCCCCCGGCGCCGGCGGCACGCCGCAACGCGCGGGCCGCGAGGCGCGTCACCAGGCGGTAGGCGCGGGGGCGCCGCGCGAGCCAGGCCCAGCCCTTCAGCGCGAGCCGCTGCGCGCCACCCGGCCGGCCCTGGCGCCAGCTCTCGGTCCGCCAGTGGCGCAGCACCTCGGGAATCGGGATGCGCACCGGGCAGACCGCCTCGCAGCGGCCGCAGAGCGTCGAGGCCTGCGGCAGGTGCCACGCCTCCGGGAGGCCGAGCAGCCCGGGCGTCAGCGCGGCGCCCATCGGCCCGGAGTAGACCCAGCCGTAGGCGTGACCGCCGACCTGGGCGTAGACCGGGCAGTGGCCGAGGCAGGCCCCGCAGCGGATGCAGCGCAGGATCGACCGGGCCGGCCCGCCGAGCAGGCGGCTGCGGCCGTTGTCGAGCAGCACCACGTGGTAGGCATCGGGGCCGTCCGGATCCTCCGGCCGCCGCGGGCCGGTGCTGAAGGTGGTGTAGGCGGTCTGTTCCTGGCCGGTGATCGAACGGGCCAGGACCCGCAGCAGCGTGGACGTGTCCTCGAGCGTGGGCACCACCTTCTCGATGCTCGCCAGGACCACGTGCACCCGGGGGAGGGTCTGGGTCAGGTCGCCATTGCCCTCGTTGGTGACGATCACGCTGGTCCCGGTCTCCGCGATCAGCATGTTCGCCCCGGTGATGCCGACGTCGGCGGCCAGGAACCGGTCGCGCAGCACCTCGCGGGCCTCGCCCAGCAGCTCGCGCGGCGTCTCCAGCGGGCGCCCGGGGTCACGGTCGGCGTGGTGTTCCCGGAACGCGGCGCTCACCTGGGGCCGCGAGACGTGCAGGGCCGGGGCCACGATGTGGCTTGGCGCCTCGCCGCGCAGCTGGATGATGTACTCGCCGAGGTCGGTTTCGACCGGGGTGATGCCGTGCGCCTCCAGATGGTCGTTGATCGCGATCTCCTCGCCGATCATCGACTTGCCCTTGGTCACGGTGCGCGCGTCCGCCTCGCGGCAGATGCGCAGCACGGCCGCGCGGGCCTCGTCGGCGTCGGCGCACCAGTGCACCGTGCCCCCCTGCGCCTGGACGCGGTCGGCAAAGCGCTCGAGGTACCAGTCGAGGTGATCGAGCACGTGCTCCCTGATCCGGGTCGCCTGGTCGCGCAGCAGCTCGAACTCGGGGAGCGTGGCGATCCCCTCGAGACGCTTCTTCGGGAAACCGGCCGTGGTCCGTCCAAGGGCCGATTGCAGGTCGACGTCGTCGAGCGCCCGGGCGGCGTTTTCGGGAAACGAATGACAGCGTGGCTGCATCGGCCCGGTCCCGCTAGCCGCGGCCGATCGGCGGGATGTCGGTCAGGTCGGCGAGGAGCTCGGCGACGTGCCGCACCTCGGTCGCCGCCCCCTGCCTGCCGAGCGTCCCCGCCAGGTTCAGCAGGCAGCCCAGGTCCCCGCCGAGCAGCAGCTCTGCGCCGCTCTGCGCGATGCCCCGGCACTTGGCCTCGGCCATCCGTGCGGCGACCCCGGGGTACTTGACGCAGAACGCGCCGCCGAACCCGCAGCACGCCTCGGCGTCGGCGACCGGTACCTCGCGCAGCCCGTCGACCAGCCCCAGCAGCTGCCTGGGCTGGGCGTGGATGCCGAGTTCACGCATGCCGGAACAGCTGTCGTGGTAGGCGATCTTGCCATCATATACTGTATTTATATCAGTTAGATGCATTATATCCGTGAGAAACGACAAGAGCTCGTGGCTGCGCCCGGCGAGGTGTCTCGCACGCTCCGCCCACGCCGGGTCGTCGGCGAGCAGTTCCGGGTAGTGGCAGCGGAGGGTGGCCGCACACGACCCCGAGGGCAGGACGACGTAGTCGAACCGGTCGAAGGTTTCGATCACCTGCCGCGCCACGGCCCGTGCCTCCTCCGCGGCGCCCTGGCTCGCAGCCGGCTGACCGCAGCAGGTCTGCGCGTCGGGGACCGTCACCCGGCAGCCGGCCCGCTCGAGCAGGCGTACGGCGGCGAAGCCGACGGTGGGACGGAACAGGTCGACGAGGCAGGTGACGAAGAGACCGACGTGGGGCGCGTCTGCGTTCATTGCACGCAAGCTTGCTCGGCCCGCACGAGGCGCGTCAATCGCCTCTCACTCCGGGCCGTGCATCCTATACTCGGTGAGGAACCAAGGAAGCGGAGGAGACGCTCATGGCAATCGCGACGACATTGGAAAAATTCCTCCAGAAACATGGTGTTGAATACGACATCATGGCTCACCCGCGCAGCTACACCAGCATGGAGACGGCGCAGGTCAGTCACGTCCCGGGCGACAGCCTCGCCAAGAGCGTGCTGCTGCGCGACGGCCAGGGCTACCTCGTGGCCGTCCTGCCTGCGACCCATCGTCTGGACCTCGAGCGGATGGAACGCCTGCTCGACCGCCACGTCGAGCTGGCCACCGAGAAGGAGGCCGGCGCGCTGTTCGGCGACTGCGATTCCGGCGCGATCCCGCCCTGCGGCAAGGCGTACGGTCTCGGCACCATCGTCGACGAGGCGCTGACCCGGCAGCGGGAGATCTGGTTCGAGGCGGGTGACCACGAGGAGTTGGTCCACCTAGGCGGCGCGCAGTTCGACGCCCTGATGGAGAATGCCGACCACGCCGCCATCAGCCGCCACGTCTGATCCGTGACGCGGTCGTGCCCCACCGGCCGCCTCCGTCCGGGGCGGCCGTGGGGAGCGTGGCTACTCGACCTTGATGTAGCTGAATCCCTGCCGCTGCAGTTCCGCGATCCGCACCACGCCGGACGGCACCATCTCCACGGCGGGGTAGAGGTTGTCCTCGGCGAGGCCGATCTCCTTGCGCGTGATGTCGCACAGCTCAAGCTTCACGCCACGGGTCTCGTTGAGCGCGGAGAGTCGCCCCTTCAGGTTCTCGCGCCGCTCCTCGAGCGCGGCATCGGTCGCGAACGGGGTCGACTCCAGCGCGTCGTCGGTCACGAAGCGGATGCCGTGGGCGACGAACACGATGCGCACGTCGTAGTCGGCGAGTTGGTTCTCGTAGTAGGTGACCATGTTGTGGATGCTGGTCAGCATCGCGCTGAAGCGCCGGGGATCGCTGAAATCGGCATGGTAGACGACGCGGTGGACGCCATCGTCCTGGGCCGTCGCGACGCCGGGCTGGGCCTGCAGCAGCACCAGGCCGAGCAAGGCCAGGGCGAGGGCGGGTAACGGTTTCCGGATGAGCTGGATCATGAGAACCTCCTGGGGCTGGCGGTCGCGCCCCGTGCGGGCGCGCATGGTCCCATAATGGACCAGCCGGGCGCCGCGCGCCGTACCCCGAGATGGACATGCCGTTCTGGGAAGACAAGCCGTTGGAGCAGCTCTCGCGCGAGGAGTGGGAGGCGCTGTGCGACGGCTGCGGCAAGTGCTGCCTGCACAAGCTCGAGGACGCCGACACCCTCGAACTCCACTTCACCAACGTCGCCTGCCGGCTGCTCGACCGCGACCGCTGCCGCTGTCGGGACTACGCGAGCCGGGCGACGCACGTCCCCGACTGCCTGGCGCTGACCCCTGAGGGGCTGGAAGGAATCGACTGGCTCCCGGACACCTGCGCCTACCGGCTGCGCGCCGCGGGCCGCCCCCTGCCTTCGTGGCATCCCCTGCGCACGGGTGATCCGGAGTCGGTCCACCGGGCCGGCCAGTCGGTGCGCGGGTGGTGCGTCGGCGAGGAGGAGGCGGGCGACCTCTGGGGGCACCTGGTGGCGCCGGAGCGGATCCACGGCGACGGCGGCACGTAGCCTCCTCAGCAGGTGACCTCGAAGAGCGGCACGCGCATCTCCGCGCGGCTCATGCCGCCGTGGTTGCCGACCATGAAGGTCGGCGCCTCGCCGGCGACCGGCGCCGCCAGGGCCTGGCGGTCGCGCGCGATCAGCACGTGGTCGCCGACCCGCCCCGCCAGCCGCGGATGGGGCCGCCCCGCACCGAACGCGCCGAGTTCCAGCAACGTTTCGCCCGGCACGCAGTGGCACATCTCGCCGAGGTGCTCCGCGACCAGGTCGAGGAAGCGCGCCTCGCGGCGCGGCCGTACGAAGCAGTGCGCGTGGCCCGCGTCGCCGCAGGGCAGCGTCGCCAGGCAGTCGTAGAGCCCGGGGACGGCGGCGAGGTCGATGCACTGGTCCGGCGGCGTGTCGTGGATGCCGTGGTCGGCGGTGACCAGCAGCGTCACGCCACGGCCGTCCAGCGCGTCGCGCAGGGCCGCGAGGGCCGCGTCGATCTCGGCGAGGTGCGTCTGGGTGCGCGGATGGTGGATGCCGAACTCGTGGCACAGCGCGTCGTGCACGGGCCAGTAGACGTAGGCGAGACCGCGCGTCGTCTCCCGGCAGAACCGCTCGACCTCGCGCTGCAGGCCGGCGAGGTCGGCGAACGCGCGCACCCGGTCCCAGCGCGTCCCGGCGCGCGAGAAGCGGCTGTGGGGAATGGCGCGGTAGGAGAGCTGGGCCCGGGTCTCGGGCACGCTGTCGAGATACGAGGGTAGGGCGAGGTAGGCGTCGAGGTCGAACCCCTCGGGCGCCACCGGCGTGCCGGTGCGCGTGCAGGAGAGCAGGACGGTGCTGACCAGGCCCAGGTCCGGAAGGTTGAGGTTCCAGCCGAGGATGCCGTGCTCGGCCGGCGAGGCCGCGGTCAGCAGGGTGGTGACCGCGGACGCGGTCGTGGCCGGGAACACGGTGCTGAGGATCCCGTGCGGGTGCGAGCCGAGGAACGGCGAATCCGGGTGCGACGCGAGGTAGTGTCCGAGCTGTGCGGCACCCAGGCCGTCGACGACGATCAGCACCAAGTGCCCGGGCTCGGCGAGGCGCTCGGGCGGTGCGGCCGCGAGCGGCGCGTGCGGGGTCTCGCCGCCGCGCGCGACGACCAGCGAGGCCATCAGATTGACCAGCGTCGCGTCGGGCGTGTCCGGGAAGTAGAGGCCGGCCAGCGGGCCGTCGGTCAGCAGCGGCATGATCCTGCGCCGGCGTGAGCCTGGCCCGAGGATACCAGCACCCGGCCGCCGTGACTTGCCCGCGGCCCCTCTGGACGTGGAGAATCGGGACATCCGCCATGCCGAACGGATCGGCGCCGGCCGGCTCACTGCAGGGAGAGAGTGCCAAACCGTGCGCAGCATCCGCACCTTCATCATCGGCGCCGCACTGCTCGTCTCGCTGGCGCTGTTCGCCGGCACCTACCTCGTGGTCTCGGAGCTCTACGAGCGGACCGTGCGCGACGACGCGCGCGAGACCGCCCAGCTGCTCGCCCGGCAGACCTTCAACGCCATGTTCCAGGTCATGCGCCTGGGCTGGAGCCGCGAGCAGCTCGAGGGCTTCCTCGCGGCCACGCGCGAGAGTTACGCCGGCACGCCGATCACCGTCGCCATCCACCGCGGGCCGAAGGTGGACGCACTGTTCGGCGAGATCGACCAGCCCGAGCCCGATGCCGAGCTGGCCACCGCGCTGACCGGCAACGGGGCGATCCGCATCGTCGAGGACGACACGATGCTGCGCCAGCTCTACCCGCTGACCGCCAGCCCGGAGTGCCTGCGCTGCCACGTCAACGCATCGGTCGGCGACGTGCTCGGCGTGATCGACGTCCGCGAGGAGCTCGGTCCGCTGCTCGACGAGGCGCGCAGCGAGTTCCTCGGCGCCTTCGTGCCGATCGTCCCGGTGGCCCTGGTGCTCGCCGCGCTGATCGCGCTGGCGGCGAGCCGCCGCCTGAACCGGGCCCTCGACT
>JAWVZO010000117.1:0-7997 GCA_033722135.1 Gammaproteobacteria bacterium | reverse complement strand
GCCCTCCTCGTCGCGGATCAGCTCGGCAAACGCCAGCACCGGGGCGATGGCCCGCGTCCGGCCGATCTGCTCCTGGAGGAAGTCGCGGTACTCGCCCTCGCGCCCGAGCGACGCGTAGCAGGCACGTAGCCGCTCGAGCACCTCCGGGAGGTAGGCCGGGTCCTGCTCTGCAACGCGTCGGTAGGCGCGCACCGCGGCCTTGGTGTGACCGCGGTCGTTCTCGAGGTCGCCCTGCGTCAGGCTGGCGCGCACGCAGGCCGGATCGGCCGCCAGCGCGCGCCCCAGATGAGACAGGGCCTCGGAGATCTCGCCGGCGGCACGGCTCTCCTCGGCGAGCTCGCAGTGGAAGTGGGCGATCTCCAGGTCGCGCGCGGTGCCGGTCCGCTGGGCCAGTCGCCTGGCGGTGTCGATCGCCTTGTCCCAGTCGCGCTCGCGCTGGTAGATGTCGAGCAGTTCCCGCAGGGCACGCTCGGCGTGCGCGCGCACCTCGGCGAGTTCGAGGAAGATCTCCTCCGCCCGGTCGTAGAGCCCTGCCCTCGTGTAGTCGAGGCCGAGTTCCTGGAGCGCCTCGGCGCGTTGGCCGGGGCTCAGGGTGGGGCGCGCGATCAGGTTCTGGTGGATGCGGATGGCGCGATCGACCTCGCCGCGTCTGCGGAACAGGCTGCCCAGTGCGAGGTGGATCTCGACGGTCTCCCCCTCCGCCTCGAGCATGCGGATGAAGACCTCGATGGCCTTGTCCGGCTGCTCGTTGAGCAGGTGATTGAGGCCGCGGAAGTACTCCGCGCTGAGTCGCCGTCCGGCCTGCCCGGGGCGGTCGTGCGCGGCGCGGCGTCCGGCCAACCACCCGGAGCCCGCTGCGACCGGCAGGAGCAACCAGAGGAGTTCGAGCATTCAGCGAACGTCCTTGAGCGGCAGGGCCCGGAGGTTGCGTACTTCCTCTTCGGTGGCACGTGTCTGGCGTCGCAGGGCGGCCATCTCGCGCTTGACCCGGAACACCCGGCCGAGCCCGACGAGGCTGCCGAGCAGGGCCCCGGCACCCAGCGAGACGACCAGCAACAGGGCGAGCGGCACGTCGATCCTGCCGACGTAGTAGTCGATCGGGACGGGATCGCTGTTGAGCGCGGCAAAGCTCAGCGCCAGGACGAAAAGTGCCAGCCCGATCGCGGCGTAGATCAGCTTGAGCATCGCTCCTCCCTTTCACTGGACCCTGTAGCGGGCCCCGTCACCCGTGGCGATGTCGGGTCACGCAACCTGGCAGGTGGTTCGTGGTGACGCCGACGTCCCTGCGACGACCCGGTCACGCGCGGGAATTCCCCCACGCCTTCGCAGTGTAGGACACGCTCCGGAGCGTGGCGGGAGAGTGGGATCAGCGGGTCACGCGGAGATGCCGCGTTCGCGTTTCCAGGCATTGTCGACGCGCTCGCGCAGCTCCTTGCCCGGCTTGAAGTGCGGCACCGCCTTGGGCGGCAGGTGCACGGCCTCGCCAGTCTTGGGATTGCGCCCGAGCCGGGCCGGACGGTGGTGAAGCGAGAAACTGCCGAAGCCGCGGATCTCGATACGCTCGTGGCGCGACAGGGACTGGCTCATCAGGTCGAGCAGCGTCTTGACGGCCAGTTCCACGTCCTTCAGGGCGAGATGGCTCTGCTTGCTTGCCAGTACTTCGATCAGCTCGGACTTGGTCATGATTCGGGTTCCCGCAGTCGGTGGGGTGGCGGCCCCGAGGGGCCGCCACCTTGCCGTGTGTGGACGCTCAGTCGGACTTGTTTTCCAGCTTTTCCTTGAAGATGTCGCCCAGCGTGGTCGTGCCACTACCCGACGCACTGCGGGAGTAGTCCTGCAGCGCCTCGGCCTCTTCTTGGTGGTCCTTGGCCTTGATCGAAAGCGTGATCGAACGGTTCTTGCGATCGACCCCGGTGAACTTGGCCTCGATTTCCTCGCCGACCTTGAGCAGGGTGCGCGCATCCTCGACCCGGTCGCGAGAGATATCGGAGGCGCGCAGGCGACCCTCGACACCCTCGGCCAAGTCGACGATGGCGACCTTGGCATCGACCTCGCTGATCACGCCCTTCACGATCGAGCCCTTGGGGTGCTGCGCGACGTAGTCGGAGAACGGGTCCTGCGCCAGCTGCTTGAGACCGAGCGAGATGCGCTCGCGCTCGGCGTCGATGGCCAGTACCACGGCCTCGAGCTCGTCGCCCTTCTTGAAGTTGCGCACGACCTCCTCGCCGGGCTCGTCCCAGGAGATGTCGGAGAGGTGGACGAGACCGTCGATCCCGCCGTCGAGGCCGATGAAGATCCCGAAGTCGGTGATCGACTTGATCTTGCCGACCACGTGGTCGCCCTTGTTGTGGGTCGCGGCGAACTCGTCCCACGGGTTCGACTTGCACTGCTTGATGCCGAGCGAGACGCGGCGCCGCTCGGAGTCGATGTCGAGGACCATGACCTCGACCTCGTCGCCGATCTGCACCACCTTGCTCGGGTGGATGTTCTTGTTGGTCCAGTCCATCTCGGAGGTGTGGACCAGCCCTTCGACGCCCTCCTCGATCTCGACGAAGCAGCCGTAGTCAGCGAGGTTGGTGACCTTGCCGAACAGCCGGGTGCCGACCGGGTAGCGCCGGGAGAGGTTCTCCCACGGATCCTCGCCGAGCTGCTTGAGCCCGAGCGAGACGCGGTTGCGCTCGCGGTCGAAGCGCAGCACCTTGACGGTGATCTCGTCGCCGAGGTTGACCACCTCGGACGGGTGCTTGACCCGCTTCCAGGCCATGTCGGTGATGTGCAGCAGGCCGTCCACGCCGCCCAGGTCGACGAAGGCGCCGTAGTCGGTCATGTTCTTGACGATGCCCTGCAGTTCCTGGCCCTCCTGCAGGTTCTCGAGCAGCTTCTCGCGCTCCGCGCTGTACTCGGCCTCGACTACCGCGCGGCGCGAGACGACGACGTTGTTGCGCTTGCGATCGAGCTTGATCACCTTGAACTCGAGGTCCTTGCCCTCGAGGTAGGTGGTGTCGCGCACCGGGCGAACGTCGACCAGCGAACCGGGCAGGAACGCGCGGACCTCGCCGATCTCGACGGTGAAACCGCCCTTGACCTTGCCGTTGATCACACCGGTGACCGGCTCGTCGGCGGCGAACGCCTTCTCGAGCTTGGTCCACCACTGCGCGCGCTTGGCCTTCTCGCGCGACAGGCGGGTCTCGCCCCAGCCGTCCTCGACGGCGTCCAGGTGCACCTCGACCTCGTCGCCGACGTCGACCTCGAGGTCGCCCCCCGGGGCCTTGAACTGCTCGATCGGGATCAGTCCCTCCGATTTCAGTCCCGCATTGACGACGACGTAGTCGGACTGGATGTCGACGACGATCCCGGTGACCACGTTGCCCGGCCGCATCTCGGCATCGGCCAGACTCTGTTCAAACAACTGCTCGAAGCTTTCGCTCATTACTCGATTGACCTGAAACTCCCGTGCCCTCGGGCACGGACCCATGGGATGACGCTTGCGCGTCGGGTTATTTACGCCACCCGGACCGCGAGGCCCGGGACCAAATAACGCCCGCCACGCATCGCGTGTCGGGCCTGCTGCCGGTTCAGGGCAGGCGCCGCCGGACGATCTCTTGGCAGTGATCGAGACAGGCGAGGATGTCCAACTCGGTGGAATCGACGATCACCGCATCCACCGCCGGTTTGAGCGGCGCGGCGGCGCGTTCGCTGTCCCGTCGGTCACGTTCCGCAAGGTCTGCCGACAGATCGGCTAGATTAGCAGCGATTCCTTTTTCCTTCAACTGCTTATATCGTCTTTCGGCGCGTGCCGCGGAACTCGCCGTCAGGAAGATCTTGACCTCGGCATCGGGGAAGACCACGGTGCCCATGTCGCGTCCGTCGGCCACCAGGCCGGGGGGCAGGCGGAACGCGCGCTGGCGGGCGAGCAGCGCCGCTCGCACCTCGGGCAGCGCCGCCACGCGCGACGCGCCGTCGCCGGTCACCTCGCTGCGCAGCTCGGGGCCGACCTCGGCGCCATCGAGGAAGATCCGCTCCCCGTCGCCGGCCACCTCGAAGCGGACGTCGAGCGACGCGGCGAGCCGCGCCAGCCGCGCCACGTCGTCGAGCGCCACGCCGTGGCGATCCGCGGCCAGGGCGGTCAGCCGGTAGAGCGCGCCGCTGTCGAGGTAGTGCCAGCCCAGGCGGTCGGCGAGCCGCTGGCTGATGGTGCCCTTGCCCGAGCCGCTCGGGCCGTCGATGGTCACCACCGGCGCCGTGCCGTCGTCCTGGGTCGCCATCACCTCACTGCTCCCGCGTGGGCTGGAAGCGGATCTCGGGCCAGCGCTCCATCGCCAGCTCGAGGTTGACCCGGGTCGGGGCGAGGTAGACCAGGTGGCCGGCGCCGTCGAGCGCGAGCTGGTCGTGGTGCTTGTCGCGGAACCGGTCGAGCTCGCGCTCGTCGTCGCCCTCGATCCAGCGCACCGTGGCGAGCTGGACGTTGCTGAACCGACAGTCGACCTTGTACTCGCTCTGCAGCCGGTAGGCGGTCACGTCGAACTGCAGCGGCCCGACCGCGCCGACGATCAGGTCGTTGTTGCGCAGCGGCATGAACAGCTGGCTCGCCCCCTCCTCGCAGAGCTGCTCGAGTCCCTTGCGCAGCGCCTTCGCGCGCAGCGGATCGCGCAGCTCGGCCCGGCGGAAGAGTTCGGGGGCGAAGTTGGGCACGCCGCGGAAGCGCAGCGTCTCGCCCTGGGTGAAGGTGTCACCGATCTGGATGGTGCCGTGGTTGTGCAGGCCGATGATGTCGCCGGGCCAGGCGGTCTCCGCGTGGTCGCGGTCGGAGGCGAGGAACGTGATGGCGTTGGCGACCTGGACGTCCCGCCCGAGCCGTACGTGGCGCATGCGCATGCCGCGCCGGTAGCTGCCCGAGCAGACCCTCAGGAAGGCGATTCGGTCGCGGTGCGCGGGATCCATGTTCGCCTGGATCTTGAACACGAATCCCGAGAACGCCTCCTCGCCGGGCTCGACCACGCGCTCGTCGGCGGCGCGCGGCAGCGGCGAGGGGGCCACCTCGACGAAGGTGTCGAGCACCTGGCGCACGCCGAAGGTGTGCAGCGCCGAGCCGAAGAACACCGGGGTCTGCCGTCCCTCGAGGAAGGCCTGTTCGTCGTACGGGTGCGCCGCCTCGCGGACCAGCTCCAGCTCCTCGGCCAGGTCGGCGTGGGCCCCGCCGAGCCGCTGCCGCAGTTCCGGGTCATCGAGCGGGACCAGGCGGCCGTCGGGGTGGTCGTCGTCGAACAGGCGGACCGCCTCCTCGCGCAGGTCGTAGACGCCGACGAAATCGCGGCCCATGCCGATCGGCCAGGTCAGCGGCGCGCAGTCGATCTTCAGCACCGACTCGATCTCGTCGAGGAGCTCCAGGGGCGGCCGGCCGTCGCGGTCGAGCTTGTTGACGAAGGTGACGATCGGCGTGTCGCGCAGCCGGCACACCTCCATCAGCTTGATGGTGCGCGCCTCGACGCCCTTGGCGCTGTCGATCACCATCAGCGCCGCGTCGACAGCGGTCAGGGTCCGGTAGGTGTCCTCGGAGAAGTCCTCGTGGCCCGGGGTATCGAGCAGGTTGACCACGCAGTCGCGGTAGGGAAACTGCATCACCGAGGAGGTCACCGAGATGCCGCGCTGCTTCTCGAGTTCCATCCAGTCCGAGGTGGCGTGGCGTCCCGACTTGCGCCCCTTGACCGTGCCGGCAAGCTGGATCGCCCCGCCGAAGAGCAGCAGTTTCTCGGTCAGGGTGGTCTTGCCGGCGTCGGGGTGCGAGATGATCGCGAAGGTCCGGCGACGGGCGGCTTCGGCAGCGGTCGAGGGCATGGAAAGGGGCAACGATCGGTCGGCGACGGGGCGCGGATTATAGCGCAGCCTCGCGCCGCGCAGGACGTCTCAGAGGTCGAGGGCAAGCACCACGGCGTCCTCGCGGCCCGTCCCGTCGGGGTAGTACCCCTTGCGATGGCCGATCTCGTCGAATCCGGCACCCCGATAGAGGCGCAGGGCACGTTCGTTGGTCGGCCTGACCTCGAGGTAGATGGTGCGCGCGCCGCGCTGCGCGGCGCGATGCAGCAGCAATTCCAGCAGGCGTCGCCCGAACCCCCTGCCCTGCAACTCCGGGTCCACGCAGAGGTTGAGCAGGTGCGCCTCGCCCGCGGCGATCGACATCAGCGCGTAGCCCGCCAGGGCTCCGTCCTCCTCCAGGATCCAGGCGTCGTAGCCAACCCGCAGGCAGTCGTCGAAGATTCCTTTGCTCCACGGGTTCGGGTAGGCGCGGCGCTCGATCGAGAGCACCGCATCGAGATCGGTCCGCGCCATCGGGCGCATCCTGGGTATCCGGTCGGCGCGCTCGGCCATCGCTCAGCCACGCGACGCCGACCGTGCCAGCAGCAGGTCGCGCCACGCCTGGCGTTTCTGTTCCGGGGACCGCAGCAGGTACGCGGGGTGGTAGGTCACGACGACGGGGATCCCGTGCCCGGGGAGTTCGTGGACCCGCCCGCGCAGGCGGCCCAGCGGGTGCTCGCTGGCGAGCAGGGCCTGGGCCGCGACCCGGCCCACGACGAGCAGCAGGCGTGGCGCCAGCAGGGCGATCTGGCGTTCGAGGTAGGGACGGCAGGCCGCCAGCTCCTCGGGACGCGGATCGCGATTGCCCGGGGGCCGGCACTTGAGGGTGTTGGCGATGAAGACCCGGTCGCGGGCGAGGCCGATGGCCTCCAGCATCCGGTCGAGCAGCTTGCCGGCGGCGCCGACGAACGGCTCGCCACGGCGATCCTCCTCGGCCCCGGGCGCCTCGCCGACGATCATCCAGTCCGCGTCGCGCGCGCCCGCCCCGAACACGGTCCGGGTGCGGCCCTCGCAGAGGCCGCAGGCGCGGCAGCCGGCGACCCGGGCCTCGAGACCGGGCCAGTCGAGCGCGGCCGTGTCCGGCTCTCCGGGAGACGGTTCCGTAACGCCAGCGGCCGGCGCCACGCGTTGCGGGGGCACGTCCGGGGCGGGCTGGCCCCGGGGGTCGGGCGGCGTCCCGTCAGCGGTCCCGGCGACGGGGACTGGCGACGCGTCACGGCTTCGCCACAGCTCGATGCCGAGCGCCTCGAGGTAGTGCCGTCGCCGCGCCTCGTCCATGTCGCCGCGCGGGATCAGACGTCGCCGCCCTGCGGGTGGCGGCGGGCGGCGTGCTGGTCGAGGTTGTTGAGCGCGTTGAGGTACGCCTTGACCGAGGCGATGATGATGTCGGTGTCGGCGCCCTGGCCGTTGACGATCCGCCCGTCACGCTGCACACGCACCGTGACCTCGCCCTGGGCATCGGTGCCGCTGGTGATGGCGTTGACCGAGTAGAGCAGCAGAACGACGCCGGTGTCGAGGATGGCTTCCACGGCGCGGAACGCGGCGTCGACCGGGCCGCTGCCCTCGGCCACGGCGCGCTCCTCGTGGCCGTCAACCTGCAGGGTCACGCGAGCGCTCGGCGTCTCGCCGGTCTCCGAGCAGACCCGCATGGCCAGCAGGCGGTAACGCTCGTTGACGGCGGCCTGGTTGGTCTCGGTCACCAGCGCCTGCAGGTCCTCGTCGTAGATCTCGTGCTTCTTGTCGGCCAGGTCCTTGAACCGGGCGAAGGCATCATTGAGAGCCTCCTCCGTCTCGAACTCCACGCCAAGTTCGGCGAGCCGGGTGCGGAACGCGTTGCGCCCGGAGTGCTTGCCCATGACCAGCCGGTTGGCGCTCCAGCCGACGTCCTCGGCGCGCATGATCTCGTAGGTCTCGCGGCTCTTGAGCACGCCGTCCTGGTGGATGCCCGACTCGTGGGCGAAGGCGTTGGCGCCGACGATCGCCTTGTTCGGCTGCACGTGGAAACCGGTGATGTTCGCCACCAGGCGCGAGGTCGGCAGGATCTCGGTGGTCTCGATGTCGGTGTCGCACGGGAACACGTCGCGCCGCGTGCGTACCGCCATCACGATCTCCTCCAGCGACGCGTTGCCGGCGCGCTCGCCGAG
>JAWVZO010000116.1:0-8028 GCA_033722135.1 Gammaproteobacteria bacterium | reverse complement strand
CGGGCTCGTCGCTCGCGCGCTGCAGCTGCGTGCCGAGCCCGTGGCCGAAGAAGATGTTGTCGCCGAGCACCAGGCAGACCGGGTCGGCGCCGATGAAGTCCGCCCCGATCAGGAACGCCTGCGCCAGCCCCTCAGGGGCCGGCTGCACCGCGTAGTCGATCGCGAGCCCCCAGGCGCTGCCGTCGCCTAGGAGCTTGCGGAACGCATCCTGGTCCTCGGGCGTGGTGATGACGAGGATCTCGCGGATGCCCGCCAGCATCAGCGTCGACAGCGGGTAGTAGATCATCGGCTTGTCGTAGACCGGCATCAGCTGCTTGCTGACCGCGTGGGTCAGCGGGTAGAGCCGGGTGCCGGAGCCGCCGGCGAGGATGATGCCTTTGCGGGTCATGAGGTCGATCGTGCCCGTCGGATGGTTGATGTTTCCGATTCTAACCGCTGGCTTGTCGTGCAGAAGCCCGTCCTGCGGAGAATGGCTTGACTGCGCAGTCCGGGCTTCAGCCCGACACCTCCCGGCCGCGCGTCCCGAGCCGTTCGCCGGCGTAGGTGCCGTTGCGGATGGCGTCGCACCAGGCGCGGTTCTCGAGGTACCAGGCCACGGTCGCGCGCAGACCCTCCTCGAACGTGACCGACGGGCGCCAGCCCAAATCGTCGGCGAGTTTCGTGGCGTCGATGGCGTAGCGCCGGTCGTGGCCGGGACGGTCCGTGACGTGGGTGATCAGCTCGGCATGCGACCCTGGGTGTTTGCGGTCCGGCGGATCGAGCGCGTCGAGCAGGGCGCAGAGGGTGTGGACCACGTCGATGTTGGCCCGCTCGCTGTCACCGCCGACGTTGTAGGTCTCGCCGACGCGCCCGCGCTCGAGCACCGCGTGCAGCGCACCGACGTGGTCACCGACGAACAGCCAGTCGCGTACCTGGCGGCCGTCGCCGTAGACCGGCAGCGGACGGCCGTCGAGGGCGTTGAGGATCATCAGCGGGATCAGCTTCTCCGGGAACTGGAACGGGCCGTAGTTGTTCGAGCAGTTGGTGATCAGCACCGGCAGGCCGTAGGTGCGGTGCCAGGCGCGGACGAGGTGGTCCGACGCGGCCTTGCTCGCGGCGTAGGGCGAGCTCGGCCGGTACGGCGTCGACTCGGTGAACGCCGGATCGTCGGATCCGAGGTCGCCGTAGACCTCGTCGGTCGAGACGTGCAGGAAGCGGAACGCCCCGGCCGCCTCGCCCGGCAGCTTCTGCCAGTGGTCGCGCGCCACCTCGAGGAGCGTGCCGGTGCCGTTGACGTTGGTCTCGATGAACGCGGCGGGACCGTCGATGGAGCGGTCGACGTGCGACTCGGCGGCCAGGTGCATGACCGCGTCGGGTCGGAACCCGGCGAAGAGTTCCTCGAGCAGTGGGCGGTCGTTGATGTCGCCGCGCACGTGCCGGTAGCGCGGGTCGTCGGCGACGTCGGCGACCGACGCCTCGGTCGCAGCGTAGGTCATCTTGTCGAGGTTGAGCACTTCGTGGTCGGTCGTGCCGACGAGATGGCGGACCAGCGCGGAGCCGATGAAGCCGTTGCCGCCGGTGACGAGAATCCTCATCGTCCCCTTCCCTCCTTCGTCATGCCGGGGACCTCATGCCCCCGCCCCGCCCCGTGCCGTGTCGCCCGTCCCGTCCGGTGGCGGCCTCACAGCAGCACCAGATTGTCACGGTGGATCAGCTCTGGCTCGTCGATGTACCCGAGCAGCGCCTCGATCTCGTGGCTCGGCCGGCCCATGATCCGGCGCGTCTCGTCGGCGCCGTAGTTGACCAGGCCGCGGGCGACCTCGCGGCCGTCCGGCGCCAGGCAGACCACCGGTTCGCCGCGCTGGAAGACGCCGTCGACCGCCTTGACGCCGACCGCGAGCAGGCTGCGTCCCTCGCTCGTCAGGACCCGGACCGCGCCGTCGTCGAGCTTCAGCCGGCCCCGCACCTGCAGTTGGCCGGCCAGCCACTGCTTGCGCGCGGCGATCGGCTCCCGGTCGGTGTTGAGCAGCGTGCCGACCGTCTCGCCGTTGGCCAGACGGCCAAGGATATCGGGCTCGCGCCCCCAGGCGATGATCGTCGGGCTTCCGGAGCGGGCGGCGATGCCCGCCGCGCGCAGCTTGGTGACCATGCCGCCGCGACCGAGGGTACCGCTCTCCCCGGCCATCGCGGCCAGCCGCGGGTCGTCGACGCGCGCCTCGGAGACCAGTGCCGCGCCGGGGTTCTGGCGAGGGTCCTTCTCGTAGAGCCCGGCCTGGTCGGTGAGCAGAACCAGCAGATCGGCCTCGATCAGGTTGGCGACCATCGCGGCGAGCGTGTCGTTGTCGCCGAAACGGAGTTCGTCGATCGCGACCGTGTCGTTCTCGTTGATGATCGGCAACACGCGGTGGCCGAGAAGCGTGCGCAGCGCGCTGCGCGCGTTGAGGTAACGCCGCCGGTTGGCCAGGTCGTCGTGGGTCAGCAACACCTGGGCGGTGACGATCTCGTGATGCCGGAACGCGGACTCGTACGCCTGCACCAGTCCAGACTGGCCCACCGCGGCGACCGCCTGCAGCTCGTGCAGCTCGCGCGGCCGCGTGCTCCAGCCGAGCCGGTGCATGCCGGCGGCGACCGCGCCGGACGAAACCAGCAGGATCTCGCGCCCGTCGTCGGCGAGCGCGGCCATCTGCTCCGCGAGGCCGCCGATCAGCGCCTCGTTCAGGCCGTGCCCCCCGGGCGCGGCGAGCATCGCGCTGCCGATCTTGACCACCCAGCGGCGGCTGCGTCCGAGTTGTTCGCGGTCCTTCATCTGCCAGCAGTCTCGTAGATGCCCCGGGCCGGTCGCCGGGGAATGCGCGCATGGCGGGAGTTTACCGGCGCGGCGTGGGGTTTCCCATGGGGTGCGGTCGCGCCGCTCGGGGCGCTCGCGGGCCTGGCCATCCCGGCTGCAGGAAACTCCCGCGGGATGGGCCAGCGCGGCATGTCCGTCTCGAAGACGCCATCGGCGCCTACCATGATGTCGCGAAGCGCACGTAACTAGCGCGATGCGTCACCGAGCGGTGCCCACCCCCCGAGTCAACCCGATGGGTCATACTCACCGGGTGCCGCTTCGGTCGAGCCGTCTTCCGCAAGCGCGTCGAGCCGGGCCATGACCTCGCGCACGAGCGCGTCGGTGCCCTGGCGCTCGGCCGCGGAGACGGTGTGGACCGGACCCGTCCAGCCGAGCCGCGCGACGATCTCCGCGACACGCTGTCCGGCCTCGTCGGGAGGCAGCAGGTCGGCCTTGTTGAAGACCAGCCAGCGTTCGCGCGAGGCGAGATCGGCGCTGAACTTCTCCAGTTCGGCGAAAATCGTCGTCACCGAATCCGCCGGGTCGCTGCCGTCGTGCGGCTGCAGGTCGACGAGGTGCAGGAGCAGCCGGGTGCGCGCCAGGTGCTTCAGGAACCGCACGCCGAGGCCTGCGCCCTCCGCCGCCCCCTCGATCAGGCCGGGGATGTCGGCGATGACGAAGCTGCGGTGGGCCTCGATGCGCACCACCCCGAGGTTGGGGTGCAGCGTCGTGAACGGGTAGTCGGCCACCTTCGGCCGTGCCGCGGAGACCGCCCGGATCAGCGTGGACTTGCCGGCGTTCGGCAGGCCCAGCAGGCCGACGTCCGCGAGCAGCCTCAGCTCCAGTCTCAGCTCCCGCTTCTCCCCGGTGGTGCCGGGCTTGAACTGGCGCGGCGCCTGGTTGGTGCTCGACTTGTAGCGGGTGTTGCCGAGCCCGTGGAATCCGCCCTGGGCCACTTTCAGGCGCTGCCCGGGCGAGGTCAGGTCGCCCAGCCGCTCCCCGGTGTCGAGGTCGTGGACCAGCGTGCCCACCGGCACCGGGATCTCGAGGTCCTCGCCGCTCCTGCCGGTCCGGTTGCGGCCCATGCCGTCCTCGCCGCGTCGCGCCTTGAAGCGGCGCTGGTAGCGGAAATCGACCAGGGTGTTGAGGTCGGGGTCGGCGACAAGCCAGACGCTGCCGCCGTCGCCGCCGTCGCCGCCGTCCGGGCCGCCACGGGGGATGAACTTCTCGCGACGGAAGCTGACGCAGCCGTTGCCGCCGTTGCCGGCTTCGACCGCGATGGTGGCCTCGTCGACGAATTTCATCGGCAGCGCCCGGTCTGGAAGCACGAAGCCCCGTCGATGACGGGGCTTCGGGACGGAAGGCGCGTCGTCCGGATCAGGCCGGCACGACGCTGATGACCTTGCGCCGTTTCGGCCCCTTGAGCTCGAATTTCACCTGGCCGTCGGCCTTGGCGAAGAGCGTGTGGTCGCGGCCACAGCCGACGTTGACGCCGGGATGGAAGCGGTTGCCGCGCTGGCGGACCAGGATGTTGCCGGCGATCACCTGCTGGCCGCCGAATTTCTTGATGCCCAGGCGCTTCGATTCCGAGTCGCGCCCGTTGCGGGTGCTGCCGCCTGCCTTCTTGTGTGCCATGGTCTGCTTCTCCCGCTCAGCCGGCCTGGATGCCGGTGATCTCGAGTTCCGTGTACGCCTGGCGGTGGCCCTGGCGCTTCAGGTGGTGCTTGCGGCGGCGGAACTTGACGATCTTGACCTTCTTGCCGCGCCCCTGCGCCTTCACCGTGGCGGTCACCTTGCCGCCGTCGAGGTAGGGTGCGCCCACCTTGACGTCATCGCCGTTGGCGACCATCAGCACCTTGTCGAGCTCGAGCGAGGCGCCCTCGTCGGCGGCGAGCTTCTCGACGCGGATGGTGTCGCCCTCGGCGACCTTGTACTGCTTACCGCCGGTCAGGATGACAGCGTACATCGTGGAACCTCATTGACAGCGATTCGCGCCCTTGTGGCGCGCGTAAAGGCGGAATTCTAGCCTGCACCGCCCCGCGCGGGCAATAGGCGAGGCATCGCAATCGGCGGAGCCGCCGGGCCCGTACAGTCGCGCCCTGCGGCCCCGTGGCCTGACCAGCCACGGTTCCCGGGCCACGCCGCGATGGCCACGGCCTGCGTTCAGGTAAGGTCCTGCACCCGCTCGCGTTTCCTTGACACCCCCTGCCCCCCTCCCTAGCATGCGCGAATTCCCGAGGCGGACCCCGCATGGACATCGACCAGATTCGCACGCTGGTGGCCGACGACACCGCCGCCGTCGACGCCCTCATCCTGCGTAGGCTCGAATCCGACGTGGTGCTCATCAACCAGGTGGGCCACTACATCATCCACAGCGGGGGCAAGCGGCTGCGCCCCCTGCTCGTCCTGCTCTCGTCCCGCGCCCTCGGCTACGACGGCCCCCATCACCACGCCCTCGCGGCCATCGTCGAGTTCATCCATACCGCCACCCTGCTGCACGACGACGTGGTCGACGCCTCGGAGATGCGGCGCGGCCGCGAGACCGCGAACGCGGTCTGGGGCAACGAGGCGAGCGTGCTCGTCGGCGATTTCCTCTACTCGCGCGCGTTCGAGATGATGGTCGAGGTCGACAGCATGCGCGTGATGCAGATCCTCGCCGGGGCGACCAACACCATCGCCGAGGGCGAGGTCCTGCAGCTGCTCAACTGCCACGAGCCGGACACGACCGAGGCGCAGTACCTCGAGGTCATCCTGCGCAAGACCGCGAAGCTCTTCGAGGCCGCCGCCCAGCTCGGCGCGGTGCTGGCCGGTTCCGGCGCGGCCGCCGAGTCTGCGATGGCCGCCTACGGCATCCACCTCGGCACCGCCTTCCAGTTGATCGACGACGCCCTCGACTACAGCGGCGACCAGGCCGAGATCGGCAAGCAGCTCGGCGACGATCTCGCGGAGGGCAAGCCGACGCTGCCGCTGATCCACGTCATGCGCAACGGTTCTCCGGAGCAGATCGAGACCGTCCACCGGGCCATCGTCGATGGCGGCAGGGAGCGGATCGAGGACGTCACCGCGGCCATTGCCTCCACCGGGGCCATCGCGTACACTTCGCGCCTCGCCAAGGACGAGGCCTTGAAGGCCCGCGCCGCGCTCGACGCACTCCCGGCTTCGGCGTACCGCGACGCGCTCACCGGCCTGGCGGATTACGCAGTCAGCCGCGTCTCCTGATCGGGGTGTAGCTCAGCCTGGTAGAGCACTGTCTTCGGGAGGCAGGGGTCGGAGGTTCAAATCCTCTCACCCCGACCAATCAGGACGCGGCGACCGACGGCCCGATGAAGGGCCCCTTCCCCTATCCCGCCCCTTTTCGAAGCACCGAGGCCCGTCCCGCCCGGGCATGCCCGGACGCGCGCGGAGCGTCGCGTCCAATCCGTGGGGATCCGATACAATCACGTCGAAACGCTGCTCTTGAGGTGCCCCATGCCCACGCAGGACCGACCGCGCCACCCCCGGCGCCCGACCGCGCCGTTCACCTTCACGCTCCTCGCGGCCCTTCTGGCCGGGCCGGTCGCCGCCCACCAGCTCCCTGATGACGAGGAAGCCGCGATCCGCGAGGTGCTCGAGGCCGATGCCGAAAATTTCCGGCTCTCCCACGAGGCGTCTCACGCGCTGCTCCAGGGCATCGAGTGGACCAAGGTCGACCGGTTGCGAATCGAGTTCGACGACAACTTCTTCGAGCCCGAGGACATCTACCTGAAGAAGGAGCGGCCGTACCGGATCACGCTGGTCAACGTCGGCTTCGAATCCCACGACATCGTCGGCGAACGGTTCTTCTCGTCATTCGTCGTCAAGAAGGTGCGCAACCGGGGCCTGGAGGTCGACGCCCACCACCTCGAGCGGCTGGTGATCCGTCCCAAGGAGGAGATCGAGATCTGGCTGGTGCCGATCCATAGCGGCGAGATCGATTTCGTCTGCACCATCCCCGGGCATTACGAGGAGGGGATGGCGGGTCACGTGGTGATCCGCGACTGACGTCCCAAGCGGTGCATCGCGACGCGGTGCTCCTGCCCGAGAAGCCCATGACGCGCGATGACGTCGAGGCGACAGGAAGGCGCCTTCACGTCAGCGCGGATCGCACCTTCACGACCGCCCCGAACGGCGGCGCACCGGATCTGCTCAACGGTGGAGCGCGACCAGCGTCCAGCCCCTGACCTTGCGTACGGCCACCCGGGCGCCGTCGACGGCCTCCTCCCGTTCCGCCGCGCGCACGAACGCCTCGAGCCCGAGGCCGTCGCGCATCGTGGGCAAGGCGCCGCCGCCGGGCGGCGGCAACTCGGGGTCCCGGCTGTCGAACAGCACGCGGGCCTCCTCGTCGAAGGCGAGCAGCGCCTGGGTCGACGGATCGAGCCCGTCGACCAGATCGTCGGCGACGCCCGTCAGCTTCTGCTCGTAGTGGAGCAGCGCGACGTTCTCCTCCTGCAGCGCGATCGGGGTCACGTAGGCGAGCACCCATTCCCCGCTGTCGGGTGAACGGTAGACGGGCGAGACGAGCACATCTCCCTCGGGCAGCGCGAAGGCCGGCTCGAAGAAGACGTTGTGCTCCTCATCGGTCGAGAGATGCGGATCGAGCGCACCGGCAACCATGCGCACCAGCTCGTTGCCGTCACGGTCGATCAGGCACATCTCCTCGACGTCGAAGTAGCGCTGCACCTTCAGCGTGGTCTGGGCGATCTCCTCTCGGTGGGTCGCGCGCCGCTCCGGATCAGGGCTCGAGAAGAAGGCCTTGTAGGCCGGGTTGCGCAGCGTGCTCTCGAGGGCCTTGATGGCCCGCCGGTGTTTCATGAACAGCACGCGGGCCTTGGCGTTGACGAGCTGGCGCGCCTCCTCGCCGGACGTCGCGAAGAGCGGGGCTGACGAGAGCGACGCGAAGAGCAGGGCGACGCATGCAAACGGCAGAGGGGAAGGACGTTTCAGAGGCATGAAGTGACGACGAATCCTTGGCTGCCGACCGTGGTATGCGGCCAGGCTCATCCTAAGAAGATGTAGCCGCCATGTCCACACGGCCGATAGGGTAATTGCTCAGTGTCCGTCCATTCGGGCCTCGGCCTCGCGGGCCGCCGCGCGCATCCGCTCGACGATCGCGTAGACCCCGACATGCCTCGTGGGGCTCAGGTGGTCGAACAGGTCGAGCTTGGTGAAAAGTTCGTCTGCGTCGAGCTCGACCGCCTCCTGCG
>JAWVZO010000115.1:0-8072 GCA_033722135.1 Gammaproteobacteria bacterium | reverse complement strand
GGTGGTGATGCTCGGCGGAACGGGCGAGTCGGCGGCGGGAATCGTCTTCCCGTTGTGGCTCGCGCTGTTCCTATGGGGACTGGCGGTCACGGCCCACATCCTGCGCCACGCGCTGGAGACCAGCTTCGCCACGGCCAGCCTGGTGGCGGTCGGTTACCTCGTCGTCTCGCTGCTGTTCATCGAGACTCTGTTTCCCCGGGTGGCCTGAGATGCGCCTCCACGTGCTCGGTATCTGCGGCACATTCATGGGCGGCCTCGCGCTGCTCGCGCGCGAGGCGGGCCACGAAGTGACCGGCTCCGATGCCGGCGTCTACCCGCCGATGAGCGACCTGCTGCGCGATGCGGGCATCGTCGTGCGCGAGGGTTACGACCCGGCGCACCTCGTGCCGGAGCCCGACTGCGTGGTCATCGGCAACGCGCTGTCGCGCGGCAACCCGGCCGTCGAGCACGTGCTCGACCGCGGCCTGCCGTACACCTCCGGACCCCAGTGGCTCGCCGAGCACCTGCTCGCCGGGCGCTGGGTGCTCGGCGTCGCCGGGACCCACGGCAAGACCACCACCTCGGCGATGCTGGCCTGGATGCTCGAGCACGCGGGACTGGCACCCGGGTTCCTGGTCGGCGGCGTGCCGCTCGACTTCGGCCGTTCGGCGCGTTCCGGCCGCGCGCCGTTCTTCGTCGTCGAGGCGGACGAGTACGACACCGCCTTCTTCGACAAGCGCTCCAAGTTCGTCCACTACCGGCCGCGCACCGCGATCCTGAACAACCTGGAATTCGACCACGCCGACATCTTCCCCGACCTGGCCGCGATCCAGCGCCAGTTCCACCACCTCGTCAGGACGGTGCCGGGCAACGGCCTGCTCGTGGCGCCGGCCGCCGACCGCAACCTCGACGAGGTGCTCGCCCGGGGGTGCTGGACCCCGGTCGAGCGCTTCGCGGGGGAGACCGGATGCACGGCGACGTGGACGGCGAGCGACTTGGAGCCGGGCGAGAGCGGGTTCACGGTACGCTGCGACGGCGATCCGGTGGGGCGTGTGACCTGGACCCAGAGCGGCCGTCACAACGTGGCCAACGCGCTCGCCGCGCTGGCCGCCGCGCGTCATGCCGGCGTGCCGCCGGCCGTCGGCATCGAGGCGCTGAACCGCTTCCGCGGTGTCAAGCGGCGGCTCGAACTGCGCGGCACGGTCGGCGGAGTCGCGGTCTACGACGATTTCGCCCACCACCCGACGGCGATCGCCACGACGCTCGCCGGGCTCCGGGGCCGGATCGGCGCGGCGCGGATCGTCGCGCTGCTCGAGCCCCGCTCGAACACCATGCGTCTCGGGCATCACGCCGCGACGCTGGCCGCCTCCCTGGCCGACGCCGACCGGGTGCTGCTGTTCCGCCCCCCCGGCCTCGACTGGGACCTTGCGGCGACCGTGGACGATCTCGCGCCGCGGGGGTCGCTGCACGACTCGCTCGACGACCTCCTCGCGGCGGCCTGCGACTGCATCCGCGCGGGCGATCACGTGGTCGCGATGAGCAACGGCAGCTTCGGCGGGATCCACGCGCGCCTGCTCGATGCATTGCGCCATCGCGCCGGGGCTGGCTAAATAGGGCGAGCACGGCCACGAGGACGGTGCTTGGACGCCAAGCCCCTGATCGACTGGAAAGACGAGCTGGCGCTCGGTATCGACGCGTTCGATCGCGAACACCGCGATCTCGTCGAGGCGATCAACCGGCTCCACGCGCTCGGCCGGAAGAAGGCCGAACCCGCCGTGTTCAGGACGGCGCTCGACCACCTGATCCACGTCACCGAGGACCACTTCACCCACGAGGAGACGGTGCTGCGCCACCACGGCTGCACCAACCTCGGCATGCACCAGCGCGAGCACGACGAGCTGCTCGAGGATATCGCGGCGCTGCGCCTGGTCGGCGACGATCCGGCCGAGGTGGCCGGCATGCTCGGGATGCTCCGCGACTGGCTGGTCGACCACATCATGAACTTCGATTGCGGCTACCGCGCGTGCCTCGAGGACAAGGAGATCCGGTGAACGACGCGCGACGGGCGGTGGGCGTCGCGGTGACCGGCGCGTCGGGCGCGGTCTACGGCCTGCGCCTGCTCGGCTGCCTGCTCGAGGCGGGGGAGACGGTCCACGCCATGCTCTCCGATGCGGCTCGGGCGGTGCTCGCCATCGAGGAGGGCATCGACCTGCCGGACGATCGCGAGGCGCTCGCCACGGCGCTGCGCGAGCACGCCGGCAGTGACAACGGCGAACTCCACGTCCATGGCCGCGACGAGTGGACCGCGCCGGTCGCGAGCGGTTCGAACGCCCCGCGGGCGCTGGTCGTCTGCCCCTGCTCGATGGGCACGTTGGCCGCCATCGCCGCCGGGGCGAGCAACAACCTGATCGAGCGGGCGGCGGACGTCGCGCTCAAGGAGCGCCGCCAGCTGATCCTGGTGCCGCGCGAGACGCCCCTGTCGGCCATCCACCTGGAGAACATGCTCAAGCTGGCCCGCCTCGGGGTGACCGTGCTGCCGGCCAGTCCCGGGTTCTACCACCGCCCGCGGCAGGTCACGGAGCTGGTCGATTTCGTCGTCGCGCGGGTGCTCGACGCGCTCGGCGTCCCGCAGACGATGGTCGGTCGCTGGGGCGACTGAGTCAGGGACCGATCAGCGCCCCGTCCCCCGTTCGCCTCACCGGCCACGCGCCCTCCGTGTCGTCGACCAGCGCCGCGAGGACCGCGGCCGGTGCCGGGTCGCCACGGGCATAGGCCAGCAGGCCGAGCAGGCGCGCGCGCCGTTCCGTCTCCAGCCGTCCGACCCAGACCGGGGCGCCGTCGAGACGCAGGCCGCTGTCCCAGAGACGCAGCACGTTCCGCGCGTCCCCCTCGGCCACGTCGCGGAGCCAGGTGGCGGCCGCCCCCCGTCCGTCGTGCACACTCGGCAGCGGCGGGAGACGCTGCAACGGGGTTGCCGGGTTGAGCATCCGTACCCATTCCCAGGGCTCGACGGCGGGCGGGGTTCGCCATCCCGCGGCCCGAAGCGTGTCGCCGACGGCCTCGAGGTCCCCGGCCCAGGCCAGCCGCGGCGCGGTGCCCGAGGTCGTCGCCTCGGGGGCGCGCCGGGCGAGCGCGTCCCAGGGGACGGTCCGCCACTGGGCCAGCGTCAGCGATTCGGGCGCGCTCTCGGCGTCGTAGCGGGCGAGATCCGCGCCGAGCTTCAGGGGGACGTACGCCGGGTAGACGAGCAGCCAGGGGAGCACCAGCAGGGTGGCCATGCGTCCGGCCGAAACGGCCGTCGCCGCGCGGATGCCGTACGCCGTGCCGAGCAGCACCACCCAGGCGAGCCCGAGAAGCATGCCGGCGAGCACGTCGCCCGGCCAGTGCACGCCGAGGTAGGCGCGCGAGAAGGCCACCGCCGAGATGAGCAGGGCGGCGAGGGCGTAGGGCAACCCCCGCCACGCCTGGGACAACGCGTTGGCGACGAGCACGGCGGCGAAGCCGTAGACGACCGTGGCCGCCAGCGCGTGGCCGCTCGGATAGGAACTGCCCCCCAGCACCGTGGCGAACGGCTCCGGGCGTGGCATGCCGAACAGCAGCTTGAGCAGGGCCGGGGCCACCGCGGCGAAGGCGATGGCGGCGAGCCAGTGGCGCGCCGCCCTGGGGTCGCTCCAGAAGAGCCCGACGGCGACGAGGCCCGCGTAGATGGCGAGGAACAGGCGATCCGCCGACTCGGTCACGGCGATCAGCACGGCGTCCGCGGGCGGGGTGCGCAGGTCGACCAGCAGGCCGTGCAGCGTCCGCTCCAGCGTCCCGGGGTAGTCGAAGAGCGCCAGCTCCAGGCCGAGCAGGGCGGCGGCGAGACCGAGCAGGACGACCGCCAGCACCGCGAGCCCGCGCGCCTCCGCGCCGCCCGGGTCGCCCAGCGCGGAGGTGATCGCGGCGAAGCGGGGATGCTCCCGGCCCCAGTCGTGGAGCCGCACGATCGCCGCATGTGCGTGCGGTGCCCCGGCCCGCCACAGCGCGCGGACCGCGACGAAGGTGAACCAGAGCAGCGCGGCGAGCAGCAGCAGCACGAGGGCCAGGCGGCCGGCGACCTCGGCGGCGAGTTCCAGCGAGGCGCCGAACAGCATCCCGGGCAGCAGGTAGGCGGGCGCCCAGGCGAACGCGGAGAGGACGTTGATCGTCACGAAGCGGGAGACGGGCATGCCGAGCATGCCCGCCACGGCGGGCAGGATCGGGCGGACCGGGCCGACGAAACGGCCGAACAGCACGCTCTTGCCGCCGTGACGCCGGAAGAAACCGATCCCCCGTTCGATCAGCCGCGGGTAGTTGCGG
This sequence comes from Gammaproteobacteria bacterium, assembly GCA_033722135.1. Classification (GTDB taxonomy): domain Bacteria; phylum Pseudomonadota; class Gammaproteobacteria; order QNFN01; family QNFN01; genus QNFN01. The sequence continues at coordinate 3,755 of JAWVZO010000115.1, read as the reverse complement.
AACGGCCAGATCGAGCGGAGCTCCCGGCGGTAGTGGTGCCCGATCCAGAAGCTCAAGCCGTCGCCGCAGATGGCGCCCGCGACGGCCCAAGCCACGGTGGGCAGGAACGCGAGATGGCCCAGCGCGATCAGGGCGCCGAGGCCGAACATCAGCACCGCGCCGGGCATGAACAGGCCGACGATCGCCAGCGATTCGCTGAAGGCGATCAGGAAGACCACCGCCCCCGACGCATGGGGGTGGGCGGCGATCCAGTCGAGCAGCATCTCCACCGGCGCGGGTCCGGCGGGACGGGATCAGCCGGCGATGTCGCGCAGCACGCGCCGTGCGGCTTCGAGGGTCTGGCCGATCTCGGCGTCGCCGTGCGCGCTCGACAGGAAACCGGCCTCGAAGGCCGACGGCGCGAAATAGACGCCGGCGTCGAGCATGCCGTGGAAGAAGCGCTTGAAGCGCTCGACGTCGCAGGCCATGACGTCCGCGAAGCAGCGCACCTCGTCGGCCCCGGTGAAGAACAGGCCGAACATGCCGCCGACGCGGTTGGCGGTCATCGGCACGCCGGCCTCGCGGGCCGCTTCGAGCAGGCCCGTGCAGAGCTTCTCGGTCGTCGCGGCGAGGGCGTCGTGGAAGCCGGGCGCGGCGACGATCTCGAGCGTGGCCAGACCCGCGGCCATCGCGACCGGGTTGCCGGACAGCGTGCCGGCCTGGTAGACCGGGCCGACCGGCGCGAGGTGCTCCATCACCGCGCGGCGCCCGCCGAGGGCGGCGACGGGCAGACCGCCGCCGATCACCTTGCCCAGCGTGGTCAGGTCGGGGCGGATGCCGTAGCGGGCCTGGGCACCGCCCAGCGCGACGCGGAAGCCGGTCATCACCTCGTCGAACACCAGCAGGCTCCCGTGCGCGTCGCAGAGTTCGCGCAGCCCCTCGAGGAAGCCCGGCGCCGGCGGCACGCAGTTCATGTTGCCGGCGACCGGCTCGACGATGACGCATGCGACCTCCTCGCCGAGCTCGGCGAACGCGGCGCGACAGCGCTCGAGGTCGTTGAACGGCAGCGTCACGGTGTGCTCGGCGAGGGCGGCGGGCACCCCGGGCGAGGACGGCACGCCAAGCGTCAGGGCCCCGGACCCCGCCTTGATCAGCAGCGCGTCGGAATGGCCGTGGTAGCAGCCCTCGAACTTGACGATCTTGTCGCGGCCGGTGAAGCCGCGGGCGAGGCGCAGCGCGGTCATCGTCGCCTCGGTGCCCGAGCTGACCATGCGCACCATGTCCAGGGTCGGCATCAGCTCGAGGACCTTGCGCGCCATGCGCGTCTCGATCTCGGTCGGCGTGCCGAAGCCGAGCCCCCGGGACGCCGCCTCCTGCACCGCGGCGATGACGTCTGGATGGGCGTGGCCGACGATCATCGGACCCCAGGAGCCAACGTAGTCGATGTACGAGTTGCCGTCGGCGTCGATGAGCCTGGCGCCCTCAGCGCGCTCGATGAAGACCGGGTCGCCGCCGACGCCGCGGAAGGCGCGGACCGGCGAGTTGACACCGCCCGGGATCAGCTCCTGGGCCTCGATGAACAGGTCGTGGGATCGGGTCATGCTGGCATCCTGCGTTCTGGCTTGCGATTCGGTCCGGCGCCCCCGGTCGGGTCGCGCGCGGCGGCGCCCATGATACCCGTCGACGGGACGGCTTGCGTGCCGCGGGATGCGCGGGTCACTCCATCCGGCCCGACCAGTCGATCGCGAAACGGCCGTCGTCCCGCGGTCGGCCGGCCAGGCGCAGCAGGTCGGCCACGCCCCTGTCGGCCCCGGGCGCGGGTGCCAGTTCGGCGCGGAAGGTGGCGCGGCCGTCGGGTGCCAGGACGGCGCGTCCCTCGCCCACCAGGTCGCCGTCCCCGGGAAGGGCGAACGCGATCGCGAGACGGGCGTCGTCGACGGCGATGCGGCCCTCCGCCGAGCCGATCGTCAACGGGACGGGCGCCTGCAGGTCCGCCGCGGCCAGGCGCAGGCGACCGTCGGCCGATCGTGGCCAGCCGCCCGGGTCGAGCGACACGGAGGCTCCCTCGACCACCAGCCGTCCCGTGCCGCGGACCGGCAGGGACGGCACGGCCTCACCGAGCCAGGCGAGGTCGATTTCGCCGTCGAGCCGCTCGATGACGAAGCCCGGATCGCCGACCTCCCGGGTGATGCGCAGCTCGGCGTGGGAGGGTCCGCCGTCGATCGCGATCTCGAAAACCACTCGACCGGCGAGCAGGCCGAGAGGACGCAGCCGCCACGCGACGCCGTCGAGCCGCGCGGTGCCGAGTCGGGCGCCTTCCGCGCGGCCGGAGACGGGATGCCCGGCGAGGGGGCCGGGCACGAGACCGGGGAGCGAAGCCTGGAGCGGCGCGCGCAGGAGCTCGGCGGGTGCGCCGAGGGCGAGGGCGAGCAGGTAGGCGACCGCGCCGGCCGCGAGCAGGCGCCGGGGGCTCACGCCGGGCGACTGAGCAGCAGGCGCACCTCGACCTGACCCGCGGACTCGCCGCGCTCCATCTGCACGCTGAGCGGGACGACCCCGCGCCGGGCGAGGGATTCCAGCCAGCGGACGGTGGTCCGATACGGGGCGTCGCCGAGCCAGACCCGGACCCGGCCGTCGCCCTCGGGCGCGAGCCGCCTGACCGCGGTGGCGAGACCGGCGTCGTTCGCCGAACGGTCGATCACGCTCAGCAGCGAGCCGCCGTCCTCGGTCCCGGGGGACCCTCGCGGCGTCATGGTGCGTAACTCGGCGGCCGCCGAGCGCATCCAGGCGAGTTGCTCGCGTTGCTGAGCGACCCGTGCCGCCAGCTCCCGTTCGCGGTCGGTGAGCGGCTCCCACGCCACCAGGTAGAAAAGCAGGGCGGCGAGGACCGCCGCACCACCGACCAGGACCTGCCTTTCGCGCGGCGATCGGGTGTGGAACCAGTTCATGCGCCGCCTCCGCGAACGGTAACGCTGCCGCGCACCTCGCCTTCGGCGCTGCCGAGCGAGCCGACCTCGGCCTCGATTCCGTCGCTGGCCGCGAACCGGGCGCGCAGCCGCTCGAAGTGATCGAACCCGGGCATCCGCAACTGCAGCTGCAGCGTGCCGTCACGGTAGTCGAGGCCGGCGAGCTGCCAGCCGGTCTCGTCGCCGAGCACCCGCCCCGTCGCGGCGAGCAGGTCGAGGAAGCGCGCGTCCCCCGCCCCGCCGCGCCGGGCGGCGAGTTCCTGGCGCATCTGCGCGACCGGGTCGACCACCCGCCGGATGTCCGGAACGCTCTCGCGCAGGGTGGCGCGGAGCCGGTCGTCGAGGTGTTCGCTCTCGTCGGCGAGTTCGCTTACCTGCCAGAGCTTCTGGCCCAGGAGCAGGAGCAGCAAGCCGGCGGCCAGCGCGGCCGGGAGGCGCCAGTCGCGCCAGCGGAAGCGGGTTTCCGTCTCGCGCGCGAATGCGCCCTGCAGCAGGTCGAGCGCGGGCGGCGCGTCGCCGCCCCGGGAGAGAAGGGTCTCCAGGTCGGGGGCGTCGGCATGTCGGATCGTGCCGACGCGACCGGCGGCTGAGCCGAATGCGTCGCTTTCGACGCCCCAGACGGTCAGGCTCCCGGGGGGCGTCGCGGCCTCGTCCAGGGCCCGCGAGAGCAGGACCTCGAGCGCGTCGCGGTCGAGCGTCCAGCCGGTCCATGGCCCGCAGCGAAGCTGTGCGCGGTGCGCGTCGACGGCGAGCGTCCAGCCGTCCTCGTCGAGCGGCAGGAGCAGCGGTTCCGGAACGATCGCGGCGGGC
>JAWVZO010000114.1:0-8139 GCA_033722135.1 Gammaproteobacteria bacterium | reverse complement strand
GTCGCCGCCGAAGCGGGCGACGGTGTCGCCGTCCCGCAGGCACTCGGTCAACCGGCCGGCCACGGCCTGCAGTAGCGAATCGCCGACGTCATGGCCGAGCGTGTCGTTCAGGGTCTTGAAGTGGTCGAGATCGAGGAACAGTACGGCCCCGTGGTCGCGGCCACGGCCGCTGGTGACCAGGGCATGCTGCAGCCGGTCGAGCAGCAGGCGCCGGTTCGGCAGCCGCGTGAGCGGGTCGTACAGCGCGAGGAACTCGATCTCCTGCTGGGCCTGCTTGCGCTCGTTGATGTCGCGGAAGTAGACCGCCAGCCCCTCTTCCGAGGGGTAGGCGTGCAGCTCGAACCAGCCGCCGAAGCGGGGATAGTGGAACTCGAACGTGACCGAATGGTTGCTTTCCATCGCCCGCCGGTACTCGTGCTCGAGGCGCGTGCCGATCACGTCCGGGTACTCGCTCCAGAGCTCCCGGCCGAGCAGCTCGCCGCGGTCGCGGCCCATCACGCGCTCGGCCTCGTGGTTGATGTAGGTGTAGCGCCAGTCCCGGTCCAGGGTGAGGAAGGCGTCGGTGATGCTCTCGAGCGTGGTCCGCAGGCGGTCGGCGAGCCGCTGGACGTCCTGCCGCGCCTGCCGCTGCTCGGAGATGTCCTGCAGGGCGCCGCGGACCTGGGTGATGCGGTCAGCGGCGTCGCGCACGGCCTCGCCGATCTCGCGCACCCAGAGCCGGTTGCCCCGCTCGGTGACGATCTCGGCCTCCTCGTCGTACGGCCTGCCGTCCTGCGCGCAGGCCTCGAAGGCGTTGCGGATGCGCTCGCGCCATTCCGGGGCGTAGCGGGCGAGGGCCTCCTCCACCGTCGGCGCCGTACCCGGGGGCACGCCGTGGATGGCGCAGACCCCTTCCGACCAGGTGGCGCGCCGGCTCTGCAGGTCCACGGTCCAGCCCCCCACCCGGGCGGCGCGGCCCGCGATCTTCAGCAGCGACTCGCTCTGGCGGCGGGCGCGCTCGGCGCGGTTGCGCTGGACGGTGGCCCCGATGATCTCGGCGAGGCCGCGCAGCAGCCGGATCTCCTCGTCGTGCCAGGTGCACTCGCGACGCACCGCGTCGAAGCCGACGTAGCCCTCGACGGCGTCGCCGGCGACCACCGGTACCAGGATCATCGACTGCACGCCCTGGGCCTCGAGGACCTCGCGCTCGGCGATCCACTCGTCGCCCAGATCGGATACCCGCGGCACATGCACCAGCTCGCGCCTCTCCATGCGCCGCATCTCCTCGGGTGTCACCGCCCGCGGCCGCTCGCGGATCTCGAGCGGGTCGATGCCGGGTGCATTCCAGACATGGGTGGCGCTCAGGGTCTCGAAGCCCGGGCCGAAGCGCAGCAGGTAACTCCGATCCACCCGGCAGTACTGCCCCAGCCGCCGCAGCGCCTCGGTGATCGCGGCGTCCAGCTCGTGGCGGCCGGCCGCCACCAGCCGGCCGGCGATCTCGACCAGGTGGCGCTGCAGGCCGGACACGTACTCGAGGGCCTCCTCCGTCTCCTTGCCGGCGGTAATGTCCACCATCACCCCGACCAGCTTGGTCGGCCGGCCCTCGCGGGCGAGCACGGTCACGAAGTCGCGCACCCAGACGGTGCGGCCGTCGGCGGCGAGCACGCGGTAGTCGATCTCGTGGGGGCGCAGCTCCGCGCGGGCCCGGCGACAGTGCTCGACCACGCGTTCGCGGTCGTCCGGGTGCACGTGCCGCTCCCAGAAGTCGGCTTCCTCGGTCCAGCGTTCGATCGGATACCCGAGCAGCGCCTCGGCCTCCGCGCTGACGAACGTCAACTGGAACGAGTCGGGCAGGCCCTCCCAGAGGATGGCGCAGGTGGATTCGACCAGCGTGCGGTAACGCTCGCGCTGGCGGCGCATCTCGGCCTCGGCCTCGCGGCGCTCGGTGATGTCCTGGCCGGCGCCGATCCACTCCAGGATCCTGCCGTCCGGGTCGCGCACCGGCACCGCCCGATCGAACAGCCAGCGGGTACTGCCGTCGCGGCAATGCAGCCGGTACTCGTACTCGAACAGGTCGCCGTGCTGGATCGCCCGTTCCCAGTTGCGCAGGTAGGCGTCCCGGTCCTCCTCGTGCACCGCCGGCAACCAGCCGAGGCCCCGGGCCTGCGAGCCCGTGAAGCCCGTCAACTCCAGCCAGGCCTCGCTGATCCAGAGCAGTTGGCCCTCGGCGTCGCAGCGCCAGACGAAGTCCGAACTGGCCGCGATCAGCGAGCGGTAGCGCTGCTCCTCGCGCTGGACGCTGATGTCGGAGAAGGTGACGACCACGCCCCCGGTCTCGCCATCGGGGCCGTTCAGCGGCGCGCAGGTGAGGCTGACCGGGAAGCTGGAGCCGTCGCGGCGCCAGAAGCGCTCGTCGCTGCGCTGCCGGGTCTTGCCGTCGCGCAGGGTGGCATGGATCGGGCAGTCGCGGTGCGGGTAGGGGCTGCCGTCGGCGCGACTGTGGTGGATCAGCTCGTGCGCGTCGCGGCCGAGCTGCTCGGACCGCGGCCAGCCGGTCAGGCGTTCGGCCGCGGCATTGACGAAGGTGACGCGGCCGGCGCGATCGAGCCCGTAGATGCCCTCGGCCGCGGACTCGAGGATCTGCTCGACGCCCGGCCGCACGAGCTCGGCCCCTGTGGAGTCCTGAAGCTGGGACGATTCGGCCATGCGGCTGCTTCTGTACCTCGTTCCCGGCAGGGCACGCCGAGGGGTGCCCGAACGATGCCACGGCTGCAGCTTTCGTGCCACCCGGCGCGCGACGCGGCGGCCCCGGCCGGCGGCGTTTGGCACCGTATGTGCATTCCCCGTGCCTTCACCCCGTCGGAGGCGAATCACGGTGCGGATCCCGGAATGGAGACCCGTCCTGCTGGCGCTGCTGCTGGCGGCGCCCGGCGTCGCGCTGGGCGCGCTCGACCTCGAGCGCCTGGCGCGGATCGTCGAGGCGGGCCACTTCGAGCGGGCCTACGCGCTCGCGCGCGAGCACCGCTTCGAGCACGAGGGCGACCCGGTGTTCGACCTCTACTACGGGATCGCCGCGGTCGCCACCGGCCACTACGGCGAGGGGGTGTTCGCGCTGCGCCGCGTGCTCGCGCTGCGGCCGGAACTGGATCGCGCCCGCCTGGCGCTCGCCCGCGCCCACTTCGCGATGGGCAACGATCTCGACGCGCGTCGCGAGTTCCGGCGCGTGCTGGCGAACGATCCCCCGGCGCCGGTCCGGGCCGACATCGAGCGCTACCTGGCGGCGCTGGACCGCCGCGCCAGCCGCTACCGCACCACCCTGAGCGGCTACCTCGAGCTTGGCGGCGGGCACGACACCAACGTCAACAGCGCGAACGAGGTCGACTCGATCGACACCGTGTCCGGCCCCATCGTGATCGAGGAATCGGGCCAGGAGCAGGCCGACGACTTCGCACGCGTCGCCGGCGGGCTGCGCATCGAGCACCCGCTGGTGCCGGACCTCGGCCTGTTCGCCAGCATCGACGCCGAACGTCGCTTCCACGACGAGTTCGACCCGTTCGCGCTCGGTGGCGTGCTGCTGCGCAGCGGCCTGGTCGCGAGCGGCGAGCGCAGTCGAACGACGCTGGGCGCCCACGGCCAGCGGTTGTACCTCGACGGCGATTCGTACCGCGACACCGGCGGGCTGGACGCCGACTGGCGCTACGCGCGTTCGGACCATCACGTGATCGAGCTGTCGGGACGCTGGTCGCAGCTCGACTACGAGACGGCGACGGAACGCGATTCGGAACTGTGGCAACTGACTGCCGGGACGACGGCCCTGTGGCAACGACCGCTTCGGCCCGTGCTCTCGGTCTCGATCTCCTGGGGCGAAGAGGAGGCCCGCCGGGACACGGTAGCGGCGCGGGTACGGGCCACCCGCGACCTCTACGGGGTCAGCGGCGAACTGCGCCTGCGGCTCGCACCGAGATGGCGGCTGAGCGCGGATCTCGGCTATCGGCGCAGCGACTACGAAGAGACGGATCCGCGCTTCGCCACGGTCCGCGAGGATGACTACTACCGCACCGGGCTGATGCTCGAGTGGCGCGCGCGCCAGTCCCTGCGTCTGCAGTTGCGGCTCACGCACAGCGTCAACGACAGCAACCAGCCGTTGTTCGAATACGACCGCAGCGTTGCCGGATTGCGCCTGCGCTACGACTTCGACCGCTGAGCGCCGGGGGCGGCAAGTCGCGCGCTCGTGTGACGGCCTTCACAGGTGCCGTGGCGACTGCTTCACAGAAACGGAAAACATTGAACGATCAGTGATTTGCAGGCGGGGATCCGGGTTAGGATGGCGCTGTCGGACGAACCGGGCGCGCCGCGCGCCCCGGCCGATCCCCCCGAGGAAGGTGATCCATGAATGCAGCGGTATCCGACCGCCGCCACGGCGGTGACCCCAGCCACGCATGTCCGGCCCTGGCGCTCGTCGCCGGCCTGCTGATGGCGCTGGTGCTGGCCGCGCCGGTGCAGGCGGCCGGCAGCGAGCCGGCCGGACGCATCGTCTTCAGCGCTGGCGAGGTCACGGCCATGGACGAAGACGGCTTCCGCCGGCCGCTGACGCGGCACGACGTCGTGTATCCCGGGGAAACGATCGCCACCGCGGCACGTGCTCGGGTCGAGATCCGCATGCGCGACACCGCGCTGGTCTCGCTCGACGCCGAGTCGAGCTTCGCCATCGAACGCTACGGCCACGGGGGCGCGGCCGGCAGTGCGATCATGCGCTTCCTGCGCGGCACCCTGCGCACCATCACCGGTACGCTCGGCAAGGGCGAGAAGGAGACCTACCGCATGATCACGCCGGTCGCGACCATCGGCGTGCGCGGCACCCAGTACGCGCTGCAGCTGTGCGACGATGCCTGTGCCGGGCCGGGGCGAGCGGCCGGTCTCTACGGCCACGTCGACGAGGGCGCGATCGCCGTGACCAACGATGCCGGCAGTGGCGTGATGGCGCGCGGCGACTATTTCCATGTGGCCGACGCGGATACCGCGCCCCGGCGGCTGCTGCAGCCGCCGGCCGGGATCCTCGGCCGCTCATCCGGCGGCGAGGGCGGGCTGCAGGCCGCCGGCGACGTCGACGGCGGCCTGCTCGAAGACGGTGGCCTGCTGTCCAGCGGCGACGACCTGCTCGCCACCGGTGGCAGCCTGCTCGGTTCCACCGGCGACCTGCTGGGCGACGGCGGCGGCCTGCTGGAGTCGGGCGGTGGCCTGCTCGAATCCGGCGGCGGGCTGCTCGACGAGACGGGCGGTTCGCTCGGCGGCGGTGGCTCGCTGATCGAGGACCTCGACAGCGATGGCGACCTGCTCGAAGGCCTGGGCGAGGAGGACGGCGGTCTGCTGTAGCGAAAGGGACTGCCCCGGATACCTCGCGGCCCCCGCCTCGCGGCAGGGGCCGCTTCATTTCGCGCGCAGCCGCTGCTCGACCTTGCGCGGCGAGACCGAACGCTTCGTGCCCAGCTGCTGGGCGAACAACGACACCCGCAGCTCCTCGACCATCCAGCGCAGTTCCTGGGTCGACTCGTCGGCCCAGGCCAGTCGCTCCAGCGGTGGCAGCGCCTCCCGGACCCGCGCCCACAGCGCCTCGACCTCGGCCCGACCCCGCCGGTCCTTCTCCGGCTCGCGGTCGAGCACGTCCAGGCGCCGCGCGGCCGCGTCGAGGTAGCGCGGGTAGTCGGCGAGCGCCGTCGGCGGCGTCGCGGTAATGAAGCCCGGGAAGATCAGGTGGTCGAGCTGGTCGGACAGGTCGCGCGCGGGCTCGATCCAGTTCAGCGGCAGGTTGCCCTCGATCCGCCGGCGCACGGCACGGTAGCGCTCGCCGATCGCGTCCAGCTCGGCCAGCAGGGCCTCCGCGACCTCCCACAGGCGGGGCTGGCCGGTCGCCACCGCGCGTTCGAACGCCTCCGGGGTGCGGGGTGCCACCCCGTCGCCGAGGCAGGCCCGATCCACCACCGCGTCGACGAAGTCGCGGCTGAACGTCTTGCCGTCGATGCGGGCGCCGAAGTGCAGCGCGACCCGGTTCAACCCCTCGAGCCCGCGCTCCAGGTCGCGCAGCTGGCGGCCCAGCCGGCGGCGGATGAGCATGCGCACCCCGGCCCGGTGCTCCGGCGCCGCCTCGTCGCGGGTCGCGAACACGGTCAGCGCGATGCGGTTGCCGCGCACCGCCAGCGCCGGGTGCACCTGCATGCCGATGCCGTGGCGCTCGATCTCCACGGTCTCCGGCAGCTCGCCGAAGTCCCAGTCCTCGACGTCGTCGCGCTCGAAGCCCGACTCGCCGGTGTCCAGCTCGCGCGCGGCGGCGTCGGCGTGGCGCGCGGCCAGGGCCTCGAGGTCGCGGCCGCTGTCGATCTCGGCGCCGTCCTCGTCGACCACGCGGAAACGCATCTGCAGGTGCGGTTCGAGGCGCTCGGGCTGCCAGGCCTCGGGCGGCGGGCCGTCGCCCGTCATGCGCTCGAGCTCGGCCGCCATGGCGTCGGTGAGCCAGCGCTCGTCGGGTTGCAGCCGCTGCAGCAGGGCGCGCGCGAAATCGGGCGCCGGCACGAAGCGCCGGCGCCAGGGCTTGGGCAGGCTGCGCAGCAGGGCCTCGATCTTGTCCCCGCGCAGGCCCGGCACCAGCCAGTCGCAACGCCCCGGCGGCACCTGGGCGATGGCCGCGCGCGGCACCGTCAGCGTCACGCCGTCGTCGACCGCGCCCGGCTCGAAGCGATAGGACAGCGGCAGCCGGAGACCGTCGAAGTCGAGGTGGTCGGGGTAGGCCGCGGCCGTGACCTCGCCGGCCTCGCGCTGCAGGAGCGAGTTGCGCGTCAGGTACAGGTCGGAATCGCCGTGCTCCCGGTACCAGGCGGCGAAGGTCGGCCCGTCGTAGACGTCGGCCGGGATGCGCGCGTCGTAGAACTCGTACAGCACGGGCTCGTCGACCACGATGTCGCGCACGCGGGCCCGGTCCTCCAGCGTCTCCAGTTCCTCGACCAGGGCGCGGTTGTGCGCCAGGAAGCCCGCGCGCGTGTCGAGCCCGCCGCCGACCAGCGCCTCGCGGATGAAGATCTCGCGCGCCTCCGCCGGCGCGATCGGGCCGTAGTTCACCCGCCGCTTCGGGTTGATGACCAGCCCGTACAGCGTCGACTGCTCGTCGGCGGCGACCCGCTGTGACTGCTGCTGCCAGCGCGGGTTGCGGTGGCTGCGTTTCAGCAGGTGATCGGCCAGCCGCTCGATCCAGCGCCGGTCGATCGCGGCCACGGTGCGGGCGAACAGCCGCGTGGTCTCGCTGATCTCGGCGGCGACGATCCATTTCGGCGTCTTCTTCGCCAGCCCCGAGCCGGGGAAGATCCACACCTTGCGGTTGCGCGTCGACTCGTACTCGCCGTCGCCGTCGTGGCGGGCGACGTTGCCGAGCAGGCCGGTCAGGATCGCCCGGTGCACGTTGTCGGCCTCGGCCGGCGCCTCGTTCGGCACCAGCCCGAGTTCGCGCGCCTGCGATTTCAACTGCCCGTGCAGGTCGGCCCACTCGCGCATGCGGATGAATGACAGGAACTGCTCGGCCGCCAGCCTGCGCAGGCGGTTCTGCGACAGCTCGGCGCGGCGCTGCTGCCAGAAGCGCCACAGGTTCAGCAGCGACCCGAAGTCGGAGCGCTCGTCGGCGAACGCCTTGTGCGCGGCGTCGGCCGCCCCCCGCTGCTCCGCCGGGCGCTCGCGCGGGTCCTGGATGGCGAGCGCGGCGGCGATGACCAGCGTCTCGGCCAGTGCGCCCTCGTCGGCCCCGGCGAGCAGCATGCGCCCGAGCCGCGGGTCGACCGACAGCCGCGCCAGCCGTTCCCCGAGCTTCGTCAGCCGACGCTCGGCATCGACCGCGCCGAGCTCGAACAGCACCGTGTAGCCGTCGTTGATCAGCCGCTGCTCGGGCGGGTCGATGAACGGGAACTCCTCGACCGCGCCCAGCCCCAGCGAGGCCATCTGCAGGACCACCGCGGCCAGGTTGGTACGCAGGATCTCGGGGTCGGTGAAGCGCGGGCGCCGCTGGTAGTCGTCCTCGGAGTAGAGCCGGATGCACAGGCCCGGGCCCTCGCGGCCGCAGCGGCCCATGCGCTGGTCGGCCGATGCCCGCGAGATCTTCTCGATCGGCAGCCGCTGCACCTT
>JAWVZO010000113.1:0-8183 GCA_033722135.1 Gammaproteobacteria bacterium | reverse complement strand
TACGGCACGGGCGAACCGATCCTGTGGTGGTCTCCCGACCCGCGCGCGGTGATCTTCCCCGAGCGCCTGCGTATCAGCCGGCGGCTGGCGCGGACGCTGCGCCAGGGACGTTACCGGGTCAGTTACGACACCTGTTTCGAGCGGGTGGTCGCAGCCTGCGCGGCTCCCCGTTCCGGTGCGGGCGGCACCTGGATCACGCCCGAGATGGGCGCGGCGTACGCCCGGCTCCACGCCCTCGGGCACGCACATGCCGTCGAGGTCTGGCACGACGATGCCCTGGTCGGCGGCCTCTACGGGGTCGGCCTCGGCCGCGTGTTCTTCGGAGAATCGATGTTCAGCAGGCAGCGCGACGCTTCGAAGGTGGCCATGGCCCATCTCTGCGCTCGCCTGCGCCGCCTCGACGTGCGCCTCCTTGACTGCCAGGTGGTCTCCGGGCACCTTCTGCGCATGGGCGCGGAGCGGCTTCCGCGACGACGCTTCGTCGAACTGCTCGACGGCCTCACCGCGGAACCTTCCGCACCGTGGACCAGCACGCCGCACCCGGACGAGAGCCCCGCATGAGCGCCCCACACGACGTCCCGACCTTCTTCGTCAGTCCGCCCCACACCTGCGGCTACCTCGAGGGGCGCGAGGCGGTGACGCTGTTTCTCGATCCCGCGCGGCGCCCGACCCGGCCGCTCTACGCCCACCTCGCCCGCCACGGTTTCCGGCGCAGCGGCGAGCATCTCTACCGGCCGCGCTGCCCGGGCTGCAGCGCCTGCGTGCCGGTGCGCGTGCCGGTCGACGTCTTCCAACCGAACCGGAGCCAGCGGCGCTGCCTGGCCGGCAACCGCGACCTACACCTGGAGCGCCGCCCGTTCGCGTTCGACGAGGCCCAGTTCGAGCTCTACCGCCGCTACATGGCATGGCGCCACCCCGGGAGTTCCATGGACGACCCGGAACCGGACCACTACCTCGCCTGTTTCGCGAGTTCCTGGGGCGAGACGGAGACCTTCTCCTGGTACGCGGAGGAGCGGCTGGTCTCCGTGGCGATCGTGGACCTGCTCGAGGACGGCTTCTCGGCGGTCTACACCATGTTCGACCCATGCGCCGCGCGGCGCGGGCCCGGGAACTTCGCGGTGCTGCGCCAGGTGGAACTGGCGCGCGACGCGGGGCTCGACTGGGTCTACCTCGGCTACTGGATCGGGGCCAGCCCGAAGATGGCCTACAAGATCGGCTTCCGGCCGCTGGAGTGGTACGGCGACGGTCGCTGGCACCGCCTTGATCCTGGCGCCCCCGTCCCGTCCTGAGCGCACCGCCCGCGCCGTCGCGCCCTTGCCATGCCGGCGAGAATGTCCATAATAGCGGGCTTCCGCGGCGCCCTGCGCCTGAGTCCGCTGGAAACTTGATGGCGAAAGAAGACCATATCGAGATGGAAGGCACGGTCGTCGAGACCCTGCCCAACACCATGTTCCGCGTTAAGCTGGAGAACGGCCACGTCGTGACCGCGCACATCTCCGGCAAGATGCGCAAGCACTACATCCGCATCCTGCGCGGCGACACCGTCAAGGTGGAACTGACGCCTTACGACCTCACCAAGGGTCGAATCGTCTACCGCAACCGCTGACCACCCGCGGAACGCATCGGCCCGGGTCAGGCCGGCTCGCTGTCGGCCCCGAGCAGCTCGGCCGGCGCGCCATTGATCGAGAAGCACAGGCCACCCTCACCGGCATCGACCTCCACCTCGCCCCCGTCGGCGAGACGTCCGAACAGCAGCTCGTCGGCCAGCGGGCGCTTGATCCGCTCCTGGATCAACCGGCCCATCGGCCGCGCCCCCATCGTCCTGTCGTAGCCGTGCTCGGCGAGCCACTCGCGGGCGGCCGGCGTCACATCGAGGGTCACGCCCTTGGCCTCGAGCAGTCCCTCGAGCTCGATCAGGAACTTGTCGACCACGTGGCGCACCGTGGCGCCCTCGAGCGGCGCGAACTGGATGATCGCGTCGAGGCGGTTGCGGAACTCCGGACTGAACTGGCGCGTGATCGCCGCCATGCCGTCGCTGGCGTGGTCCTGCTCGGTGAAGCCGATCGACGGGCGGCTCATCTCCCCGGCCCCGGCGTTGGTGGTCATGATGATGATGACGTGACGGAAATCGGTCTCGCGCCCGTTGGTGTCGGTCAGCTTGCCGTGGTCCATGACCTGCAGCAGCAGGTTGTAGACGTCCGGGTGCGCCTTCTCGATCTCGTCGAGCAGCAACACGGCGTGGGGGTGCTTGTTGACCGCCTCGGTGAGCAGGCCGCCCTGGTCGAAGCCGACGTAGCCCGGCGGCGCGCCGATCAGGCGCGACACCGTGTGGCGTTCCATGTACTCCGACATGTCGTAGCGGATCAGCTCGATGCCCAGCGTCAGGGCGAGCTGGCGGGTCACCTCGGTCTTGCCGACGCCGGTCGGCCCGGCGAACAGGAACGAACCGATCGGCCGCTCGAGGTCGCCTAGCCCGGAGCGCGCCATCTTGATCGCGGAGGCGAGCTGGTCGATCGCCCGGTCCTGGCCGAACACCACCATCTTCAGGTTGCGCTCGAGGTTCGAGAGCTGCTCCTTGTCCGAGACCGAGACCGCCTTCGGCGGGATCCGCGCGATCTTGGCGACCATCGCCTCGACGTCGGAGACGCCGACGGTCTTGCGCCGCTTTGACGGCGGCAGCAGGCGGAACGCGGCGCCAACCTCGTCGATGACATCGATCGCCTTGTCCGGGAGATGGCGGTCGCCGATGTGGCGGTCGGAAAGCTCGGCGGCGGCGCGCAGCGCCTGGGCCGAGTAGCGGATGCCGTGGTGCTCCTCGAAGCGGCTCTTGAGCCCCTTGAGGATCTTGACCGTGTCGTCGACGCTCGGCTCGACGACGTCGATCTTCTGGAAACGCCGGGTCAGCGCCCGGTCCTTCTCGAAGATCCCGCGGTACTCCTGGTAGGTGGTCGAGCCGATGCAGCGCAGCTCGCCCGAGGCGAGCCACGGCTTGATCAGGTTCGACGCATCCATCACCCCGCCAGACGCCGCGCCGGCGCCGATGATGGTGTGGATCTCGTCGATGAACAGCACCGAGCCGGGCTTCTTCTTCAATGCGTCGAGCACCGCCTTGAGCCGTTTCTCGAAGTCGCCGCGGTACTTCGTCCCGGCCACCAGACCGCCGAGGTCGAGGGCGTAGATGGTGCTCTCGGCGAGGATCTCGGGCACCTCTCCGTCGACGATCTTCTTGGCCAGCCCCTCGGCGATGGCGGTCTTGCCGACCCCGGCCTCGCCGACCAGCAGCGGGTTGTTCTTGCGCCGGCGGCAGAGGATGCGCACCACACGCTCGACCTCGAGGTCGCGTCCGATCAGCGGGTCGATGCGCCCCTCGCGGGCCATGGCGTTGAGGTCGGTGGCGAAGCTCTCGAGCGGCGCCTTGCCCTGCGCGCCCTCCTCGGCCTCCTCGTCGGCCTCGCCGGGGGCGCCGTCGGCTGGCCCCTCTTCGTCGAGTTTGGTAATGCCGTGCGACAGGTAGTTGACGACGTCGAGGCGGGTCAGGTTCTGCCGGTTGAGCAGGAACACCGCCTGCGACTTCTGCTCGGAGAAGAGCGCGACGATGACGTTGGCGCCGGTTACCTCCTTCTGGCCCGAGGATTGCACCTGCATGACCGCGCGCTGCAGCACCCGCTGGAAGCCGACCGTCGGCTGGATGTCACGGGTGTCGTTAGGGGCCAGCAGCGGGCTGGTCTCGTCGAGGAAGGCGTCGAGGTCGCGGCGCAGCCGGTCGCGATCGATCGCGCAGGAGTCGAACAGCTCGATGACCGTCGGGTTGTCGAGCAGCGCGAGCAGCAGGTGCTCGACGGTCATGAACTCGTGACGCTTGTCGCGGGCCTCGCGGAAGGCGTCGTTGAGGCTCTGTTCGAGGTCTTTGCTCAGCATCGGATCACCGCCGTGGCTGCTCCTTGGATTCAGGCCTCCTCCATCGTGCAGAGCAGCGGGTGCTCGTGCTTGCGGGAGTAGGCGTTGACCTGGCCGACCTTGGTCTCGGCCACGTCGTGGGTGTAGACGCCGCAGATGCCCTTGCCCCGGGTGTGGACATGGAGCATCACCTGCGTCGCCTTCTCGCGGTTCATGCCGAAGAACATCTGCAGGATATGCACCACGAACTCCATCGGCGTGAAGTCGTCGTTGAGCAGCAGCACGCGGTACATCGGCGGCCGTTTCAGCTTCGGTCGCGCCGCCTCGACCGCGAGGCCCTGCCCATTCCTCTCGTTGCGTTTCGGGTCGCCCATCGCCGTCATTTTAGAACATGCCGGCCCACGCCGGCGTCGACCGGATTATGCCATGTCGAGCCGTATCGGGGACCGGCCACGGGGCTGACGCGCACCGTGTTGGACACGCCTCGGCGGTGCCGGTTCAACAATCGGCGCGAGTCGGGAAGGGGGAGATTGGGGGAGGTGGCCGGGCGCCGCGGCGGGCGCCCGGCCGGGTTTGCGGAATCACATGTGGTCGATGATCGCGTCACCGAAACCGGAACAGCTGAGCAGCGTGGCGCCGTCCATCAGGCGCTCCAGGTCGTAGGTCACCTGCTTGCTGGAGATCGCGCCGCCCATGCCCTTGACGACCAGGTCGGCCGCCTCGCTCCAGCCCATGTGGCGCAGCATCATCTCGGCGGAGAGGATCAGCGAGCCGGGATTGACCTTGTCCTGGCCGGCGTACTTCGGCGCGGTGCCGTGGGTTGCCTCGAACATCGCGACGGTGTCGGACATGTTCGCGCCGGGAGCGATGCCGATGCCCCCCACCTCGGCGGCGAGCGCGTCGGAGATGTAGTCGCCGTTGAGGTTCAGCGTCGCGATGACGGAGTACTCGTCCGGGCGCAGCAGGATCTGCTGCAGGAAGGCGTCGGCGATGACGTCCTTGACCACGATCTCCTTGCCGTTCTCGGGGTTCTTGAAGCTGCACCACGGACCGCCGCCCATCTCGGTGGCGCCGAACTCGTTCTTGGCGAGCGCGTAGCCCCAGTCGCGGAACGCGCCCTCGGTGAACTTCATGATGTTGCCCTTGTGGACCAGGGTCACCGACTCGCGGTCGTTGTCGATGGCGTACTGGATCGCCTTGCGCACCAGCCGCTCGGTGCCCTCGCGGGAGACCGGCTTGACACCGATGCCGGAGGTCTCGGGGAAGCGGATCTTGGAGACGCCCATCTCGTTGCGGAAGAAGTCGATGACCTTCTTGACCTCGGGGCTTCCTTCCTGCCACTCGACGCCGGCGTAGATGTCCTCCGAGTTCTCGCGGAAGATCACCATGTCGACCTTCTCGGGCGCCTTAACCGGGCTCGGCGTGCCGGGGTAGTAGCGCACCGGGCGCAGGCAGACGTAGAGGTCGAGCTGCTGGCGCAGCGCCACGTTCAGGGAGCGGATGCCGCCCCCGACCGGCGTGGTCAGCGGCCCCTTGATCGACACCACGTAGTCGCGCACCGCCTCGAGGGTCTCGTCGGGGAGCCAGGTGTCGGGCGTGTAGACCCGGGTCGCCTTCTCGCCGGCGTAGACCTCCATCCAGGAGATCTTGCGCTTGCCGCCGTACGCCCTCTCGACCGCGGCGTCGGTCACCTTCATCATCGCCGGCGTGACGTCGACGCCGATGCCGTCGCCCTCGATGTAGGGGATGATGGGCTGGTCCGGCACGTTCAGCGAGTGGTCGTCGTTGACGGAAATCTTGTCGCCCGTGCTGGGCACTTCGATTTTCTGGTAGCTCATGGAGGAACCCCCGGTGGTGTGGTGGTGGGTACGGCGCGTAAAATTAGGAAGCGCGAATTTTACACGCTCTAATTCGTAAAATCTATACCTCCCATAATTATTCGTTATGAGGGTTCCTCACCGCATCAACCGTGGGGCCGGGATGGCGCCGCGCCGGGCCGGTCCGCAGCCGGGCCGCGCGCCGGAACCGTCGCGTGCGTGACGGGATGGTCATGGTCGGGCTCTCGGGCGGGGTCGACTCCTCGGTCGCCGCGCTGCTGCTGCAGCGGGCCGGTCACGAGGTTGAGGCCCTGTTCATGAAGAACTGGGAGGAGGACGACGACGCCGACTACTGCGCCGCGGCGGTCGACCTGGCCGACGCGCGGGGCGTCGCCGAGCGGCTGGCGATGCCGCTGCACGCGGTCAACTTCGCCCATGACTACTGGGAGCGGGTCTTCGAGCACTTCCTCGCCGAGTACCGGGCCGGGCGGACCCCGAACCCCGACGTGCTGTGCAACCGGGAGATCAAGTTCCGCGCCTTCCTCGACCACGCCCTCGATCGCGGCGCGGCGTCGATCGCCACGGGCCATTACGCCCGGGTGGCGCATCGCGCCGGCCACTGGCGGCTGCTGCGCGGCCGTGACGGTGCCAAGGACCAGAGCTACTTCCTCCACGCGCTCGACCAGCGGCAACTCGCCCACGCCCGCTTCCCGGTCGGGGAACTCGAGAAACCGGCCGTCCGGAGTCTCGCCCGCGAGGCGGGACTGGCGACCCACGACCGTCGCGACAGCACCGGCATCTGCTTCATCGGCGAGCGCCGTTTCAAGGACTTCCTGATGCGCTTCCTGCCCGCCCGCCCGGGCCCGATCGTCGACACCGACGGCGCCGAGATCGGTCGCCACGACGGCCTGATGTACTACACCCTCGGCCAGCGCCACGGGCTAGGCATCGGCGGCCGGCGCGAGGCCGGTGGCGAGCCCTGGTACGTGGTCGACAAGGAAGCCGGCACGAACCGGCTGGTCGTCGCCCAGGGCCACGATCACCCTCGGCTGATGAGCTGGGCGCTGGAGGCCGATCAGGCGACCTGGATCGCCGGGCGGCCGCCGCTGCCGCTGGCGTGCACGGCGAAGGTCCGCTACCGGATGCGCGACGTGCCGTGCGAAGCGAGGGCCTCGGGGGAGAACCGCCTGCTGGTGCGGTTCGCCGAGCCGCAGCGCGCGATCACCCCGGGACAGTCGGTGGTATTTTACGCCGGCGAAGAATGCCTCGGCGGCGCGGTGATCGAACGCGCAAATTGTCAATAATTTACTTTATATAAATCTTTCATTCCTATGAAATTGCTTGATGATCGCGTCATTGCTCTCGCCGGCATCCTGCAGGCGGCTCACCTCGTCAACCGGGTCGCGCAGCGCGGCATGGCCGACCAGGCGGCGCTCGAGGCGAGCCTCGGGAGCGTCCTGAGGCTCGACGCCGACTCGACCGCCGACGTCTTCGGCGGAAGGCACGGCGTCGAGACCGGCCTGCGCCAGATCGAGCGGCAGATCGGCCGCGAGCGGGAGCCGCTCGAACAGCGCTACGTGATCAATCTCCTCCAGCTCGCGCCCCGCCTCCAGGCCCGCCCCGACCTGGTCGAGCGGATCCGGACCGGGGTGCGGCAGGCGCAGGCGCTGGCGGACGAGCGGCCACTGACCGACCCCGAGGTGGTCGCCTGCCTGGCCGACACCTACACCGAGACCGTCAGCACGCTGAGCCCGCGGATCATGGTTACCGGCGAGCCGACGCTGCTCAACCGCCCGGAGGTCGCCAACCGGATCCGCGCGCTGCTGCTGGCCGGGGTCCGGGCCGCGGTGCTCTGGAACCAGTGCGGGGGCAGCCGGCTCAAACTGCTGTTCCAGGCCCGGCGCACGGTGGAACGCGCCCGCGCAATGTTGGCCGACATCGGCCGGAGAACCCCCTGATGCTGCGTCCCCTGATCCCCCTCCTCCTCGCCCTGCTGGCGGGCGGCGCCGGCGCCGCGCCCGTCACGCTGGTCTACTCCGGCAACCTCGACGGCGAGCTCGAGCCGTGCGGCTGCACGGCGGAGACCGACTACGGGGGCCTGCTGCGCCGAGCCACCTACCTCGACCGCCTGCGCGACGAAGGACTCGAACCGGTGGCGATCACCACCGGCGGGTTGCTGACCGCGGCGATCGGCGCCGACCGGATCAAGGCCGACTTCATCCTCTCGGGCCTGGCCCGCATCGGCTACGACGGGGTCGGCGTGCAGTGGGCCGATCTGGTCTACGGCGCGTCGTTCCTGACCGCGCACGAGCTGCCCTACGTCGCCAGCAACTGGCTCGACGGCACCTTCCCAGCGGCGCAGCCGATCGCCCGCCCAGGGGCACGCCTGCGCCTGTTCCAGTGGCTCGACCCGGCCGCCTCGCCGTTGCGGGAGATGCAGGGCGACCAGCGCCTGGTCTCCGCGGCCAC
>JAWVZO010000112.1:0-8291 GCA_033722135.1 Gammaproteobacteria bacterium | reverse complement strand
CTCGAGCACTGGCACTCCGGCTCGATGACCCGGCGCGTGCCGGAACTCTACCGGTCGTTCCCCGACGCGGTGGTGTTCATGCATCCCGAGGATGCCAAGCGCCGCGGGCTGAAGCGCGGCATGGCGGTCAAGCTGCAGACCCGGCGCGGCGAACTCGAGACCCGCGTCGAGACGCGCGGCCGCAACCGCGTGCCCGAGGGCGTCGTCTTCATCCCGTGGTTCGACGCCGGCCAGTTGGTCAACAAGCTCACCCTCGACGCCACCTGCCCGATCTCGAAGGAGACCGACTTCAAGAAGTGCGCGGTGCGCGTGATCAAGGCGTAATCGCGGAACGCTGAAGGAGCAGCGACGTGAACCGGCCGGGAACGAACGCGCCGCCGCCGGAGCCGCAGAGCCCCGGGCGCCGCCGCTTCCTCCAGGAGATGGCGATGACCGCGACCGGCGCCGCCCTCTTCTGCGGCGGCGTGGCGCTCTACGCCCGTGGCGCCAGTGCGCTGCCGTCCCAGGCGCTGCGCCCCCCCGGCGCGCTCGCCGAGGCATCGTTCCTCGGCGCCTGCGGCCGCTGCGGCCTGTGCGTGCGCGACTGCCCCTACGACACCCTCGACCTGGCCCGGCTCGGCGAGCCGGTCGCCGCCGGCACGCCCTATTTCGTCGCCCGCCAGGTGCCCTGCGAGATGTGCGAGGACCTGCCGTGCGTCAGGGCGTGCCCGACCGGGGCCCTCGATCCGGGCCTGACCGACGTCGACGACGCCCGGATGGGGCTCGCGGTGCTGGTCGACCAGGAGACCTGCCTCAACTTCCTCGGCCTGCGCTGCGACGTCTGCTACCGCGTCTGCCCGCTGATCGACGAGGCGATCACCCTCGAACCCGACCACAACGAGCGCACCGGCAGTCACGCCCGGTTCCTGCCGACGGTCCACTCCGAGGCCTGCACCGGGTGCGGCAAATGCGAGGCGGCGTGCGTGCTCGAGGTCGCCGCGATCAAGGTCGTGCCGACCGCGCTGGCCAAGGGCCAGCTCGGCCGCCACTACCGCCTGGGCTGGGTGGAGCAGGAGAAGGCGGGGACACCGCTGCTCGACGAGATCATCGACCTGCCCGACCGCATGCCCGCTCCCGGGGGACTGCGATGACCGCGGCCACGATCCCGATCTCCGCCACACGTTCGCGCCGGCGCTGGAAGTGGCTGCTGCTGCGCCGGCTCTCGCAGCTGGGAATCCTCGGCCTGTTCCTGCTCGGACCCCTGGCCGGGATCTGGATCGTCACGGGCACCCTGTCGTCGAGCCTGACCCTCGGCGTGCTGCCGCTCACCGACCCGTTCCTGCTGCTGCAGACCGTGGCCAGCGGCCATCTCCCCGAGGCGACCGCGCTGCTCGGTGCGAGCCTCGTCGCCGGGTTCTACCTCGTCGTCGGCGGGCGGGCTTTCTGCGGCTGGGTCTGCCCGGTCAACCTGGTCACCGACGCCGCGGCCTGGCTGCGCGAGAAGGCGGGCATCCGTCCCCGGGCGAGGCCCTCCCGCGCGACGCGCTACTGGCTGCTCACCTTCATCCTGATCGCCACCGCACTGCTCGGCATCGCGGTCTGGGAGTGGCTCAATCCCGTGTCGATGCTCCATCGCGGGCTGATCTTCGGGGTTGGCCTCGCCTGGACGGTCCCGCTCGCCGTGTTCCTGTTCGACCTGCTGGTGGTGCCACGCGGCTGGTGCGGCCATCTCTGCCCGATGGGCGCGACCTACGGCCTGCTCGGCGCGGGCAGCCTCGTGCGGATACGCGCCGACCGGCGCGACCGTTGCGACGACTGCATGGAGTGCTTCCGCGTCTGCCCCGAGCCCCAGGTGATCCAGCCGGCCCTCAAAGGGGCCCCGGAGATGAGGGGGCCGGTGATCCTCGACATGAACTGCACCAACTGCGGTCGCTGCATCGACGTCTGCGACCGGGACGTCTTCCGTTTCGGTACCCGTTTCAACAACACGCTGGAGGCTTCGTCATGAACAAGACCACCACCACGATCCTGCTGCTGGTCCTCGCCGTCACGGCCGTCCCGGGCCTGCTCGCCGCCCAGGTGGTCTCCCCGCTGCGCGGACAGACCGGCATCGACGAGTCCAACAAGGTCCACGAGTTCAAGCCGACGATGAGGGAGCGGCCGCCGATGGAGCGCGCCTACGTGCAGCAGCCGCCGCTGATCCCGCACGAGATCGACGGCTACTTCATCACGGCTAACCACAACAAGTGCCTGAGCTGCCACAGCTGGGAGAACTACCGCGAGGCCAAGGCGACCAAGATCAGCCTGACCCACTTCCGCGACCGGGACGGCAAGGAGCTCTCGAACGTGTCGGCCAGCCGGTACTTCTGCAACCAGTGCCACGTGCCGCAGGCGGTGGCCGAACCGCTGGTCGACAACCGGTTCAAGCCGGTCGAGGCGCTGTCGGGCAAATGATCGCGCAAACGCGAGTCAACGAACAGAAAGGATTCAGCCATGACTGATTCGGAACGACCCGGAAAGACCGGCAGGGGCCGGGCCTACGGTCTCGGCGCGCTGGTCGTCGCGTTCGTCCTCGGCATCGTCTTCTGGGGCGGCTTCAACACGGCGATGGAATGGACCAACACTGAGGACTTCTGCATCTCCTGCCACGAGATGTACGAGAACGTCTACGTCGAATACCAGGACACCATCCACTACCAGAACCGCACCGGCGTTCGCGCGACCTGCCCGGATTGCCACGTGCCGGATCCCTGGGTGCACAAGATCGTCCGCAAGATCAAGGCCAGCAACGAACTCTGGCACAAGATGCTGGGCAGCATCGACACGCCCGAGAAGTTCGACGCCAAGCGCCTCGAGCTGGCGCAGAACGTCTGGCGCACGATGCGGGAAACCGACTCGCGGGAGTGCCGCAACTGCCACGGCTACGACTACATGGACCTCACCCGGCAGGGCCGGCGCGCCTTCGACCAGCACGTGCGCGGTGTCGAGGAGGGCAAGACCTGCATCGACTGCCACAAGGGCATCGCCCACCGCCTGCCGAAGATGCCCGACGGGGCGCAGGTCAGCATGGGCAACTAGGGCGCCGGCGAAGCGGGGGATCCGTGGCGCAGATGTTGGCGCGGGGGCAAGGCGGATCTGCTCCACTTGCCCGTTGCCGGACGCGACGGCTCCATCGAGTGTGGGGCCGACGCCATGCGGATGGTGATGAAAGTCAAGATAATCTCACAGATTCGCCACGTCGGCCAGAGGTGACCGGACGCCCCTCTCCTGCCTAGACTCGATCGGGAGAACCGGCATGAAGTCATGCCGGTTCCCGTCGAGAGGAGCGTGTCCATGTCCAGCCGTACCGCGTCAGGGTTCATCACCGAAACCACCGCCGTCGAGTATTTCCAGGCCAGCGTCTCGGAGGCCATGGCCCGTCAGCAAGTGCGCGCCGACGACGACACCACGCACTACCTCGTCAGCCTGCTGACCCACTTCATCCACGCCGAGAACCTCTACGAGGAGACCGACGAGGGGCCCGGTCTGCGGCCGCTGGCGCTGCTCTACGCCGAGGCCGTCGCCAGCCGCAATGCCGCCGAGCGCCAGGCCGCGCTGCGCCGCCTGGGCGACGTGGCGCTGTTCATCGCGGGTTTCTTCGCCGACAGCCTGGAACGCAAAGCGGTCGATGTCGACTACTACATCGCGATGGGCGGCGGCGCCTACGGCTTCCTCGCCGAGGACCTCGACGGGACGCTCCGCGGCCGTGCGCTGAGCCCGGTCTACCGCGAACTGGCCGCGAAGTTCACGCCGTTCGTCGACGTGCTCGGCGAGGTCAGCGAGACGATGCACACCCGCGAGCAGCGCACGCTCCTGCGCCTCTACGAGCTCTGGCTGAGAACCGGCAGCCCGCGACTCGCGCGGCGGCTCCGCGAGCACGGCATCCAGCCCGCGCCCGGGCTCAACACCCGGCGGCATTGAGAGGGCGGCGATGGCGCCCCAGATCGGTACCGTCCAGAAGCATCTCGAGAGGATCTACGCGATCGACCCGGGCTGTCGAGCCGAGCAGCACCTGGTGGCCTCGGGACACGCCCCGGACGGCGACCCCGGGACGCCCGGCTGGCGGCCCGAGGAGCAGTTGCTGGTCCGTGAGGCCGGCACTGAGATGGAACTCGGACTCTACCTCGCACCCGGCCTGCTCGAGCGCCTGCGCTCCGACGACCCGCTGCACCGTCTCCACGACGGCAACCTCGCCGACCTCTGCCTGCTGATCGAGGGCGTCAGCCATTTCCTGGGTGTCGCCTGGCACGCCGTCCTGCAACGCCCGGTGACCTGCCTCGAACTCGAGCTCCAGGCGGAGATCGACAAGTACGTGCTCGTCCTCCTGCTCGCCACCCGCCAGGGACGGGGCCGTCTGCCGCACGGCCTCCATCGCCGGCTGTTCCGTCAGGCCCGCCTGGCGCCGCACCTGCCCCACCACGAACGCCAGCGCTACCACCGCGCGAGCCGTTACGCGGCGCACTACTGCAACCACCTGGCGCGCCACATGAACGCCGGCGGCCCTCGAGACCTGGTGCGCGAACTGCGCCGTTTCTACCGGATGCAGCTCCGCGGCAAGCTCGGCAGGATCCGCGCACAGGGCCTGGTGCACTAGGGCGCGCCCCGTCTGCCGCGCCCGGCGGAGGCGGTGCCACGAGACTACCTCCCCAGCGGGAGCCACAGTACAATGGCTCCCCGGTTCGCACGGTCACACCCCAGCCGCCCAGCCGTCGATGCGCATCAAGGTAGACAGCCAGGACCTGCAGATCGGCATGTTCGTCGCCGAGCTCGACCGGCCTTGGCTCGAGACCCAGTTCCTCTTCCAGGGCTTCACGATCGGCAACGAGGCCGATCTCGAGGAGGTGCGCAAGAGCTGCGCCTACGCCTACGTCGACATCGAGAAGAGCCACATCGAGGACGAGGCGCTGCGCAGGAAGCTCATGAGCGGCAGCGAACAGCCGGTGCCGTCCAGGCCGGGCAAGGGCGCGGGCAAGCCCTACCAGAAGAGCTTCGAGGAGGAGATCGAGAGCGCGGAATCGATCCACTCGGGCGCCCACGACTACGTCGAGAAGATCTTCGCCGACATCCGCATCGGCAAGGCCCTCGACACCGACGAGGCGAAGGCGGTCGTCTCGGACATGATGGGCAGCATCATCCGCAACCCCGATGCGCTGGTCCTGCTGAGCAGCCTCAAGGCGTTCGACGAGTCCGAGATCACCCACAGCATGAACGTCTGCACGCTGGCACTGGCGTTCGGGCGTTTTCTCGGCATGGGCGTCGATCCGCTGCAGGAACTCGGCCTCGGCGCGCTGCTGCACGATATCGGCGAGACCCGGGTTCCCGAGGCCGTGCTGAAGAAACGCTACGGCCTGACCCCGGAGGAGACCCGGGAGATGCAGCGCCACACCGAGCACGGCGCCGAGATCCTGCGCGGGTTGAAGGGCATCCCGTCGAGCGCGGTCGACATCGCCCTGACCCATCACGAGAAGGTCAACGGCAAGGGCTACCCGAAGGGCCTGAAGGGCGAGGACATCGGCCACTACGCGCGCATGGTCGCCATCATCGACGTCTACGATCGCCTGACCCACGTCGCCAACAAGCAGCGCTACATCACCAGCACCGACGCGCTGAAGAACATGTACGAATACCGCAACGTGTTCTTCGACGGCGAACTGATCGAGCGCTTCATCCAGTGCCTGGGCATCTACCCGGTCGGCACCGTGGTCGAGCTCGGCTCCGGTGAGATCGGTGTGGTGATCTCGGTCGAACCCGACCACCACCTGCTGCCGAAGCTGATGCTGGTGCGCGACGGCACCAAGCAGCCGATCTATCCCCCGCGGATCGTCAACCTGCGCCACTACCGCGGGTTGACCGAGAGCGAGAAATACGCGGTCCGCCGCGTGCTGCAGCCCAATGCCTACGGCATCGACCTGAAGAAGTACATGCTGCGCGAGTTCATGTTCTGACCCCGCGCCGGCGCCGGGTCACGCGCCGCGTTCACAGCCCGTCGGACTTCGCCTCCGTGCCGTACACGTGGATCGGTTCGGACTTGCCGCGCACCCGTTGCGTGCCGAGGTCGGTGAACCGTTCGCGCACCGCGTCCGACAGCTGGTCGTAGCCGTCGCTCGACAGGATGATCCGATACTCGAGGCGCTTGGTCAGCCCCTCGAGCCGGCTCGCGGTGTTCACCGCGTCGCCGAGGAAGGTGTACTCGTAGCGCTGCTCGGAACCGATGGTCCCGGCCATCACGGTGCCGAAATGGATGCCGGCCCCCATGTCCGGGTGACCGCCGTCGGGCAGCACGCAGCGGCGCGTCTGCTCGAGGATCTCGAGCACGCTCGCCACCGCGTCATCGACCGGATTGCCCTGGTGTTCGAGCCCGTAGACGGCGAGCACGGCGTCGCCCATGAACTTGTTGATGGTGCCGTTGTGCCGGGTGACGATGTCGCTGAGGTCGGAGAAGAAGTTGTTGAGGAACAGGATCACCTCCTCGGCCGAGGCCGCCTCGCTCATGCTGGTGAAATCGCGCATGTCGCAGAACATGATCGCGACCTCGTCTTCCTGGCCGCGCTTGAGCGAGTCGTCGTCGGTCGAGAGGAGCTTCTCCATGATGTTCGATCCGACCACCCGTTCGAGGGTCTTGTGCAGGCGGTCGCGGTCACGCAGGTTCTCGATCATGGCGTTGATCTGCACGGCCATCAGGCCGAGTTCGTCCTGCGCCATGATCGGCGCACGCTGCTCGAGATCCCCCTTCTGCACGCCGCGCAACACGTCCATCTGCGCCTGGAGGAACGCGTGGATGTTGCGCGTGTAGCTGTGGATCAGGCGCAGCAGCAGCGCGAGCAGCGCCCCGAATATGAACATCACCTCGATCAGGAACAGCAGCGGCAGCTGGTCGATGCGCTCGACGGCGCCGCTGTGGATCAGCCGGTAGGTGCTGAACGAGATCGTGATCGCCAGAACCAGGATGGTCAGCGTCATCACGATGCTGAACTTCTGCGCCATCGGCACCAGCGTGAAGCTCCCGTCCACGCTGACCTCGTTGCGCCGGAACCAGCCGAGCTGGCGCTTCAGCGTGTTGTCGATCGCGGCGAAATAGCCGAACACCGCCACGCCCAGGGCCACGTCGAGCTCCGCGTCGGTGCCACTGCTGCCGAGCAGCGGCGGGGTGATGATCACGCCGAATCCCACCATCACGTAGAGCCCGAAATCGAGCGCGAAACCGTACCAGCGCCGCTTCTTGTAGGGCCTCACCGCGGCCAGGCCGGGACTGGCGAGGCGGTCGACGATCGCGGCGATGACGAACAGCATCGCCAGTTCGAGAGCGAGGGAAGCGAAGCGGCCGGATCCGGCGTAGAGGCTGTAGATCAACTCGTGGGCGAGCACGAGTCCCAGGCAGATGGCAAAGTAGGCGTAAGTCTGGAATTTTTCCGGCTGCTGCATCGAAGCGACGCATTCTGCCCAGGCCAGGGACGAGTATAAGGCCCGTGAAGCGGAGGGGAACAGGCGAAGGCGGGCAGCCCGGCCCGGACGTGGCGCCGGGCACGCCATGCCGGAAGGTGGATCAGTCGATGTCGAGCACCTCCGCGATCATCGATTTCGGCCTGCCGAGAAAGAGTCCGGCGGATGCGACGCGCATCAGGCCGCTGGACCCCTTGATGTAGGCCTCGATCGCCTCGGTCGAATCCCACAGGCTCATCGCGCCGCCCTGTCCGTTCTCGTAATCGGCGAAGAAGGTGACCGAGCGAAAGCCCTCCTGCTGCTGCATGATCTCGCGGGCGTGCTCGGCGAGTATCCTGACCGCCTCGTCGTTGCCCGGCTTGAAATCGAAGTGGAAAATCCTGCAGTAGAGCGCCATCGCCTCCGGCCCTCGCACCTATCCGGCCTGTGCCCCATGTATAGCAGTTGAGGCACCGACGCGCCGAGGCAGCCGAGGCCAGGTTCGTGACCGTCATCGCTGCGCCAGGCTTCCACGACGCATCGTGGCGGCGTTCAGGCAGGCCAATGACCGGCCTGTCGAACCTTTCTCTATCGGGATGCGGTCACAGGTTCGAATCGAACCCTGGACGGGCATGAAAAAACCCACCGCGGGGTGGGCTTCGGTCATTGTCTGGCGCGCCCGACAGGATGACTCGACCCTGCGGGTCTCGCCCCTCCGGGGCCGTCGTCGCATGGCGACGACGTTCAGGCCGGTCATGACCGGCCTGTCGAACCTTTCTCTATCGGGATACGGTCACAGGTTCGAATCGAACCCTGGACGGGCATGAAAAAACCCACCGCGGGGTGGGCTTCGG
>JAWVZO010000111.1:0-8354 GCA_033722135.1 Gammaproteobacteria bacterium | reverse complement strand
CGCTCCTCTGCAGAGGCGGCATCGGGAACGTAGCGCCGCGCGAGCAGGTCGGCGAGGCCGTGCACGCCCTCACGGAGCGTCTCGGCCAGCGCCCCCTGGCTCTGCCACTGATCACGCGCACCGTCGACGTGAAGCGTCCACTGGGCACGCCACGCATCGCCCCCCTCGCTGAACAGCCGTCCGACCAGCAGGGCGTCCTGGGCGTAGCGAGCGGTGACCTGCTCGATGACCTCCGGGAACCCGCCCCAGACCTCGTTGAAGCGGAGCATGCCCCGATCCTCGAGATCCATCAGCGGCTCGACGATCGGGATGCCGCGCCGCTTGCTGGCCTCGCTGATCGCGCGGGCCGCCTCGGGCATGGCGTCCGGCGTGTAGATGAAACGCTCGGTCCCGCGTTCGACGGCGAGAAGCAGCAGCGTGGCCGGTCGCGTGTCGCCCCACAGGGGCAGGCGGTTCTGGCGCAACAGGGACTCGATACCCTGGCGATCGAAGCGGACGTAGAGCAGGGTGCGTGGCGGCGCGGTCGGCTCCGCGACCGAAGACGGAGGCGCCTCGGTGCGGTAACGGTACTCGATCATCAACCGGTCGGCCGCGTCGCGGAGTTGCGGCCACGCCGCGAACGACTCCGCATCGGGACGGCCGGTGACCTTGGTCAGCACCGTGGCGAACGCATCGACCACGCCCTCGCCACGCGCCTCGGCGGAGGCATCGGGGACCTCCACCTCGGCGGCGAACAGCTCGCCGGTGGCGGCGCGACCGGGCGCGGCGCCCATGGCGAGTAGCGCCAGCGACAACATCAGGACGAGGGCGAACGGGCGAGGGGCGGTCACGGCGGATCGGGTATCGGCGGGGGAGAGAATGGATCGTCGCACAGCCCCCCCATGGCGTCCAGCGGCCGGCGCGGCGCGTTCCCCCGCGCGAGGGCGGGCTGGTAGAATCGTCGCCGCCGCCAGCCACTCCGCGACGTCTCCGTGAACGAACCATCGAATCCGCCCCCCGCCGGGGCATCGCCCCGCGACGGGGGACTGACCTACGCCGCCGCCGGGGTGGACATCGAGGCCGGCGAGGCGCTGGTCGACCGGATCAAGCCCGCCGTCGCGCGCACGCTCCGCCCCGAGGTGCTGACCGGGCTCGGCGGCTTCGGCGCCCTGTTCGAGCTGCCGCTCGACCGCTACCGGCGCCCGGTCCTGGTCTCCGGCACCGACGGCGTCGGCACCAAGCTCAAGCTCGCCATCGAGCTCGGCCGGCACGATACCGTGGGCATCGATCTGGTCGCGATGTGCGTCAACGACGTGCTGGTCCAGGGGGCCGAGCCGCTCTTCTTCCTCGACTACTTCGCCACCGGCCGGCTCGACGTGGACCAGGGCGCCGCGGTGATCGGCGGCATCGCCGAGGGGTGCGCCCGGGCCGGCGCGGCACTGGTCGGCGGCGAAACCGCCGAGATGCCGGGCATGTACGCCGACGGCGACTACGATCTCGCCGGCTTCTGCGTCGGCATCGTCGAGCGCGATGCCCTGCTCGACGGCAGTCGCGTCCGCCCCGGCGACGTGCTGCTCGGGATCGACAGCAGTGGCCCCCATTCCAACGGCTACTCGCTGATCCGGCGGGTGATCGAACGGTCGGGGGACGACCTCGAGCGACCCTTCGACGGGACGACGCTGGGCGGGCGCCTGCTCGAACCGACGACGATCTACGTCAGGCCGTTGCTCGAGGTGATCGCCCACCACCCCGTCCACGCGCTGGCCCACATCACCGGCGGCGGCCTGCCGGAGAACCTCCCGCGCGTCCTGCCCGACGGCTGCCGCGCGGTGATCGATGCCGCGAGCTGGCGGTGGCCCCCGGTATTCCGCTGGCTGCAGGAGGCCGGCGGGATCGCCACGGCGGAGATGTTCCGCACCTTCAACTGCGGCATCGGCATGGTCGCCGTGCTGCCGCCCGACCACGCCGCCGCGGTCGGCGAGCGGCTCGACCGGGAGGGCCTCGGCCATCGCATCATCGGCCGCATCGAACCCGGCGAGGGACCGGCCACGGCCGTCATCGAAGGGACCCCGGCCGCGTGAGCGACTCACGCCTGTCGGCCGTGGTGCTGATCTCGGGCAGCGGGAGCAACCTGCAGGCGCTGCTCGACGCCGCGGACGACGGCCTGCCGCTCGACATCCGCGCCGTAATCAGCAACCGTCCCGGGGCCTACGGACTGCAGCGCGCGGCTGCCGCCTGCGTGCCGGCGCGCGTGCTCGACCACCGCGACTTCCCGGACCGGGCCGCCTTCGAGGCGGCGCTCGGCGAGTTGATCGACGCCTTCCAGCCGGCCGTGGTCCTGCTCGCGGGCTTCATGCGCATCCTCAACCCCGGTTTCGTCGAGCGCTACCGCGGGCGCATGATCAACATCCACCCGGCACTGCTCCCGGCCTACCCCGGGCTGCACACCCACCGCCGCTGTCTCGAGGCCGGCGATGCCGAGCACGGCGCGAGCATCCACTTCGTGACCGCCGAGGTCGACGGCGGCCCGGTGCTGATGCAGGTGCGCGTTCCGGTGCAGGCCGGCGACGACGCCGACGCGCTCGCCGCGCGCGTGCTGGAACAGGAGCACCGCCTCTACCCCGCCGCCGTCCGCCTGCTCTGCGACGGCCGGGTCCGGCTCGACGGCGAGCGGATCCTGCTCGACGGCCGCCCGCTCGACGCTCCGCTGCGACTCGACCCGGCCGGTGATGCCGCGCCGGGTAGCGCATGAGCGCGCGTCGTCCACGCGGACCCTTTGCCGCCCTCGCCGCATGCCTTGCCGGGATGCTGCTCGCCGGGGCCGCCCGCGCGGAGCCCGTCCCGTTCCGCATCGCCTATGAGCTGACCCGCGATGGCGACGAGATCGCCGAGGTCACCCGCACGCTGGAGGAGTCCGCGGAGGGACGCTGGCGCTTCACGTCGCGCGTCGAGCCCTCGGGGATTCTCGCCTCGGTGGTCGGTGGCGCAATCGAGGAGGTCACCGAGCTCGAGCGTGCCGGCGATCGCCTGCGCCCCCTGCACTACCGCTTCCGCCGCCACGGCCTGGGCCGGGAGCGGGAGGTCACCGTCCGCTTCGACTGGCAGCGCGGCCGCGTCGTCAACGAGGTCAACGGCAACCGCTGGACCATGACGGTTCCCGAGGCGACCCTCGACAAGCACGCCCTCGTGCTGGCCGTGGTCGAGGACCTCCGCGCCGGCCGGGTCGCGGGAGAGTACCCGGTGGCCGACGGTGGCCGCCTGAAGACCTATGTCCACGAGCACCTCGGTGAAGAGCGCGTGATCACGCCGCTCGGCGCCTTCGACGCCCTGACCCTGCGCCGCATGCGTCCGGGCGACCAACCGCCGACGCTGTTCTGGCATGCGCCCGGACTCGACTACGTGCCGGTGCGCATCGAGCGCCGCGACGGTGAGGGTCGTCTGCTGCGGATGTCGCTGACCCGATACCGTCCCGGATCCGTGACCGGCCCGGCCCCGAGCCAATGACCCCGACGCCGAGCCACTCCGCGAGCGACGGCCAGGCGCTGGTCCGGATCGTTCCGCTGCTGTTCGTGATGCTCTGGAGCACCGGGTTCATCGGCGCCAAGTTCGGACTGCCCCACGCCGAGCCGCTGACCTTCCTCCTGATCCGCTTCCTGCTGGTGTGCGCCATCCTCCTGGCGGTGGCCCTGCTCACCGGGGCGCCCTGGCCCGAGACCCCGCGGCAGGTGCTGCACATCGCCGTGGCCGGACTGCTGATCCATGCCACCTACCTCGGCGGCGTCTTCGTCGCCATCGACCGGGGCCTGCCGGCCGGCACCGCGGCGCTGATCACCGGGCTGCAGCCGCTGCTGACCGCGGTCGTCGCCGCACCGTACCTCGGTGAACACGTCTCTGGACGCCAGTGGCTCGGCCTGCTGCTCGGCTTCGCCGGCGTGTTCATGGTCGTGGCCGACAAGGCGAGCCTCGCCGAGGCGAACCTCGGCAACGTCCTGCCCGCCTTCGTCGCCGTGCTCGGCATCACCCTTGGCACCCTCTACCAGAAGCGTCACGGCGGCGGCATGGACGTGCGCAGCGGCTCGGTGATCCAGTTCGCCGCTTCCGCCGTGGTGATGGCGCTGCTCGCGCCGCTGCTCGAGACCATGGACGTGAACTGGACCGGGGAGTTCCTGTTCGCGCTCGGCTGGCTGACGGTGGTGCTGTCGCT
Organism: Gammaproteobacteria bacterium; assembly: GCA_033722135.1. Lineage (GTDB taxonomy): Bacteria > Pseudomonadota > Gammaproteobacteria > QNFN01 > QNFN01 > QNFN01. The sequence goes on along the minus strand of JAWVZO010000111.1, from coordinate 4,171 downwards.
CGGCGCGATCTCGCTGCTGATCCTGATGATCCGCCACGGCGCCGCGTCGCGGGTCGCCAGCTTCTTCTACCTCGTGCCCGCCACCACCGCGCTGTTCGCCTACCTGATGTTCGGCGAGACGCTCGGGCCGCTGAGCCTGTCCGGCATGGTCGTCACCTCGCTCGGGGTCGCGCTGGCCAACCGCTGACGGGAGACCGACTTGCGGAGCGAACCACCACCGCGACGCTGGCGACGCCGCCTGCTGGTCGCGGTCGTGCTGCTCGCCCTGGCCTGGGCCGCCGCGCCCGCGCTGCTCGGCGCGGCCGGCCGCTTCCTGGTGAGCGACGCGCCGCACGCGCGCGCCGACGCCGCCGTGGTCCTGGCCACGGGCATCGACTACTTCCCGCGCCTGATCGAGGCGGCGGCCCTCTACCGCGAGGGGCGCATCGACCGCGTGGTGATCGACGGCGACCGCAAGACCGACGTGCTGCGCCGGCTCGAGGCACAGGGCTTCGTGCCGGCCGCGCACTGGGCGGAGAACAGCCTGCGCATCCTGGAACTGCTCGGCGTGCCGCGCGACGCGGTGCTCGCGGTCAGCGCCGAGGAGGCCTACGACACCGTCAGCGAGGCACGCCTCGTCGGCCCGGCGCTGCGCGCGGCGGGCATCGACAGCGTGCTGGTCACCACCAGCAAGTCGCACACCCGCCGCGCCGGCTACATCTGGCGTACCCTGCACGGCGACTGGCTCGAGGTCGCGACCGTCGCCGCGCGCGAGGACCCGTACCGCCCCGACGGGTGGTGGCGGAGCGGGCGGCAGATCCGCTGGGTGCTCGCGGAGTACGGTGCCTGGCTCTACCTGCACTGGAAACTGGCCACAGGCAGCGACTGACCATGGCCGCGACCTTCCTCAGCGAGTCGATCCGCTGGCGCTTCGTCAACCTCGACAACGTCGCGCTGCTGCTCTACCCGCTGCTGGTCGGCCTGGCGCTCGGCGTGGTCGAGCCTGCCTACCAGGCGTGGGCGGTCGGCGCCATCGGCGTGCTCGGATTCGTCGCCTGGCTGCGCGCCTACCGCCGCTACCGGGCCATCGCCGACACGCCCCGCTCGCGCATCGCCACGGCCTCGCAGGGCTACGTCGAGCTCGAGGGCCGCGCGGCGCTCCCGGGCCGCGGCGACGGCATCGGGTTCGCCTGGACGCCGCCGGCGGTCTGGCTGCGCTACGCGGTCTACCGCAAGCATGGTGGCAAGCACTTCCTGGTCGAGCGCGGCCAGAGCGCCAGCGTCTTCCTGCTCGCCGATGACAGCGGCCAGGCGTTGATCGACCCGGAAGGTGCCGAGGTGGTCACTGCGCGCCGCTTCCACGAGGAACGGGGCGACTTCATCTACCGCGGCGAGTACATCGCGCCGGGCGACCCGCTCTACGCCCTCGGCGATCTGGTTACCGAGGGGGGCGACCCCCTGCACCACGACCGCGCTTCGGACATCGCGGCGCTGCTCGGCACCTGGAAGCGTGACCGTCCGTTCCTGCTCGCGCGCTACGACCGCGACGGCGACGGCGAGGTCGACATCCGCGAGTGGCAGGCCGCGCGCGAGGACGCCGAGCGGGCGATCACCGAGAAGCTGCGCGCCGAGGGCCACCTCCTCAACCCGGTACGCCATCGTCTCGGGGCCACCGACGGCTGGCGTCCGTTCCTGATCGGCACCGTGCCCGAAGCACGGCTGCTCAACCGTTTCCGCCGCTGGGCGGTCGCTCACCTCGCGCTCTTCTCGCTGGCCGGGATCGTGGCGCTGCTGCTGGCGCAATACGCTCCGCCCGGGTCGAGCCCACCGACCCGCGAGGTTTTCATCTCGCTGCCGGCCGAACTTCGGGTGGCGGTGAACGGACACCCCGCCACGCCGGTCATACTCCCCGACCGCACGGGCCGTGACGGCACCGCGTACCTGCGCGGCCACGTGCCTGTTGGTACCCTGCGCCTCGAACTGACCACGCCGGACGGGAACAGCAGAGCCCACCGACTGTCGATCACCCCGGGTCACCAGTTGCTGCTGATCACGATCGGTCCCGACCCGTCCCGACCGCCGCGCGTGCACTGACCCGATCGCCCACCACGCCAACCGCCCCGCAAACGAGATCCCACATGCCCGATTCGATCCGCCTCGCCGACTACCGCCCGTCCGCCTTCACCGTCGAGGAGGTCGAGCTGCGCTTCGAACTCGCCCCCGACGCCACCCGGGTCGCCAGCCGGATGGCGGTGCGCCGGCAGGCCGAGGGCGAGTTGACGCTGCACGGCAGCGAGCTCGAACTGCGCGCGCTGCGCGTGGACGGCAGGGCGCTGGAGCCCGCGGACTACCGGGTCGACGGCGAGACCCTGACCGTCCCGGGGGTACCGGAGAGCGCCGTCGTCGAGGTCGAGACCACGATCGCGCCGGCGGCCAACACCGCCCTCGAGGGTCTCTACCTGTCGTCGGGGATGTACTGCACCCAGTGCGAGGCCGAGGGGTTCCGGCGCATCACCTGGTATCCCGACCGCCCCGACGTCATGGCGCGCTTCACCACCACCGTGATCGCCGACCGGGAGGCCTGCCCGGTGCTGCTTTCGAACGGCAACCGCGTGGACGGGGGAGACCTCGACGACGGCCGGCACTGGGTCCGCTGGGAGGACCCGTTCCCGAAGCCGAGTTACCTGTTCGCGCTGGTCGCCGGCGACCTCGCCTGCGCGCGCGGGGCGTTCACGACGATGTCGGGACGCGAGGTGGCGCTGGAGCTCTTCGTCCAGCACCACAATGCCGATCGCTGCGACCACGCGCTGGCCGCGCTCGGCAAGGCGATGGCCTGGGACGAGGCGAAGTACGGCCGCGAGTACGACCTCGACACCTACATGGTCGTCGCGGTCGACGACTTCAACATGGGCGCGATGGAGAACAAGGGGCTCAACGTCTTCAACTCGGCCGCGGTGCTGGCCCGGCCGGAGACCGCCACCGATGCCGACTTCCTGCGTATCGAGAGCATCGTCGCCCACGAGTACTTCCACAACTGGACCGGCAACCGGGTTACCTGCCGCGACTGGTTCCAGCTCAGCCTGAAAGAAGGGCTGACGGTGTTCCGCGACCAGCAGTTCTCCGCCGACACCTACTCGCCGTCGGTGCAGCGCATCCAGGACGTCAACCTGCTGCGCACCCACCAGTTCGCCGAGGACGCCGGGCCGATGGCCCATCCCGTGCGTCCCGAGCAGTACATCGAGATCAACAACTTCTACACCATGACGGTGTACAACAAGGGCGCCGAGGTGATCCGCATGCTGCACACGGTGCTCGGCGCGGACGGCTTCCGGCGCGGCATGGACCTCTACTTCGAGCGCCACGACGGCGAGGCGGTGACCGTCGAAGATTTCGTCGCCGCGCTCGGCGACGCCAACGGCCGCGACCTCGGCGACTTCATGACCTGGTACCGCCAGGCCGGCACGCCGATCCTCGCCGTGGGCGAGCACTGGGACGCCGAGCAGGGCCGCTACACGCTGGTGCTCGAGCAGCGCTGCCCCCCGACGCCCGGACAGCCCGGCAAGGCGCCCTTGCCGATTCCCGTCGCGACGGGCCTGCTCACGCAGGAGGGACGCGAGCTGCCGCTGCAGCTCGCCGGCGAAGCGGCCCCCTCCCCCGGCACCACCCGGATCCTCGAGCTCGATGGTCCGCGCCGCGAGTTCACGTTCGTCGGTCTCACCTCGCGCCCGGTCCCGTCGCTGCTGCGCGGTTTCTCGGCGCCGGTGCGGGTCGACTTCCCCGGCCGCAGCGCCCACCTGGCCGTGCAGATGGCGCACGATCCCGACCCGTTCAACCGCTGGGACGCCGGGCAACAGCGGGCGGTCGCCCTGCTGCGTGAGCGGGCCGACGACTGGCGCGCGGGCCGCGAGCTGGTCCTGCCCGACGACCTCCGCGACGCCTTCGCCACGACGCTCGACGCCGACCTCGACCCGGCGCTGGTCGCGCTGGCGCTGAACCCGCCGAGCGAGGGCTACCTGGCCGAGCAGGCGCAGGCGGTCGACCCGGACGCGATCCACGCCGCGCGGGTCTGGCTCAGGGGTGCGCTCGCCGCTGCCCTCGCGCCCGCCTGGCGCGCGACCTACGACCGCCTCGCCGACGGCGCACCCTACCGCTTCGCGCCCGACGCCATCGGTCGCCGTGCCCTGAAGAACCT
>JAWVZO010000110.1:0-8399 GCA_033722135.1 Gammaproteobacteria bacterium | reverse complement strand
GAAGGTGCCGAGCAGGCTCAACGAGAACGCCAGGATCGCGAGCAGGACGGTCCAGCTCTTCAGCGCGTCGCGCTTTTCGACCACGATCGCCGAGTGCAGCAGCGCCGTGCCGGCGAGCCAGGGCATGAACGACGCATTCTCCACCGGGTCCCAGAACCACCAGCCGCCCCAGCCGAGCTCGTAGTAGGCCCACCAGGAGCCGAGCGCGATGCCGAAGGTCATGAACACCCACGCGACGATGGTCCAGGGCCGCGACCAGCGCGCCCACGTGGCGTCGAGGCGCCCCTCGATCAGCGCGGCGATGGCGAACGCGAAGGCGACCGAGAAGCCGACGTAACCCATGTAGAGCATCGGCGGGTGGAAGATCAGCCCGGGGTCCTGCAGCAGCGGGTTGAGGTCGCGGCCGTCGGGCGCCGGCGGCACCAGGCGGTCGAACGGGTTCGAGGTGAGCAGCGTGAACAGCAGGAAGCCGATGCTGACCATGCCCATCACCGAGATCACGCGCGCAACCATCGCATCGGGCAGGCCGCGGCTGAACAGCGCCACGGCGAAGGTCCAGGTGCCGAGGATCAGCGCCCAGAGGAGCAGCGAGCCCTCGTGGCCGCCCCACACCGCCGAGATGCGGTACTGCAGCGGCAGCGCCGAGTTGGAGTTCTGCGCGACGTAGGCCACCGAGAAGTCGTTGGCGACGAAGCTGGCGGTCAGCGCGGCGAACGCCAGCGCGAGGAACAGGAACTGTCCGCCGGCCGTCGGGCGGGCCAGCGCGATCCAGCCGGGCACCTTCCAGACTGTGCCGGCCAGCGGCACCGCGGCCATGACGATGGCCATGCAGAGCGCGAGGATCAGGGCGAAGTGGCCGAGTTCGGGGATCATGGCGGTTCCTCGGTGCGGGAATCAGTAGTTGACGGTCGACCCGGACGGGGCGCTGGCGTCCTGGGCCACGCCCATCTTCTGCGCCTTGTCGAGGGCGTCCTGGACCTCGGGCGGCATGTAGGACTCGTCGTGCTTGGCGAGCACCTCCTCGGCGACGAACACGCCGTCGCCGCCGAGCCGGCCGCGCGTGACCACGCCCTGCCCCTCGCCGAACAGGTCGGGCAGGATGCCGGTGTAGCGCACCGGGACCTGCTTGGCGGTGTCGGTGACCACGAAGCTCACGGTCAGGTCGCCCGGCTTGCGCGCCAGGCTGCCCTCCGCGACCATGCCGCCGAGGCGGAACACCTTGTCCTTGGGCGCCTCCCCCGCCAGCACCTGTGTCGGGCTGAAGAAGTAGGCGATGTTGCTCTGCAGGGCGCTCAGCGCCAGCGCGGCGGCCACCGCCACGCCGGCGATGGCGACCGTCACCAGGGCGAGTCGCTTGTGTCGGGCCTTCATTCGTTCACCTCGGCGTCACGCATACGCTTCAATCGACCGAGCCGGGAGAGAATGGTTCGCCGCCGCTTGCGCAATGCGACGATTTCCGCGGCCAGCAGCACGGCGCCCATGCCGTAGCAGCTCCAGACGTAGAAGGCGTAGCCGCCCTGGGCGAGGAACTCCATCATCGCGGGGCCTCCCTGTCGATCACCTCGGCGACCCAGGCGGTGTCGGTCTCGCGCTCGAGGATGATGCTGCGCACCCGCATGAACGAGGTGGCGAACGAGTACATCCAGAAGGCGAAGGTCAGCCCGAGCATGCCGAACAGGATGTTGCCGTCGATGTCGGACATCGACGAGCGCTGGTGGAGCGCGGCGCACTGGTTCGGGTCGGGGCAGTTGATCGACCAGAAGATGATCGGCACCGTGACCAGGCCGACGATCGCCAGCAACGCCGCGGCGCGGTCGGCACGGCGCGCGTCGTCGATCGCCGAGTGCAGCGCCAAGTAGCCGACGTAGAGGAAGAACAGCACCAGTTCCGAGGTCAGCCGCGGGTCCCAGTCCCACCACGTGCCCCAGCTCGGCTTGCCCCAGAACGACCCGGTGAACAGTGCGAGGAAGGTGAACAGCGCGCCGGTCGGTGCCACCGAGATGGCCATCATGTAGGAGAGCCGGGTGTTGAACACCAGGCCGATCGCCGACCACGCCGCAACCACGATGTAGAGCCACATCGACATCCACGCCGACGCGACGTGGACGAAGATGATGCGGTAGTACTCCTTCTGCGGGTTGCTGCCGCCGAGCCGGTCCGGGGTCTCGAAGAAGCCCCAGTAGAGCGCGACGACGCCGGTCACCAGCGCCAGCCCCAGGAACCAGGGGGTGAGGCGGCCGGCGAGGTGGTAGAAGGTGCTCGGCGCGGCGAAGTGGAACCAGTGGCGTTTCATCGCAAACCTGTCTTGCCGATCATTCAAGGGAGATCCGCAGCGCCGCGGCCGTCGCCAGCGGGGAGAAGGCCAGGGCCAGGATCAGGAACGCCCCCAGCAGCGCCATGAAGGGCTGCACGTCGGCCACATCGATGGCGCTGACGGTCACGGCGCCCGAGCCGTAGACCAGCACCGGGATGTAGAGGGGCAGTACCAGCAAGGAGAGCAGTATACCTCCTCCGCGCAGGCCGAGCGTCAACGCCGCGCCGATCGCGCCGATCAGGCTCAGCACCGGGGTGCCGACCAGCAGCGCGGCGGCCATCACCGCCAGCGACGTCCCCTCGAGGTGGTACTGCAGGCCGATCAGCGGCGCGATCAGCACCAGCGGCAGTCCGGTCAGGAGCCAGTGGGCGAACACCTTGCCGAGCACCAGGATCGACAGCGGCTGCGGGGTGAGCAGCATCTGCTCGAGGGTGCCGTCGGCGTAATCGCTCGCGAACAGCCGCTCCAGCGCCAGCATCGACGCGAGCAGTGCGGCGACCCAGACCACCCCGGGCCCGAGGAAGCGCAGCATCTCGCGTTCCGAGCCGATGCCGAGCGGGAAGAGGCTGGCCACGATGACGAAGAAGAAGAGCGTCGTCAGGACGTCGGTGCGCCGGCGCATGGCGAGCGTGACGTCGCGCCGGACGATGACCATGAAGGTGCGGAACACCGCGTCAGCCTCGCCGGGGCCGCCCCGCCTCGCCGAGGTCGAGGGTGCGGATGGTGCCGGAGGTCAGCGCGACCTCCTGGTGGGTGGTCATGACGACGATACCGCCGCGGGCGACGTGGGCGACGATCAGCGACTCGAGCAGCGCCACGGCCCTGACGTCGAGGGCGACGAACGGCTCGTCGAGGATCCACAGCCGCGCGCCGGTGAGGAACAGCCGGGCCAGGGCAACGCGCTTTTTCTGCCCCTGCGAGAGGACCAGGGTCGGCAGGTCCTCGAAGCCGGCGAGGCCGATGCGCGCCAGCGCGTCCCAGATCGCCGCGTCGCCGACCCGGTCGCCGTCGAGCGTCGCGGCGACGCGGAGGTTCTCGACGCCGGTCAGCTCATGCTTGATGCCGTTGAGATGGCCCAGGTAGAGAACGTCGCGGGTGTAGTCCTCGGCGAGGCGCCGGATCGGCTCGCCGTTCCACAGGATCTCCCCCGCCTGCGGCAGCAGCAGGCCGCACAGCGCACGCAGCAGCGTGGTCTTGCCGCAGCCGTTGGGGCCACGCACGTGGAGGAGTTCGCCGGAGGCGACGGCGAAGTCGAGCGCGGTGAACAGGCGCCGCTCCCCGCGCTGCACCTCCAGCCCGGTGATCTCGAGGCGCGCGGGCGCGTGTCGCGCTCCGGGATCGTGCGCGTCACGCAGGTCGGCGCTGATGGCCTCGGGAGGGTTCAAGGGCTGGTCCAGGGGAAGGGACGATCAAGCCGCTCATTATACGGGAGAAAATCGCCGAAAAGGACCGCCCGCGGCCACCCGGACGTGGCTCCGGGCGGACTCACCCCTCGCCGGGGATCCGCCAGACGCTGCCGGCCTCGGCGATGACGAACTCGCGGAAACGCGACGCGACCGCGGAGAGCCGCTTGCCCTTGCGTTGCACGATGTACCAGTGGCGCAGGATCGGGAACGATTTCACGTCGAGCACCTTCAGCCGCCCGGCCGCGAGCTCGACGTCGAGGGTGTGCAGCGAGACGATGCCGAGGCCGAGGCCCGCCTCGACCGCCTGCTTGATCGCCTCGTTGCTGGTCATCTCCATGCCGCTGCCCTGGTCCGGGTGCCAGCCGTGCTCGGCGAAGAAGCGCTCCATCGCGATGCGCGTGCCCGAGCCCGGCTCGCGGATCACGAAGGTCTCCTGGCGCAGACTCGCCGGGTCGATGCGCCGGCGCTCCGCCAGAGGGTGATCGGGCGCGGCGATGACCACCAGCGGGTTCTCCATGAACGCCACCGCCTCCAGCGCCACCTCCTCGGGCGGCCTGCCCATGATCACCAGGTCGCACTCGTTGAGCTCCAGCCGGCGCAGCAGCCCCTCGCGGTTGGTGATATCGATGCTGAAGGTGAACGCCGGGTTGCGCCTGCGGAAGGCGGCCAACAGGTTCATGGTCATCTGGTTCGCGGTGCTCGGGACGGCGAGACCGAGGTGACCGTGCTCGCCGCCGCGCAACCCGTCGAGCACGTCGTCGGCCTCGTCGAGCAACTGCATGATCGCGCGGCTGTAGAACTGCATCTCGCGACCGGCCTCGGTCAGGCTGACCTTCTTGCCGACCTGCTCGAACAGCGGCAGTTCGACGTGCTGCTCGAGCTGCTTGACCTGCATGGAGACGGCGGGCTGGGTGAGGAACAGCTCCTCGGCCGCACGGGTGAAGCTGAGGTGCCGGGCGACCGCCTCGAACACCCGGAGCTGGCGCAGTGTGACGTTCATCCCGGCACGCCCCCGAATCGTAGTCCTTATAGGGTCCCCGGATAGTATCAGATTCGCCTTATGGCGAGGGGCTCATCCCTCCCCGGGGAAGTCGAGCACCCGGCCGCGATCGCCGTCCGCCTCGACGAGCCAGGCATCGAGCAGCCCGGCCAGCTCCTCGAGCACCCGGCCGAGCAGCAGGCCGGCCTGCGCGTGGTAGAGCCGCAGGCCGCAGGCGACGGGCCGGTGCAGGCGCTCCTCGGGATCGACCTCGAAACCGCTCCAGGCCAGCAGCGGGATGTCGCCGAGGTCGCGGTCGACGACGATCCAGGCATCCTCCTGCAGGATCAGGTCGAGGTGGCGCAGGGTCGGCAGGGCGAGCCGGAGACGGCCGCCGGGGGCATGCTTGCGCACCAGGCAGGCGCGGTTGTAGCGGTTCGCGTCGAGGGTCGCCTCCCGGCGCTCGAACACCGGGACCTCGTCGTGGCGGGTGTAGCGTCGCACGGTCAGCGGGCCGCCCGGGGCGCGGCGCGGCGCTCGACGCGATGGGCGCGGCACACGATCCGCCCCCCTAGCTCGTCAGGCTCGCGAAGAGCATCGGCAGCTTTTCCGGCAGGCGCTCGACGCGGTCGACGACGGTGTAGCGGCCCTCGCCGAAGATGCGGCGGACGTAGGCGTCCGCCTCCGGGTCGAGGGTCAGGCAGTAGCTCAGCACCCCGCGGGCGTGGAGCTCCTCCACCGCCTTGCGGGTGTCGTGGCGCAGGTGCTGCGGGTCGCGCTCGTCGATGTCGGACGGCTCGCCGTCGGTGACCAGCAGCAGCAGCTTGCGCTGCTCGGGCTGGCGCAGCAGGTGGTGTCCGGCGTGGCGCAGCGCGGCGCCCATGCGCGTCGAGAGACCACCGCGCATGCCGGCGAGGCGCGCCTTGGCGTCGTCGTCGAACGGCCGGGCGAAGTCCTTGAACCGGTAGTACTGGACGTCGTGGCGACCGTCGGAGGCGAAGCCGTGGATCGCGAAGGGGTCGCCGATGCCGGCGATCGCCGTGGCGACCAGCGCCGCGGCCTCGCGGGTCAGGTCGAGCACCGTGCGCCCGTCGCCGTCCACCGGGTCGTTGGTCGACTCCGAGAGGTCGAGCAGCACCACCACGGCGAGGTCTCGGCGCCGGATGACGTGGCGCATGGTGATGCGCGGGCTCGGCTGCTCGCCCATGCGCAGCGCGACCATGGCGTCGACCGCGGCGTTGAGGTCGATCTCGTCGCCGTCTTCCATGTTGCGGACGCGCTGCACGCCGGCCGGAGTGAGCCGGTCGACGATCTGCCGGATGCGCTGCGCGACCGGCCTGTGCTCGGCGAGGATCGCATCGACCGCCGCCGGGTCGCCGCGCGGCTGGCGGCGCTCGTAGACCGTGGCCCAGTCGGGCCGGTGCAGCTGCACCTGGTAGTCCCACTCGGGGTAGTGGTACGGATCGGAGACCGGTTCCCTGCCCCACATCGCGTTGTAGCTGACCCCCTCGTCCTCGTAGGGGAAGAACTCGGTCGGGCAGGTCCAGATCTCCTGGGCGTCGTCGCCGGCGAACTCGCAGTCGACCTCGTTGGCCATCTCGACGGCGCCGACCGTGCGCCGCACCTGGCGCTGGCTGGCCGGCACGTACTCGACGTCGTCGCGCCAGTCGAACTCGGCGAACTCCCACGGGTAACGGTTGTCGTCGCGGTAGGGGATGCGCAGCCCCTGCAGCACGCGCAGACTCGGCACCTCGCGGCGCGCGGCGAACAGGTTGAACAGCTCGATGCCGAGATCCCAGGAGAGCTGCGGGTCGTCGGCGCGCCCGGGGACGGCCGCGTGGAAGCCCGCGGCGAAGCGGTCGAGATCGGCGTCGCCGCAGGACGCGTCCGGATCGAGCAGCGCCAGCGCGAGCCGCTCCAGCAGGGCCACCGTCGGGTGCTCCGCGTCGCCCTCCCGCTCGACGGCGAGCAGCGCGCGCCAGAGCCGGCCGAGCCCGGGGAAAGCCCGCGCCGCGTGGTACTCCACGCGCGCGTCCTCGAGGTGGCCGACGAAGAACATCTGGGCCGGGCTCAGCTGCTCGGCGGAGATCGCCCGGCTGGTGTAGCAGAGGTGCGCGGCCATGTGCGCGGCGGTCGCGCGGTAGCACTCGAGACCACCGACGTCGCCGGTCGCATCGATCGCATCGGGCAGGTGCAGCACCCGGTGCTCGATGTAGGGACGGAATCCGTCGCGGTCGGCGGCCGCCGGGCGGAGGAAGAAATCGCGTCCCCACAGCGCGCGCAGGTAGAAGTTGAGCTTGCGCTGGGTGTCGACGAACAGCGTCCCGCGCCGCTCGCGCTGCAGCACCGCCCGCGAGTCCGCGGTCTCGAGGTTGAAGTAGGCCTGCAGGTTCGGGATATCGCGCCGGTAGGCGTCGGCGCCGAAGAAGGCCCAGCGGCGCAGCCCGCCGAGGGTCAGCTTGCCGAGCAGTTCGTCGACGTGGCCGAGCATCGGCCGCAGGCCGCGCGCCGCGCGCGCCGAGAGCTGGTGGACCAGGCCGAGGTAGCCGCGCAGCAGCTCCGGGTCGCCGAGGCGTCGTGCCGCGGTCGGCAGGCTCGCCATCAGCAGCGCGATCACCTCGCCGGAGGTCATCGAGGCGAGCTTCATCGCCGCGGCGACCACGTCGCGGAGCACGTCCTCGCCGCACTCGCGCACCACCGCGGGCATCTCCTCGAGGTAGCTGATCACCACACCGTTGCCGCGGCCGAGGTCGCACAGCCCGCGCGCGCCCTCGAGGTAGTCGTGAAGTCCGGCCGGCGACATCACCCGCGAGGCCTCCTGGAACACCGCCTCGAGGGTGTCGACCACGACCGGGTCGGCATCCTGCAGACGGGCGCGGTAGTCGTCGAGGTCGAGGGTCACGGCGGGAGCGGCCCGGGCCGGCGTCGCGACGCTAGCCGAAGAAGGTCTGCACCGCGGCGTCGAGGGTGTCGCGCATGTCGGGGTCGTCGGTCAGCGGCACGACCATGGTCATCGTGCAGGCGGCAGCCGGGTCGATGCCGCGCTCGATCAGCTGGCCGGCGTAGACCAGCAGGCGCGTCGAGATCCCCTCGTCGAGTCCGTGCCCCTTGAGGTTGCGCGCGCGGTGGGCGATCTGCACCAGCTTGCCCGCGGTCGCCTCGTCGACGCCGGACTCGTGGGCGACGACCGCCGTCTCGAGGGAAGCCTCGGGGTAGTCGAAGTCGAGCGCGCCGAAGCGCTGCTTGGTCGACTGCTTGAGGTCCTTCATCAGGCTCTGGTAGCCGGGGTTGTAGGAGATCACCAGCTGGAAGTCCGGGTGCGCGTTCACCACCTCGCCCTTCTTGTCGAGCGGCAGCTGGCGCCGGTGGTCGGTCAGCGGGTGGATCACCACCGTCGTGTCCTGGCGCGCCTCGACCACCTCGTCGAGGTAGCAGATCGCGCCGATCCGCGCCGCGGTGGTCAGCGGCCCGTCCTGCCATTTCGTCCCGTCGGCGTCGAGCAGGAAGCGGCCGACCAGGTCGGAGGCGGTCATGTCCTCGTTGCAGGCGACCGTAACCAGCGGGAGGCCGAGCTTCCAGGCCATGTACTCGACGAAGCGCGACTTGCCGCAGCCGGTCGGCCCCTTGAGCATCATCGGCATGCGCGCGCCGTAGGCCGCCTCGTAGAGCGCCACCTCGTCGCCGACCGGCGCGTAGTAGG